>JBFWQM010000155.1:0-13196 GCA_050249455.1 Rhodospirillaceae bacterium | reverse complement strand
GGTGATCCACGCGCTCGCCTCGGCGATGCCGGATTCCTTCGGGCTGTCGGCGCGCGACGCGGTGCTGCCGGTGGTGCCGATGTTCCACGTCAACGCCTGGGGGCTGCCCTACTCGACCGCGATGGTCGGGGCGAAGCTGGTGATGCCGGGCCCGCATCTCGACGGGGCCAGCCTGCAGCGGCTGATCACGGCGGAGGGCGTGACGATGACCGCGGGCGTGCCGACCGTGTGGCTCGGCCTTCTCGCGCATCTGCGCGAAACCGGCGCGGCGATCGCGCCGCTGGAGCGGGTGATCGTCGGCGGCTCCGCCGCGCCGCCGGCCATGGTGCGCGAGTTCCGCGAGCGCCACGGCGTCGCCGTGCGGCACGCCTGGGGCATGACCGAGATGTCGCCGATCGGCACCATCAACATGCCCCGCTACGGCAGCGACGTCGCCGACGAGGCCGAGTACGCCCGCCAGGTGAAGGTCGGGCGCCCGGTGTTCGGCGTCGAGATGAAGATCGTCGATGCCGACGACCGGCCGCTGCCGCACGACGGGGTCGCGTTCGGCGACCTCAAGGTGCGCGGCCCGTGCGTCTGCCGCGCCTACTACAAGGAGGAGTCGTCGGCCGCGCACGATGCGGACGGCTGGTTCGCCACCGGCGACGTCGCGACGATCGACGCGGACGGCTACCTGCAGATCACCGACCGGTCGAAGGACGTCATCAAGTCGGGCGGCGAGTGGATCAGCTCGATCGACCTGGAGAACATCGCCGTCGGCCACCCCGCCGTCGCCGAAGCGGCGGTGGTCGGCGTGCCGCACCCGAAATGGGACGAGCGGCCGCTGCTGATCGTGGTGCCGCGCGCCGGCGCGACGGTCGACCGCGCCGATCTGCTCGCCTACTACGCCGGCAAGGTCGCCAAGTGGTGGATCCCCGACGACGTCGCGGTGGTCGACGCGCTGCCCCACACCGCGACCGGCAAGCTGCTCAAGATGAAGCTGCGGCAGGATTTCCGGGGGCATCGGTGGGGTGACACCGGCGGCGACAGGGCGGGTTTGAAACCCGCACCTACCAAAGAATAGACGCTCGGTAGGGGCGGGTTTCAAACCCGCCCACGCGGCGCCGCCGCATTACCCGTCAACCACCAGCACGTGCAGGAACCGCGGGCCGTGGGCGCCGCGGACGAGAAGGGCTTCGATGTCGGCGGTGCCGGAGGTGCCGGTGACGAGGTTGACGTTGCGCGGCAACGGCCCGCGCGCGCGCACCGCGGCCCAGGCGTCCTCCAGGTGCGGCACGATGTCGGCGGCGGCGACCACGGCGAGATGGTGCAGCGGCAGGAAGTTGAACAGGGTCGGCGCGTCGGGGGCGGAGGCGAACACCAGAGAGCCGGTCTCCGCGATCGCCGCGGCGGCGAGCGAGACGGCGGCCGGCTCGTCGCGGTCGAGCGTGTCGTGGACCGCGATGCCGCCCCAGTCGAGGCCGGCCAGCGCCGGCACGACGGCGGCGCGCGCGGGCAGGCCCGCCTGCGCCAGGTAGGCGGCGACCGCCGCCGGCACGGCGGCGCGCGAGGTCACGCGCTCGCCGCTCGCGCTCAGGGTCGGCAGCGCCAGCTTGGACAGGAAATGAGCGACCGGATCGGCGTCGACCGGCACGCGCGCATGCGCCGGCGGATGGGCGAGTCGCGCGGCGACCGCCGCGTCGTCGCGCGGGCCGAGCGCGGCGCGGATGCCGCCCAGGATGCGCGCCCGCGCGTCGGTCACCGGTCCCGGTCCCGCTCCCGCCACAGCGCATGGAAGCTGCGGCCCGCCGGCGGCGGCAGGTCGCGGCTGGCGGTCCAGCCGCCGGCGAACGGCAGCCGCTTCAGCCCCAGCCGGCGCGCCAGCGCGTAGGCGCGCAGTCCGGCGGCCGACAGCGCACGGTAGAGTGCGGGCCGCGTCGCCGCGAACGCCCACAGCCGGACGCCGAGCCGCACCGGCTTCTCGACGAGGCCCGCGGTCCACGCATCGGCGCGCAGCCGGCGCAGCATGGTGGCGAGCGGAATGCGCACCGGGCAGACCTCGGCGCAGCGGCCGTTCAGCGTGCACGCTTCCGGCAGGTCGGGCGCGCTGTCGCGCCCGAGCATCGTCGGCGTCAGCACCGCGCCCATCGGGCCGGGATAGACCCAGCCGTAGGCGTGGCCGCCGATCGCGCCGTAGACCGGACATTCGTTCATGCACGCCCCGCAGCGGATGCAGCGCAGCATCTCGCGATACGGCCCGGCAAGCAGCCCGGTGCGTTCGTGGTCGACCAGCACGACGTGGAATTCCTGCGGCCCGTCGCGGTCGCCGGCGCGCTTCGGGCCGGTGTAGACAGTGACGTACTGCGTGAACTCCGCCCCCAGCGCGCTGCGCGCCAGCAGGCGCAGCAGCACCGTCATGTCGGCGAAGGTCGGCACCACCTTCTCGATGCCGACGATGACGATGTGGACCCGCGGCAGCGCGGTGGTGAGCTCCGCGTTGCCCTCGTTGGTCACGGTGACGGTGGAGCCGGTCTCGGCGATCAGGAAGTTGGCGCCGCTGATGCCGACGTCGGCGGCGAAGTAGGCGTCGCGGATCTCGCGCCGCGCCGATTCGACGAGGTCGCGCACCTCCGTCAGTTTCGGATGGCCCGCGTGGTGGCGCTCGAACAGCGCCGCGATCTCCGCCCGCGTCTTGTGCATCGCCGGCATGACGATGTGCGAGGGCAACTCGCCGGCAAGCTGGATGATGTGCTCGCCGAGGTCGGTCTCCACCGGGCGGATGCCGGCCGCCTCCAGCGCCGCGTTGACGGCGATCTCCTCGCCCAGCATCGACTTGCTCTTGGTGACGGTCTTCGCGTTCGCCGCGCGGCAGATATCGACCACCGCCTGACGCGCCTCCGCCGCGCTCTGCGCCCAGTGCACCGTGGCGCCCGCCGCCGTGGCGTTGCGCTCGAACGTCTCCAGGTAGGTGTCGAGGTGGGCGAGCACATGGTCCTTGAGGTCGCGCGCCTCGTCGCGCGCACGCTCGAAGTCGGGGAAGTCCGCCAGCACGTGGCGGCGCCGGCCCGACAGCAGCGTCGTCGTGCGGTCGAGCGCGACGGCGAGGCCCGCGTCGTCCAGCGCCTGGACGACGCGGCGGCGGAACTGCGCGCGCGCCGCCGTCACGCTTCGTCCCCGGCCAGCACCTCGACCGGGTGCAGGCAGCGTGTCCCGTGGCCGAGCCGGCGCAGCCGTCCTTCGATGTTGAGCAGGCAGCCGGGCTCCGCCACCAGCAACACGTCGGCGCCGGTCGCCGCCACGCGCTCGGCCTTCGCGGTCACGATCGCCGCGGAAATGTCGGGGTAGTGAATGCAGAACGTGCCGCCGAAGCCGCAGCACACCTCGCTGCCCTCCAGCGGGGTCAGCGTCAGGCCGTCGACCTGGGCGAGCAGGCGCCGCGGCTGGTCGCGGATGCCGAGCTGGCGCAGGCCCGAGCAGGAATCGTGGTAGGTCGCGGCGGCAGCGAAGCGCACGTCCGCGGGCGACCAGCCGCGCACGTCGGCGAGGAAAGACAGGATCTCGAAGCTCTTCGCCGCCAGCGCCGCGTGGCGGTCGCGCCAGGCGGCATCGCCGGACAGCAGCTCGGCGAAGCCGTGGCGGATCATGCCGAGGCAGCTTCCCGACGGCGCGACGAGGTAGTCGAACGCCTCGAACGCGGCGACCGCCTGGCGCGCCAGGGCGCGCGCCGTCGCGTCGTCGCCGTTGTTGAACGCGGGCTGGCCGCAGCAGGTCTGCGCCGCCGGCACCGCGACCGTGCAGCCGGCGCGTTCCAGCAGACGCGCCGTCGCCAGCCCGATCGACGGCCGCAGCGCGTCGACCAGGCAGGTCACGAACAGCCCGACTCGCGGCGCGGTTCCGGTTTCCGCCATCGCCGTCCCTCCCGCCGCGGAACATGACGGAAAATTAATGTCGCGGAAAGCCGAGCGACAGGCTGGCCCCCCAACTCTGGGTTCGAGGGGCGAAAAGACGCCCGCAACAAGTCCCGACCCAAGGAGGGGATAGACCATGTCGTCCAGATCGACCCGCCGGGTGGCGCTCGGCGCGGTGCTCGCGCTGTCCGTCGCGGCCGGCGCCGCCACCCTGCCGGACATTCTCAACGGCTCTACCGCGCTGACCTCGCCTGCCGCCGCCCAGGTGCTTGCGCCGCAGGCGGGCGTCGGCCCGCAGAGCTTCGCCGACGTGATCGATCGCGTCAGCCCGGCCGTCGTCAGCGTCGAGACCGAGACCCGGATGGACAGCCCGCCGATGGCGCAGATGCAGATCCCGGAACCGTTCAGGCAATTCTTCGGAGACGAATTCATGCAGCGGTTCGGGCAGGGCCAGGGCCAAGGCCAGGGCGACGAGGACGAGGGCAACGCGCGGCCGCAGCGGCGCGCGATGGGCGCCGGCACCGGGTTCATCATCGATCCCGCCGGCTTCATCGTGACCAACGACCACGTGATCCGCGACGCCGAGACCATCACCGTCAAGCTGAAGTCGGGCGAGCGGTTCAAGGCCACCGTGGTCGGCCGCGATTCGAAGACCGACATCGCGCTGCTGAAGGTCGACGCTGGCCGCACCCTGCCTGCGGTGCAGTTCGGCGATTCCGACAGCGCGCGGGTGGGCGACTGGGTGATCTCGATCGGCAACCCGTTCGGCCTGGGCAACACCGTGACCAGCGGCATCATCTCCGCGCGCGGCCGGTCGATCGGCGAGGGCCCGTACGACGACTTCCTGCAGATCGACGCCCCGATCAACCGCGGCAACTCCGGCGGCCCGACCTTCAACGCGCGCGGCGAGGTGATCGGCATCAACACCGCGATCTATTCGCCCACCGGCGGCAGCGTCGGAATCGGCTTCGCGATCCCGTCGGCGATGGCCAGGGACGTGGTCGCCCAGCTCAAGAACGACGGCAAGGTCGAGCGCGGCTGGCTGGGGGTCACCATCCAGGAGGTGACGCCGGACATCGCGAGCGGGCTGGGCCTCAAGGACGCCAAGGGCGCGGTGGTCGCCCAGGTGGTGCCGAACGGCCCGGCCAGGAAGGCCGACCTCAAGGCCGGCGACGTCATCACCGCGGTCGACGGCAAGGCGATCGACAGCGTGCGCGACCTGCCGCGGATCATCGCCAAGATCGATCCCGGCGCCACGGCGAAGCTGACCGTGCTGCGCCAGGGCAAGGAGGTGACGGTCAGCACCGAGATCGGCCGCATGCCGCAGACCGACCAGGTGGCGTCGGCCGAACGGTCGCCCGGCAAGGCCGACACCGCCAAGGCGCTCGGCATGCAGCTCGCCCAGGCGGAGGGCGGGGTCGCCATCGTGAACGTGCAGCCGGGCAGCCCGGCCTACGAACGAGGCCTGCGCAAGGGCGACGTGATCCTGCGCGTCGGCAACGAGGCGGTGTCGCATCCCGACCAGGTCGTCGCCGGCATCGAGCGGGCGAAGTCCGCCAAGCGCGAGGCGGTGGTGATGCTGGTCAAGCACAACGACGCGGAACGCTTCGTGGCGGTCCCGGTCCGCGCCGCATAGGCCGCCGCGACCCCGCCGGCGGACCGGGCCTCCACCGGGCCGCCGGCGGGTGCGCATCGGACGGCGCGCGATGGTGGCGCCCCTGCCCCCAGCCCCTCCCCTCGCGGGAGGGAATTGGGGGAGGAGGTTGCTCCGCGCGCCGAAGCGTCCGCACCGGCGTCACGACCGCCGCGGCGCCACCCACTCCATCACCGCCCAGCCGTAGTCGAGCAGCGGCGTCGCCGTCTTGGCGTGCCGGCGCACGATGTCGATCAGGCCGGGGCCCGACGCCTCTTCGTCCGAGACCGGGCGGTGGACCAGGAAATGCTTCCACTTGAGGTATTCGGCGACCGGAGAATCGGCGTGGTCGCGGAAGCCGAGCGGCAGGGTCTTCAGCGCCTCGCGGGTCACGAACGCGTGCGGCGCGCCCTTGCGCGAAAGCGCGCGCGCGACGGCGAGGAATTCCTTCGGGTTCTCCGCCATCCGCCGCCGCCATGCGGTCAGCACCGCCGGGTCGGGCCGGTAGAAGCCCGAGGAGACGAAGCAGCCGCCGGGCTGGATGTGGACGTAGACCATGCCGCTGGTGCCGCGGCCGCCGTCACGCGCGAGCACCGCGGCAGCATGCACCTTGTAGGGCTGCTTGTTGGGGCTGAACCGCACGTCGCGATGGATGCGGAACAGCGACCGCTTCGGATCGCCCCACACCGGCAGGCCGGCATCGCGGCCGAAGGCGGCGACCAGGCATTCCATCGGGAACCTGACCTCGCGCTCGTAGGTTTCGCGATGCGTGTCGAACCACGCCTTCTCGTTGTTGCGCGCGAGGCCGCGCAGGTAGCGGAAGGCCGCCGGCGAGAAGCCGGTGAAGTCGGGACGGAAGTCGTCGGGGAAGACCAGCGCCGCAGGGCGGCCGTTCGGCTTCTTCATCGGGGCAAGTCCGGCGTAGTGGTGGCGACGCGGAAGGCGTAGTTTCTAGCGCATCGGCGGCGCGTGCCAAGCGCCCGCGGGCAAGGAGCGGACATGTTGCGTGCATTCCTGTTGGGCGCCGGCGCGGCCGTCGTCGCCGCTACCGCCGCCGTCGCGGCGGAAACCATCGTGACCATGAACAAGATCACCGCGCAGGGCGTCGGCGAGGCGATCGGCACGGTGCGCTTCGTCGATGCTCCGCAGGGCATCACGATCACCCCGAACCTGAAGGGCCTGCCGCCGGGCGAGCACGGCTTCCACGTCCACCAGAACCCGAGCTGCGCGCCGGGCGATGGTCCGAACGGCCAGCCGGCTGCCGGGCTGGCGGCCGGCGGGCACTACGACCCCGCCCATACTGGCAAGCACCTGGGCCCCCACGGCGCCGGCCACAAGGGCGACCTGCCCAAGCTGGCGGTCGCCGACGACGGCACCGCGATCCGCGCCATGACGGTTCCCAACCTCAAGGTCGAGGAGCTGCGCGGCCGGTCGCTGATGATCCACGCGGGGGGCGACAACTACGCCGACCAGCCGCAGCCGCTGGGCGGCGGCGGCGCACGCATCGCCTGCGGCGTGTTCTAGCCGGCGATCAGCCACACACCGCCGGCGCCGGCCAGCGCGCCGAGAAGCCGCGGCGCCACGGTGCCGCCGAGCGCGCGGCCGGCATGCGCCAGCGCGATGCCTGCGGCGTGCAGCAGCGCGGTCGCGGCGACGAAGCCGGCGCCGTAGCCGAGCCACGACGCGCCGGCCGGCAGCTCGGCGCCGTGGGCGTGGCCATGGAACACGGCGAACAAGGCGACCACCGCGACCGGGGCCCACGCCGGCAGCCGCGGCGACCACGCGATCAGGATGCCCGCCACAACCACGGAGGCGGCGATGCCCGCCTCCACCCCCGGCAGCGCGATCCCGGCCGCGCCGGCGAGCGCGCCGGCGGCCATCACGGCGACGAACGCGACCGGCACCCGCCACGTCCACGCACCGCCGAGCTGGGCCGCCCACACGCCCACCGCCACCATCGCCAGCAGGTGATCGAGGCCGAGGAACGGATGCGCGAACCCGGCGCCGAGCGAGCCGCCGCCGTCGAGGACGTGGGCGTGCGCCGGCGCGGCGGCGAGCACGGCGAGCGCCGCAAGCAGCGCCGGCAGGAGGGACCGGCGGCCACCCCCCTCTCCCGCTCGCTGCGCTCGCACCCTCTCCCCCCGGAGTGGGCGGCGAGGGAGGGGCCCGCGAGGCGGGAGGGTGATGTGGGCGGCCGCGCCGTGTGACGTGTGCATTCTTACTGTCCCCTATCGCTGGCCTGGGCGAGGCCGCCGGCACGCTCGATGAACGCGGCGATGCCGGCGACGCCCTGGTTCTCCTTGAGGTTGGTGAAGAGGAACGGCCGCGCGCCGCGCATCTTCTTCGCGTCGCGGTCCATCACCTCCAGGCTGGCGCCAACCAGCGGCGCGAGGTCGATTTTGTTGATGACCAGGAGGTCCGACCGCGTGATGCCCGGCCCGCCCTTCCTGGGGATCTTGTCGCCCGCCGCGACGTCGATGACGTAGATCGTGATGTCGGCGAGCTCGGGCGAGAAGGTCGCCGCCAGGTTGTCGCCGCCCGACTCGACGAACACGAGGTCGAGGCCGGGCAGCCGGCGGGTGATGTCGCCGATCGCGGCGAGGTTGATCGAGGCGTCCTCGCGGATCGCGGTGTGCGGGCAGCCGCCGGTCTCCACCCCCATGATGCGCTCGGGCGCCAGCGCGCCGGAGCGGGTCAGGAACTCCGCGTCCTCCTTGGTGTAGATGTCGTTGGTGACGACCGCGATGTTCCAGCGGTCGCGCATCAGCTTGCACAGCCGGTCGACCAGCGCGGTCTTGCCCGACCCGACCGGCCCGCCGACGCCGACCCTCAGCGGCCCGTTTGACATGGTGCTCATGAGCGGAACAGTCTCGTGTACTGGGTCTCGTGGCGCATCGAGGTCCAATCGACCATCGGCGCCGCGGCGCCGATGTCGTCGAGCGGCGTGGCGCAGGCCGCCGCAGCCGCGGCGTCCACCGCCGGCAGCAGCGCGGCGACCGCGCGCTGGCCGTCGGTCTGGCCCAGCGGCACCAGCCGCACCGCCGCCGACACCAGGTTGGCGCTCAATGCCTGCAGGTAGGCGAAGACCGCGAGCCGCACGTCGACCCCGTGCGCCGCCACCGCGAAGGCGACCGGCAGCGCCACGGTGCGCCCGTCGAATCGGTCGAGCGCCGCGACGGCCCATGCCGCGCGTGTGGCGGCGACGAAAGAGGCGCCCTGCTGCGTCGTCTCCAGCGCCGTCTCCGCCGTGCCGCGCAGCGCGACGGCGAGGTCGGCGATGGCGTCGAGCGCCGCGCCGTCGCCGCGCGCCGCCGCCTCGTGGGCGTGCGCGATCAGCACCGCGTCTGTCCACGCCGCGCCGTGCCGCGCCAGGTGGGCGCACCATGCGACCAGCGTCTCGCGGTCCGTCACCAGGCCGGCCTCCACCGCGTACTCGACGCCATGGCTGTAGCTGAACGCGCCGATCGGGTAGGCCGGCGACAGCCACGCGGCGAGGCGGTACAGCGCCTCAGTCGTGATGGTCGTGGCGATGGCCGAGCTCCCGATGGTCGTGCGAATGGCCATGGTCGTGCCCACGGTCATGCGCGTCCGGATGGGCATGCGGATGGCGATGGTCGTGGTTGTGCTGGCCGTAGGCGCCGCCTTCCGGGTTGAACGGCGCGTTGACGCGGCGCACGTCGGCGCCAAGGCCCTTCAGCATGTCGACGATGACGTGGTCGTCGCGGATGCGGATGCGGTCGCCGGCGATCTCCGCCGGCAGATGCCGGTTGCCGAGGTGCCAGGCGAGGCGGGCCAGCACGCCGGGCGAGCCGGCCGCGATCTCCACCAGCGCCTCGTCGGCCGCCGCGACCGCGACGATGCCGCCGTCGTCCAGCCGCAGCCCGTCGCCGGCGCGCATCACCGCCGCGTCCGACAGATCGAGCAGGAACTCCAGCCCGCCGTCGGCGACGAGGCGGATGCGCCGGCGGAAGCGGTCCTCGAACCCCAGGGTGATGGTGTCGCGCCGCGCGGCCGCGGGCCACGTGCCGGCGGGGACGATCTCGGTCGCGCGGATCATGACGGGCGGCCCCCTCTTCCAACCCCCATGCCGTCACGGCCGGACTTGTCATCGGGTAAAGGAGTCATACGCGGGCTCGACCCGCGTATGACTCCATTATTGATTGAGGCGGTGTGCGTCATCCCGCCTTCCTAGAACAGAAAATACCGCTGCGCCATGGGCAGCACGGTGGCGGGCTCGCAGGTCAGCAGAACGCCGTCGGCGCGGACCTCGTAGGTCTCGGGGTCGACCTCGATCCGGGGCATTGCGTCGTTCAGCACCATCGACGCCTTGGAGATGCCGCCGCGGGTGTCGCCGACGGCGAGCAGCGGCCGGGTCAGGCCGCCGCGCGCGGCGATGCCGTCGTCGAGCGCCGCCTGGCTGACGAACAGCACCGACGATTCCACCAGGCTGCGCCCGAACGCGGCGAACATCGGGCGGTAGTGCACCGGCTGCGGCGTTGGGATCGAGGCGTTGGGGTCGCCCATCGGCGCGGCGGCGATCGAGCCGCACTTCAGCACCATGTCGGGCTTCACGCCGAAGAACGCCGGCGTCCACACCACGAGGTCGGCGAGCTTGCCCGCCTCCACCGATCCGACGTGCTGCGCGATGCCCTGCGCCACCGCCGGGTTGATGGTGTATTTCGCGACATAGCGGCGGACACGGAAATTGTCGTTGTCGCCGGTGTCCTCCGGCAGCCGGCCGCGCTGTCGCTTCATCTTGTCGGCGGTCTGCCAGGTGCGGATGATCACCTCGCCCACCCGGCCCATCGCCTGGCTGTCCGACGACATCATCGAGAACGCGCCGAGGTCGTGCAGGATGTCCTCCGCCGCGATGGTCTCCTTCCTGATGCGGCTCTCGGCGAACGCCACGTCCTCCGGGATCTTCGGGTCGAGGTGGTGGCACACCATCAGCATGTCGAGATGCTCGTCGATGGTGTTGACCGTGTAGGGCCGCGTCGGGTTGGTCGACGACGGCAGAACGTTGGCCTCGCCGCACAGCCGGATGATGTCGGGCGCATGGCCGCCGCCGGCGCCTTCGGTATGGAAGGCGTGGATGGTGCGGCCCCTGAACGCGGCGATGGTGTCCTCCACGAAGCCCGACTCGTTGAGCGTGTCGGTGTGGATCGCCACCTGCACGTCGAAGCGGTCGGCGACGCCGAGGCAGCAGTCGATCGCCGCCGGCGTGGTGCCCCAGTCCTCGTGCAGCTTGAGCCCGCAGGCGCCGCCGCGCACCTGCTCCTCCAGCGCATCGAGCAGCGAGGCGTTGCCCTTGCCCAGGAAGCCGAGGTTCATCGGGAACGCCTCGGCCGCCTGCAGCATGCGCATGATGTGCCACGGCCCCGGCGTGCAGGTGGTGGCCGAGGTGCCGGCGGCCGGGCCCGTGCCGCCGCCGAGCATGGTGGTGACGCCGGAGCACAGCGCCTCCTCGATCTGCTGCGGCGCGATGAAGTGGATGTGCGCGTCGATGCCGCCGGCGGTGACGATCTTGCCTTCGCCGGCGATCACCTCGGTCCCGGGGCCGATCACGATGTCGACGCCGGGCTGCACGTCGGGGTTGCCGGCCTTGCCGATCGCCGCGATGCGCCCGTCGCGGATGCCGATGTCGGCCTTGACGATGCCCCAGTGGTCCACGATCAGCGCGTTGGTGATGACGGTGTCGACGGCGCCGGCGGCGCGGGTGCGCTGGCTCTGGCCCATGCCGTCGCGGATCACCTTGCCGCCGCCGAACTTCACCTCCTCGCCGTAGGTGGTGCGGTCCTCCTCCACCTCGACGAACAGCTCGGTGTCGGCGAGGCGCACCTTGTCGCCGACGGTGGGGCCGAACATGTCGGCATAGGCGGCGCGGCCGATGCGGAACGCCATCGCTCAGCGTCCCAGCGGGCCGGACACGGCGGCGCGGAAGCCGTAGACCGTTCGCCCGCCGGCGTAGGCCACCAGGCGCACGACGCGCGTCTGGCCCGGCTCGAACCGAGTCGCGGTGCCGGCCGGGATGTCGAGGCGGCAGCCCTTGGCCTTGTCGCGGTCGAAGCGCAGCGCCGGGTTTGTCTCGAAGAAGTGGTAGTGGCTGCCGACCTGGATCGGCCGGTCGCCGGTGTTGGCGACCTCCAGGGTCACGGTCGGGCGGCCGGCGTTGAGCTCGATCTCGCCGTCGCTGCAGGTGACTTCGCCGGGGATCATCGCCGCCTCACCGGATCGGGTGGTGGACGGTCACCAGCTTGGTGCCGTCTGGGAAGGTCGCTTCGACCTGGATCTCGTGGATCATCTCGGCGACGCCGTCCATCACTTGGTTGCGCGCGATGACGCCGGCGCCGTCGCGCATCAGCTCCGCCACCGACAGGCCGTCGCGCGCGCCCTCCACGACGAAGTCGGTGATCAGCGCCACCGCCTCCGGGTAGTTGAGCTTGACGCCGCGCTCCAGCCGGCGACGGGCCACCATCGCGGCCATCGCGACGAGCAGCTTGTCCTTCTCGCGCGGGGTGAGGTTCACGGGGTGATCTCCGTCTTGCAGTCGGACGCGGCGGGACGGGCGGGCCGCGCCATCACGTGCTCCACACCCGCGGAAGGCGCGCCGGCCAGCCGGCGGCGGCGTGGCGCAGCGCAGCGAGGAAATCGGCCAGCGCGGCGCGCACCCGGTCGGCGACGCCGAGCCAGCGCGCCAGAAGGATGCCGTTGACCACCGTCGCGCCGGCGCGCAGGCCTTCGCGCGTGGTGAGCTCACGCGCGAGCGGCAAATGCGACGGCGCATCGTCGGCGACGTAGAACGCCGTGGCATATGCCTCCGCCCCGGCGAAGCCGGCCGGCGAGTCGAGCAAAGGCGCGACCGTGCCGTCGAGGCGCAGCGCGTCCGCCCACACGAGGCGTCCGTCGCGGCGGATACGCCAGCCGTCGTGGACCAGGCCGTCGGTGAAGCGTTCGCCGCGGGCGCGGCGGCCGAACACAAGGGTCTCGGCGCCGAGCAGCCGGCCACCGGGCGCGACGTCGGCGGCGGCGCGGCGGTCGAGGCGCGCGCCCTGGAACAGGATGGTCTCCTGCGGCAGCCAGTCGAGCCAGCCGCCGGCGCCGACCGACAGGGCCGTGCGCACCGTCGCCGCAGGGCCGAGCGAGCGGTAGACCTTCTCCGCCGCCTGCGCGGTGGCAGTCGCGGCGGCGCCGGCCTCCACCCGCACGGTCACCGCCAGCCGGTCGCCGCCGGCGATGCCGCCGGCGGTGTTGAGCAGCACCGCCTGCGGCGGGTCGCCGGGCTGCGGGTTCGGCGTCAGCACGCGGCACGGCGCACGCTGGCACAGCGCGGCGAGCGCGGTGCGGCCGTCGCGGCAGGCGTAGCCGACCTCCGCCGCTCCGTCGCCGCGCTGCATCGCGGGCGGCGGCGGATCGCGGCGCGGGCGCGGCTCAAACCGTGAGATAGCGGCGGACATCGGCCTCATCGAGCGTGCCCTTGGGACCGGCCAGCACCACCTCGCCGCGCTCCATCACCGCATAGGTGTCGGCGAGCTGGCTGGCGAAGTCGAGGTACTGCTCGACCAGCAGGATCGCCATGTCGCCGCGGTTGGCGAGCATGCGGATGACCCGCTCGATGTCCTTGATGATCGATGGCTGGATCCCCTCGGTCGGCTCGTCGAGGATCAGGAGACGCGGCC
>JBFWQM010000154.1:0-13257 GCA_050249455.1 Rhodospirillaceae bacterium | reverse complement strand
CGCGGCTCCGAGCGGCTGTGGGAGGCGCACGACCTGATCATGAAGGCGTGGACCACCCACGACGGGCCGTTCAACTTCGAAGGCCGCTTCTTCCACGCCCGCCAGGTCAACATCTGGCCGCGCCCGTACCAGCAGCCGCACCCGCCGGTGTGGGTGACCATCGGCTCCGGCCCGTCGACCGCGCCGGTGGCCAAGCACAAGCATGTCGGCGCCGTGTTCCTCGCCGGCTACCAGGGCATCCGGCCGATCTTCGACGCCTATCGCGAGAACTACCTGAAGATGCACGGCGCGCACGCGCCGCTCGACCGGCTGGCCTATTGCGCGCTGGTGCATGTCAACAAGGACAAGGCGAAGGCGCGGAAGAACTCCGAGCTGCTGTCCTGGTACATGACCTCGAACAAGGTCGCGCCGCACTGGACCAACCCGCCGGGCTACTTCCCGCCGCAGGTCGCCGCGCAGGTGATGAAGGGCGGCCGCGCCGCCGGCATCAAGGCGGCGCCGGGCGCGACGGTGGACGACCACATGCTGCGCGGCAACTTCTTCGCCGGCAACCCGGACGAGGTGTACGAGCAGATCAAGAACTTCTACGAGTACTCCGGCGGCTTCGGGCACCTGCTGATGATGATGCAGGCCGGGTTCCTGTCCTATGCGGAGACGGTCGAGAACATGCAGGTGTTCCACGACGAGGTCTATCCGCGGCTGAAGGAGCTGACCGCGAAATACGACCCCGAGGAGATGAAGGAGCGCGCGGCGCGCATCGTCCCGCCCAGTGGCGGCGGCACGAAGGACTTCTTCGGCGTCGAGTTCAACCGGAAGGTCTCCTAAGTCACGGTCCGTCGTGGCCGGTTCGGCCGCAAGCCGACTTCCGGCCATGACGGAATAGTCTGAATCAATCGAACGGGGCCGAGCTTCATGACCACCATCCACAGCCGCTACGTCAGCGTCGACGGCATCAAGACCCACTACCTGGAAGGCGGCGACGGACCGACGGTCGTGCTGTGGCATTCGGGCGAGTTCGGCGGAGCGGCCGAGCTGAGCTGGGAGTTCCTGGCGCCGGCGCTCGCCAAGCACTTCCACGTCGTCGCGCCCGACTGGCTCGGCTTCGGGCGCACCGACAAGGTCTACGACTTCGCCGGCGGGCGGAACCGGGTGATGAACCACATGGCCCGCTTCCTGCAGGTCATGTCGATCGACAAGGCCGACTTCGTCGGCAACTCGATGGGCGGGTCGAACCTGGCGCGCATCGCCTGCATGCAGCAGTCGGACTTCCCGATCCGCTCGATCGTGCTGTGCTCCGGGGGCGGCTTCGCACCCGACAACGACTCGCGCCGCGTGCTGCTGAACTACGACTGCAGCGAGGGCGCGATGAAGGCGCTGCTCAACGCCATGTTCCACACCACGAAGCTGGCCGACGACGCCGCCTATGTGAAGCGACGCCAGGACATCGCGCTGATCCCCGGCGCCTGGGAATGCACCGCCGCCGCGCGGTTCAAGTCGCCGGCCGTGCCGGCCCGCGCAGAGTTCGGCGCCGCCGACACCAATGTCTACGAGAACATCGCGGTGCCGACCCTGATCGTCGCCGGGGCGCACGACAAGCTGCGCGAGCCGGGCTACGCGCCCGCCATGGCCAAGCGCATCAAGGACTGCGAGCTGCACGTGTTCGAGGACTGCGGCCACTGCCCCAACCTCGAGTTCCCCGAGCGCTTCAACGAGGTGACCCTGCGCTTCCTGAAGCGGGTCAACGGAATCGCGTAGGCGACAGGCCGGCGGCCGCCCACCTCACCCGCTCGCTACGCTCGCACCCTCTCCCCCCGATGGGCGGAGAGGGTAGGTGGCGTCCCTCTCCGCCCACTATGGGGGGAGAGGGAGGGGACCCGTCGCGAAAGCGATGGGGAGGGTGAGGTGGGTAGCCTCGTCGCCCGACGCGCCGCGCCTCACCGCGACTCGAACCCCCCGAACGTCATGTCCGGCGCGCTGGTGTTGTGGCGCGACGGGACGAGGCGGCCGGCCCACAGCTCGACCGCCTGTGCCGCGGTGAACGACAGCACCGGCGCAGTGCGCCACGCCTTCGAATCCTTCTCGCGCCAGTTGACGTGCGCGACGTCAGCGTTGACCTCGGTCACGAACATCGAGCGCAGGGCGGCGAACGGCAGGCCCTGCGGCGGCGCATCGAACGCGACGTCGAGCGCGATGCGGTCCTGGTCCAGCGCGTCGACGCGCAGGGTCGCGCCGCCGCCGCGCGCGAAGTCGAGCGTGAAGGTGCGCGTCGCAGGATCGAACGCGACGGCGCGCAGGTCCACGATCGGCCGCCCCGCCTCCTCCACCGGCCCGACCAGGAACGACGAGCCGTAGGCGCTCCAGCGCAGATGGGCGGGCGGCAGCGGCCGGGCGCGCCAGTAGCCGTCGCCCGGATAGAGCACCAGCACCTCCTCCGCCCGCTCCTGGAACCGGGTCCACAGCTGGACCAGATGGAGGTCGCGCTCGACGCGCTCGCCGACCCGCACCGTCGCTGCGCTCCGGCGCCAGAACTTTGCGAAGGTGTAGCCGATCAGCTGCCACTCTACCGTCTCGAACAGCGTCACGCGGCGCGGCGCGAAGTCGTATTCCGGACCCGTCGCCATGGCGGTGCAGTGGCTGAAGTCCGGCGCCCAGCGGTCGACGTTGAGCGTGCCGATATAGGCCGGGTGCCGCGCCTCGATGCGGAAGCGCCGGATGGCGGGCGCGGCGAGCGAGATGTGGACGTTGTCCTCCTCCGCGCACAAGGTCGGCACGCTGCGGTTGGACGCCTCGACCGCGATCTCCTGGGCGGCCGCGGCGGACGCGAGCCCGAGCAGGCACAGCAGGGCGGCGATCGCCCTCACGGCCGCCGCCGATCGTCGCTCACGTCGAGCACCGCATAGATGTCGCCCGAGTTCGCCGCGTGGGACACGCCGTCGATCCACGCCGTCATCGTCTCGCGATCGACCCAGCGGTCGAACACGAGGTTCTGGCTCTCGCCCAGCGCGACGTCGAAGCGGTACTCGCCCAGGGCGCACAGGCGGTCGAGGCAGCGCCGGGCGACGTCGCGCTGGATGGTGGTGAACTCGAACGACAGCGCCGGCAGCGCGACATGCAGCCCGGCCAGCACGCGGTCCTCGAACCCTTCCACGTCGATCTTGACGAAGCTGGGCCGGCCGTACGCGGCGATCAGCGCGTCCAGGGTGGTCGCCGGCACCTGGATCGCGTCGTCCCACCGCTGGTCCTCCCAGCCGGGGGCGCCGTCGGCGGCGCCGATGAACGTCTCCGACACCGTCGAGACCGTCGGGTTCCGGGTATTGACGCGCAACTGCAGGACGCCTTCCATGTCGCTGGCCGCCATGCGCAGCAGGGTGACGCCGGGATCGCGGCCGCGCAACAGTCCGACGAATGCCGCCGGCCAGGGCTGCGGCTCCAGCGCCACGACCCGCGCGCCGAGCCGGCGGAACGAGCCGATCCGGTCGCCGACATGGGCGCCGATGTCGAAGGCGAGGTCGCCGGGCCGCAGGAACAGCCGGTACAGGGCGTCCATCGAACGCCGGCGCGCGCGATCGCCGTAGTAGATCCGGACCGAGCGGCCGAGCGCGACGAGGTGCCTGATCCGGCGGACCATCAGCGCGGGTCGCGCAGCGCCAGCGCGCCCGCGACCTCGGGCGGCGGATCGAAATCCTCTGGCACGCCGTTCAGGCCGCTCCGCACGAAGAAGCGGCCGAGTGCCGGCGCGGCGGTCGCCACGGCGAACGGGATGGCGAGCAGGAACCCGGCCTGCAGCGGCAGCGACCACGGCAGCACCGCCGGCCGGACGACGGCGAGCGTGCCGACGACGGCGAGCCCGAACAGCAGCAGCGGCCACAGGCCCCGCCACGCCGTCGCCCAGGACAGTGCCTGGACGTCGCGCGCCTGGCCCGACCAGCCGATCGCGCGGCCGAACGGGAGGCCCGCCATGAACACGCTGGTGCGCAGCGTGGACACCGCGCCCTGCAGGAACGAGAACACGATCTCCACCGCCGCCCCGGCGACGAAGCGGCCGGCGCCGCCATAGCGCGCGACGCCGCCCGGCGTCAGCACGACGTCGGCAAGCCCGGCGAGCTTGGGCGCCAGGTACATCGCAAGGAACGAGACGTAGACGCCGATGGCGAGCCCGGTCGGGAATGTCGCCGGATCCTCGCCGTCCAGCGGCTTGACCGCGACCAGCGCGACCAGCGTGAGCCAAGCCGGGATGCCGACGAACATCAGGATCGCCCAGGCGAGCTGGAACCGGCTGACCGGCTCAAGCCCCGGCAGGTCGAGCAGGCGCCAGTACTGCATGTTGCCCTGGCACCAGCGCAGGTCGCGGCGGACGAATTCCATCAGGCTGGGCGGGTTCTCCTCCCAGCTGCCGCCTTCGACCGGCAGCACGCGCACCTCCCAGCCGGCGCGGCGCATCAGCGCCGCCTCGACCTGGTCGTGCGACAGGATGTGGCCGCCCAGCGGCGGGCCGCCGGGCAGCAGCGGCAGATCGCAGTGGTCCATGAACGGCGCGATGCGGACCACCGCGTTGTGACCCCAGAACGGCCCGCAGTCGCCGGTCCACCAGGCGCTGCCCATGGTGTAGCTGCGCATGCCGTGGCGCATGCCGAACTGGAAGATGCGGGCGAAGGCGCTGGCCGACGGCAGCCCGACGACCAGGCTCTGCAGGATGCCCAGCCGCGGGTGCGCCTGCATCATGCGCACCATCCGCACGATCGTCGCGCCCGCCATCAGGCTGTCGGCGTCGAGCGGCAGCATCAGCTCGTAGTCGCGGCCCCAGCGGGCGCAGAAGTCGCGCATGTTGCCGGCCTTGAAGCCGGTGTTCTCGGTGCGCCGGCGGTAGACGATGCGCTCGGGCGCCGCCGCCGCCCGCCGCCAGGCGTCGACGGCCGCTTCCTCCGCCGCGGCGACGGCTGGGTCGGAGGTGTCGCTGAGCACGAAATAGGCGAAGCGGTCGCCGAAGCCGGTCGCGTCCAGGCTCGCCTGCACCAGCCGCAGGCGGGCGACGGCGCGCGCCGCGTCCTCGTTGCGCAGGGTCATGGTGACGGCGGTCATGACGCGGATCGGCGCATCCGAATCGCCCGCCGCCGCGTACGGAGCGACGCGCGCCAGGCCGTCGCGCACCCCGTGCAGCAGCCAGAAACCGATGACCGCGTTCCAGAACCCCAGCACCGTCCACGGGCTGCCGACCGCGAAGGCGACCAGCATCACCGCGTCGACGACCGTGAAGCCGCCGGCGCCGAGCACCGCGGCCGCCGCGCCGACCAGCAGCGCCCATGTCGCGACGTTCAGCGCAAGCACCACCGCGCGCCGACGCCCGAGGTCGCGTATAAGCTGTAGGCCGGCCGGCGTCGTTGCCGGGACGGCGAACGATGTCGCTGCGATGGGGAGACGTCCTGTTGGAACCGTGCGGGATGAAAATAGCATTGTTCCATTTGGCGGAAACTGGCCGCCCGATCACACGAACGTGAAGGACCGGCTGCCATGATCGCCGCCCGCGCCTTGTGGACCGTCGCCGCCGGCCGCGCCGAGCTGCGCGAGGCGACGCTGCCGGCGGCCGGCCCCGAGACGGCCCAGGTGCGCACGCTGTGGAGCGCGATCAGTCGCGGCACCGAGCGGCTGGTGCTGGACGGCCGCGTCGGCGCCGGCGAATACGCCCGCATGCGCGCGCCGATGCAGGAGGGTGACTTCCCGTTTCCCGTCAAGTACGGCTACTGCGCGGTCGGCATGGTGGAGGCCGGGCCGCCGGCGCTGGCCGGGTGCGTCGTCTTCGCCCTGCACCCGCACCAGGACCGCTTCGTCGCGCCGGCCGCGATGCTGACGCCCGTCCCCGCGCCGGTGCCGCCCCGCCGCGCCGCCCTGGCCGCCAACATGGAGACCGCGCTCAACGCGGTCTGGGATTCCGGCGCCGGGCCGGGCGACCGCATCGTCGTCGTCGGCGGCGGGCTGATCGGCCTCCTGGTCGCCTGGCTTTGCGGCCGGCTGCCCGGCGCCGCGGTGACCGTCGTCGATGTCGAGCCTGCGCGCGCCCCGGTCGCCGCCGGGCTGGGCGTCGGCTTCGCGCTGCCGGGCGCGGCCCCGGGCGAGGCCGACGTCGTCTTCCATGCCAGCGCGAGCGCCGGCGGCCTCGCCGCCGCAGTCGGCTGCGCCGGCGACGAGGCGCGCATCGTCGAGCTGTCGTGGTACGGCGACGGCGCGGTGCCGGCGCCCCTGGGTGGCGCCTTTCACAGCCGGCGGCTGCAGCTGGTCTCCTCGCAGGTCGGGCAGGTCTCGCCGTCGCGCCGGCCGCGCTGGAGCCACGGCCGCCGCCTCGCCGCCGCGATCGGCCTGCTGGCCGACGACGCGTTGGACGCCCTGATCACCGGCGAGGTGGCGTTCGCCGACCTGCCGTCGGCGATGCCGCGCCTCCTGGCGCCCGGCGCGCCCGGCCTCGCGACTGTGGTGCGCTATGATTGAACTGCACCAATCGTGCCGGATGTGAAGGAGAACGCTTGCATGTACGCCGTCGAGGTGCGCGACCACATCATGATCGCGCACAGCCTGCCGGGGGAGATCTTCGGCCCCGCCCAGCGCCTGCACGGCGCGACCTTCGTTGTCGACGTCGCGTTCTTCCGCGAGACGCTGGGGCCGGAGGCGGTGGTGGTCGACATCGGCCGCGCCACGGAGACCCTGGCGGCGGTGCTTGAGCCGCTGCGCTACCGCAACCTGGACGAGGTGCCGGCGCTCGCCGGCAGGCTGACCACGACCGAGGCACTGTGCCGGCTCATCTTCGATGGCATGGCGGCGGCGGCGCGGGCCGGCCGCCTCGGCCCCGGCTCGGAGGCGGTGCTGAGCCTGCGCGTCACCCTGCACGAATCGCACGTCGCGCGGGCGTGGTTCGAGGGGCCGGTCGCCGGTGCCTGAAGCGGTCTTCGCCGTTCCCGGCGACCTCGCCGCGCCGACCGGGGGCTACGTCTACGACCGCCGGGTGCTCGACCTGCTGCCCGGACTGGGTGTGCCGGCGACGCATCTCGCGCTGCCCGGGTCCTTCCCGCATCCGTCGGACGCCGATCTCGCCGAGACGGCGCGGCGGCTCGCGGCGACGCCGCCAGAGGCTGTCCTTCTGATCGACGGCCTGGCCGGCGGCGCGCTGCCGCCGGCGCTGGTCGATGCGCTGGACCGGCGCTGCGTCGCCCTGGTGCACCACCCGCTCGCCCTCGAGCGCGGCCTGCCGCCGGCGCGCCGCGACGCCCTCGCCGCGTCCGAGCGGCACATGCTGGGCAGCGCGCGCGCGGTCGTCGCCACCAGCGCCGCCACCGCCCGCCTGCTGGCCGCGGACTTCGACGTCGCGGACGACCGCATCGTGGTCGCGGAGCCCGGCATCGACCCGGCGCCGCGCGCCCACGGCACCCGGATGCCGCCGCGCATCCTGGCGGTCGGCGCGGTGTCGCCGCGCAAGGGCTACGACGTGCTGGTCGCCGCGCTCGGCCGCATCGCCGACGCGGACTGGCAGGCGACGATCGCCGGCAGCCTGACCCGCGACCCTGCCGTAGCGGCCAACCTGCGCGCCGACATCGCGGCCGCCGGGCTGGGCCACCGTGTCGCGCTGCCGGGCGCGGTGGACGACGCCGCGCTGGCGCGGCTCTATGCCGCCGCCGACCTGTTCGTGATGCCGTCGTTCCTCGAAGGCTACGGCATCGCGCTGGCGACGGCGCTGGCGCACGGGCTGCCGGCGATCGCGACCGTGACCTGCGGCGCGGTCGAGTCGGTGCCGGAAACCGCCGTGCTGAAGGTGCTGCCGGGCGACCCGGCGGAGCTGGCCGCAGCGATCCGCTTCGTGCTGGGCGACCCGGCGATCCGGGCGCGGCTGCGCGACGCGGCGTGGCGCGCCGGCCAAGCGCTGCCGCGCTGGACCGACACCGCCGCCCGCGTCGCGGACGCGATCCGGCGGGCGGCGGCATGAGCGGCTTCGACCCGGCCTGGCTGGCGCTGCGCGAGCCGGCCGACGCGCGGGCGCGCGACCGCGGCCTCGCCGCCCGGCTGGCCGCCGCGTTCGCCGGGCAGGAGACCCTGCACGTCGCCGACCTCGGCTGCGGCACCGGCGCCAACCTGCGCGCCACGGCGGCCCTCCTGCCGCCACGGCAGCACTGGACGCTGATCGACCACGACCCCGCGTTGCTGGCCGCTGCGCGTGCAGCGCTGGAGCACTGGGCGCCCGCCCCGGTACCGATGTCGATCGCCACCGAATTCGTCGAAGCCGACCTCGCGGCCGGGCTCGAGGCCTGCATCCCGCCGGCGACCGGCCTCGTCACGACGTCCGCCCTCCTCGACCTCGTCTCGCCGGCGTGGCTGGAGCGGCTGGCCAGCGTGCTGGCGGCGCGGCGGCTGCCGCTCCATGCCGTGCTGACGGTGGACGGCGTCCTGGCGTGGGACGCACCGCATCGCGACGACGCGGCGGTGGTCGGGGCATTCGCCGCGCACATGCGCCGCGACAAGGGCTTCGGCCCTGCCGCAGGCGCCACCGCGACGGACAGCCTTGCGGCAGCGCTGCGCCGGTACGGCTATACGGTCGTCGCGGCGGCGAGCCCGTGGCGGCTGGGCGACGGCGACGTGGCGCTGGCTGCCGCCCTGGCGCGCGGCATCGCCGACGCGGCGGCGGAAATGGGGGTGGAAACCGCCGCTTGGCGCGCGTTCCGCTTGAGGGAGAACGGCTGCACCGTCGGGCACCAGGACATCCTGGCGCTGCCGCCCTGACCTCAGCGGCCGAGCATGCGCGACAGCACGCCGTCGCGCATGATGACCCCGTGCCACAGCGCGGCACCGACGTGGATGCACAGGATTCCGGTCATCAGGAAGGCGGCGAACCGGTGCGCGCCGAACAGCGATTCCGACAGCGCCCGGTCGGGGGCGAGGATCGGCGGCAGCTCGAACAGCCCGAACACGACGATCGGCGCCGGGTAGGCGGAGGTCGCCGACCAGCCGAGCAGAGGCACCAGCAGGATCAGCACGATCAGCGCCTTGTGCGCGATCTCGGAGGCCGCGCGCTGGAACCGGGTGAGGCCGGGGTGCGGCGGCGGCATCCCCAGCATCCAGCGCGTCGCCACCCGCAGCACCGCCAGCGCCAGGATCAGCACGCCTAGCGAGCGATGCAGGTTAAACAGCCGGTCCTGCCACGCCCCCGGCGGCAGCTCGCTCATCAGGATACCCGCCGGGATCGCCGCCAGCACCGCGAGCGCGGTGATCCAGTGGATCGTGATGGCGAGTATCGAGTATCCGGCCTGTGGCCGCGTCGGGGCCGTCATCGCTGCCTCGTTCCATCCGGCTGGCGCGCAGGTCGCAATCGAAGAGCACGTCGCCATCCGGCAGGATACTGACTTGCGCGGCCGGACGCATCGCCTGATGCAGCGCGGCGAGCGGCGCGAGCTCCAGGCCCGGCTTGCCCGAGCCCAGGATCATCGTCGCGACCAGGACGTGCAGCCGGTCCACGCATCCCGCGTCGATGAAGCCGGAGATGGTGCGGGCCCCGCCTTCGATCAGGATTCGCGACAGGCCCCGCGCCGCGAGCGCGCCGACGATACGGGCCGGCGCGATCCAGCCGCCCTCGGCCGGCAGCACCACGGCCTCCACGCCGGGCGCGACCGGACGTTCCACCGCGCGCACGATGATGCGCAGCGCGCCGTCGTCGGCGAGGCAGCGGGCATCGGCCGGCACCCGGCCGGCCGGGTCGATCACGACGCGCGCCGGGTTGCGGCCGGAGACGCGACGGACGGTGAGCTGGGGATCGTCGGCGACCACGGTCCCGACGCCGACCACCACCGCGTCCACCTCCGCCCGCAACCGATGCAGGTGGTCGAGCGCGCCGGTGCCGTTGATGTAGCGGGACTCGCCGGACAGGGTCGCGATGCGGCCGTCGAGCGACTGGCCGAGCTGGGCGACGACGAACGGGCCAGGGGCCGCGATGGCGCGGAAGCCGGCCGGCGCTTCGGTGCCCGGGCGCCCCCTGTGAGATGCGTCTTGCGGAGTCATGACGCGGCGACGATGCCGTCGCGATCGCGCTGTGCGGTCTTCATGCCATCGACTCGCGCTGGTAAGGCCCGGTATCGGTATAGGAGAAACCCGTAACGGTCACGAGCAAACTGCCTGTAACAGAAACTTGATGCCGTACCGTCCGTGACGGCGCGGCGAGAACCGGGAGACCATCCAGGCATGACGGCGCGGCCGATATCGATCGTCCTGCCGGTCGCCGTGTTCGCCGCCGGATGGCTGGCGCTGGCGTGGCCCTGGCTGGCTGGCGCCGTGACAATTCCGTGGGACGCCAAGGCCCACTGGCAGCCGCACCTGCAATTCGTCGCCGCCGCGCTGGCGCGCGGCGACAGCCCGCTGTGGCTGCCGCATGCCTTCGCCGGAATGCCGGAGGTCGCCGATCCGCAATCGCCGCTGGCGGCGCTCCCGCTTCTCGTGCTCGCGGCGCTGGACGCGGCGCCCGGTTTCCGCGCGGCCGACGCCGTAACGCTTGCGTCGCTCGGTCTCGGCGGCCTCGGCATCATCTTCCTCTTCCACGATCGGGGTTGGCATTGGGGCGGCGCGGCGCTGGCGGCGCTCGCCTTCGCGTTCGGCGGCGCGGCGGCCTGGCGGCTGCAGCACCTCGGCCAGGTGTTCAGCGTCGCCTGGCTGCCGGTGGCGCTGTGGCTGGTCGAGCGGGCGCTGGCGAGCGGCAGGCTGCGCTGGTCGGCCGCGGCCGGCGTTGCCGCCGGCCTGCTGGCGATCGGGCGCGACCAGGTGGCGCTCATCGGACTTTACGTCCTGGCTGGGCGGATCGCCTGGGCGTGGCTCGATCGCACGGCGACACGGCCGCGGCTTGCCGCCGTCGCGACAATGGGGATCGCGGGACTGGCGATCGCCGCGGTGCCGGCGCTGCTGTCGGCGCACCTCGCCGCGCTGTCGAACCGGCCGGCGATCGACTACGCCGGCGCGGCGGCCGGGTCGCTGCACCCGGCCCTCCTGCTGACGGCAGCGGTGCCGGACCTGTTCGGGGCCGGCGGCGCGATGGCCGCCTACTGGGGGCCGCCGAGCCTGGCGTGGCCCGGGACCGGGCTTTTCCTGGCTCAGAACATGGGCGTGCTCTACGCGGGCGCGGTGCCGCTGGCGCTGGTCCTGCAGCTCGGCGTGGCGCGCGGGCTGGCGTGGGCGGCCGAGGCGCGGTTCTTCGCGGTGGCGGGGGCAATCGTCCTCCTCTACGCGCTCGGCGGCTACACCTGGGCGTTTCGTGGCTTATACGCGGCGCTGCCGGGCGTGGATCTGTACCGCCGCCCCGCCGACGCGACATTCGTGCTCGGCGCCGTGGGGGCGATCCTCGCCGGATACCTGTTCCAACGCCTGCTGCGCGGCCACGTTCCCGCGGTCGGCCGGCGGCGGCGCATCGCCGAGGCCCTGCTGGTCGCACTGCCCCTGGCCGCCGCGACGACGCTTGCCGCGGGCTTCGGCCGGCTTGGCCAGGCGACGCCGGCCCTGCTCGCCGCCGCGGTGAGCCTGGCCGCCGCGGTCGCCGCGCTGGCCGTCGCCCGACGGCTGTCGCCGCGCCGGTCGGGCGCGGCCGCGCTGGTCGTGCTGGCGGTCGCGGTCGCCGATCTGGCGTGGGGCAACCGGCCAAACGGCGCGACGGGACTGCCGCCGGAAACCTACGACGCCCTGCGGCCCGCCACCGCCGACGAGACGGTGGCGGCGCTCAAGGCCGCGCTCGCCGCCGCCGCCGCGCCGGACCGGCGTGACCGGGTGGAGATCGTCGGCCTCGGCTTCCACTGGCCGAACGTCGCGCTGGTGCACGGTTTCGACCACACGCTGGGCTACAACCCAGTGCGGCTGAAGCATTACGGCGAGGCCGTAGGCGCCGGCGACACGGTGGCGACGGCGGACCAGCGGCGATTCTCGCCGCTGTTTCCGTCGTACCGCTCGACCCTGGCCGACGTGCTCGGCCTGCGCTTCGTCGTGACCGGCGTGCCGGTCGAGGCGATCGATCCGGCGCTGCTGCCCGGCGACCTGCGCCCGATCGCACGGACGCGCGAGGCCTTCATCTACGAGAACCCGCGCGCGCTGCCGCGCGTCGTGTTCGCCGGAAGCTGGCGGCAGGCCGACTTCGCCGCGCTGATCCGCGACGGCGGCTGGCCGGACGCCGACCCGCGCGACACGGTGCTGCTGGAAACGCCGCCGGGGATCGCGCCGGCCGGCGATGCGGCCGGCACTGTCCGCATCGCGGCCTATCGCAATGCCGAGGTCGTCGTCGACGTCGCGTCGGACAGCGGCGGCTTCGTTGTGCTGCACGACGTGTGGCATCCCTGGTGGCAGGCGGAGATCGACGGCCGGCCGGCGCCGATGCTGCGCGCCAACGTGCTGTTCCGCGCCGTCGCGGTGCCGCCGGGGCGCCATGCGGTGCGCTTCGTCTTCCGCCCTTTCGCCGGCCTGCTGAAATCGATTTCGCCTTGATGGTGCGATAGCCCCATGCGCACAATCGCGCGCAACGAGACTGGGAGACCGGCCGGGACGCGGCCGCCGCGACCGGAAAGGGCGCGATGAGCGAGGGAATCGGGCAACCCGTACGCCGCAAGGAAGACCTGCGCCTGCTCACCGGCGGCGGCTGCTACAGCGACGACGTCAACCTGCCGGGACAGGCCCACGCCGTCATGGTCCGCTCGCCGCACGCGCACGCGCGCATCCGCGGCATCGACGCGGCCGCCGCGCTCGCGGTGCCCGGCGTGCTCGCGGTGCTGACCGGCGCCGACGCGCTGGCCGACGGGCTGAAGCCGATCCCGCACAACCCGGTGTCGACCAGCCCGCCCGACATCATGCTCAACAACCGCGACGGCTCGGCCCGCTACATCGCACCGCATTTCGTGCTGCCGGCGGACAAGGCGCGCTACGCGGGCGAAGCGGTCGCGATGGTGGTCGCCGAGACGCCGGACGCGGCGCGCGACGGCGCGGAGGCGGTGCAGGTGGACTACGAGCCGCTGCCGGCGGTCACCGACACCGCCGCCGCCGCGGCGCCCGGCGCGCCGCTGGTGCGCGAGGAAGCGGGCAGCAACGTCTCGATCGACGCCGACGTCGGCGACCGCGAAGCGGCGGACGCCGCGTTCGCGCGCGCCGCCCATGTCGTGCGGCTGGAGACCTGGGTCGCGCGCGTCACCGGCGTGCCGATGGAGCCGCGCGCCGCGCTGGGCGTCTACGAGGACGGCCGCTACACGGTCTATGCCGGCTCCGGCG
>JBFWQM010000153.1:0-13380 GCA_050249455.1 Rhodospirillaceae bacterium | reverse complement strand
GACTACGACCCGGTGACGGAGTCGCTGGTGGTCAGCGGCTCGCAGGTCGGCCTGCTCGCGATCCACGACGGGATGACCGGACGCCGGCGCGCGCAGTCGGGCAAGGGGCGGACCTTCCACGACGTCGCCGGCGCGCTCGATTTCGACCGCCGCATCTTCGTCGCGCTCGACATCGAGGCGCCGCTGGCCTGGCCGCTGCCGCCGGGCGCGCTCGGCCGGATACCCTACCTGCAGAGCAACAGCTATATGCGCGCGGCGCGGATCGAGGGCGGCCGGCGGGTCGCGTTCCATCCGCCGCGCGCACACCGCTCCGGCATCGCCTACCACCCGCCGAGCCGCCGCTTCGCGGTGTGGAACGGCGACCCCACGGTCTATTTCCTAGACGCCGGCGACTGGACGTGGACGGAGGCGGCGCCCGCGGGCGGCAAGGGACCGTCGGCCTACCGCGACCCGGCGCGCAAGCAGCTCCGCACCGCGGGCATCTACGGCCGCTGGCGCTGGCTGCCCGACTATGGCGTGTTCCTCGGCTATAACGACGACGAGGGCCGGCCCTGGGTGTTCAGGGCGCCCTAAGGCGCGCGCATCCGCTGGCGACCGCTAAGCAGCACGGCGTGTTTCGATCAATCGGGCTCGACGAGATCGAGGCGACGTTCGATCCGTTCCACCCGACGGTTCATCTGGTCGAACGATACCTGCAAGCGCGCATCGGCCTCGGCGAGCGAGCCGAGATCGCGGCGCACGCCGGCAAGCCCGATCTCGACAGCCGACGCGCGATCCTCGAGACGGCGGACGGAGTCCCGCAACTGGCTCATCTCCGACTGGAGCTGCCGAAGGATCGGGATCACGATGTCTTCAATGTTGTCGGCCATTGCCGTTCCTATGCGGCTTTCCGAAAATACCGCGTTCAATCCCATCCGGTCGGCAGCCGGTTCCGCCAATTCGAATGAACGCCCAGTCTCTTCTGGGTACTGAATTAGTATCGTCTACAATCCCTAACAATGGAACGGGTCCGCGACCGGCGCCGGCGCGCTCAGCGCCCCTTGAACGTCGGCGGGCGCTTTTCGAGGAAGGACTCGACCGCTTCCATATGATCCTCGGTGGTGTGGCAGATCGCCTGGAGCGCGGCGCAGTAGTCGAGGAAGTCGTTGAGGCTGGAGGACAGCGTCTGGCGGAGGAGGGACTTCAGCATCCGCGCGGTGACCGGCGGGCGCGAGGCGATCTGGCCGGCGAGCTCCATGGTGCGTGGCATCAGCTTGTCGGGCTCGACGCATTCGAGCGCGAGGCCGATCTTCGCGGCCTCCTCGCCCTTGACGATGCGGCCGGTGAACATCAGCTCGGCGGCGCGCTGCAGGCCCACCTTGCGCGGCAGGATCCAGCCGCCGCCGTCGCCCGGGATGATGCCGACGTTGATGAAGGTCTCGCCGAACGCGCCCTTGGTCGAGCACAGCACGATGTCGCAGAACAGCGCGAGGTCGCAGCCGGCGCCGACCGCCGGGCCCTGCACCGCGGCGATCGAGGGCACGTCGAGGGTGTGCAGCGCCTTGGGTACCCGCTGGATGCCGTGGATGTAGCCGCGCCTGGTGCCGGCCGGGCCGCCGCCGAAGATGCCCTTGCGGTCCTTCATGTCCTTGACGTTGCCGCCGGCGGAGAACGCCGAGCCTTCGGCCGACAGCACGAACACCCGTGCCTCCTCGCTCTTCTGGGTGCGGTCGATGGCATCCAGCATCTCGTCGGTGAACGCGTCGTCGGAGTAGGCGTTGCGGATGTCGTCGCGTGCCAGCACCAGGTGGGCGATGCCGTTCTCGATGCTGAACTTGATGTTGGCGTAGGTCATGGCGGCCGCGGGCTCCCTCACGTTTCGGCGCGCATCCTGGGTGCGTCGCCGTGGGGTGTCAACGCGGCCGGCCGGCGGTAAGATTTGCGCGCCATGCAGGACGGACCCGCGATGATGCGCTGCGCGCTGCTGACGGTCGCCGAGATGTACCGCGCGGACTCCCTCGCGGTCGCGGGCGGCACGCCCGGCGAAGCGCTGATGGAGGCGGCCGGCCGCGCCGTCGCCGATGCGATCCGCCGCCGCTGGGCAAGCCGGCCGGTGGCGGTGCTGTGCGGGCCGGGGAACAACGGCGGCGACGGCTTCGTCGTGGCGCGCCTGCTCGCCGCCGACGGCTGGCCGGTGCGGGTCGCGCTGCTCGGCGACCGGGCGGCGCTCAAGGGCGACGCCGCGCTCAACGCCGGGCGCTGGGCCGGTCCGGTCGCGCCGCTTGGGCCGTCGGCGCTGGACGGCTGCGACCTGGCGGTCGATGCCATCTTCGGCGCCGGCCTCGCGCGCGCCCCGGACGGCGCGGCCGCGGCGACGATCGCAGCGATCGGGGCGCGCAACCTGCGCTGCGTCGCCGTCGACGTGCCGTCCGGCGTTCACGGCGACAGCGGCGCGGTGCTCGGCGACGCGCCGCGCGCCGACGTCACGGTGACGTTCTTCCGCCGCAAGCCGGGCCACCTGCTGCTGCCCGGGCGCATCCACTGCGGCGAGACCGTGGTCGCCGACATCGGCATTCCCGAGGTCGTGCTCGAGGCGATCCGGCCGACGACCTTCGCCAACGAGCCGCCACTGTGGCGCGACGCCTTTCCGCGGCCGGACGCCGCCGGGCACAAATACGCGCGCGGCCACGCGGTCGTGGTCGGCGGCGCGACGATGACCGGCGCCGGCCGGCTGGCGGCGCGCGCGGCGCTGCGCGCCGGTGCCGGGCTGGTCACCGTCGCGGCGCCGCCGGAAGCCGCGCCGATCTACGCCGCCGGCACCGCGGCGGTGATCGTCGCGCCGGTGGCAGGCCCGGATGCGCTGGCTGGCTTCCTCGCCGATCCGCGGCGCAACGCGGTGCTGGTCGGCCCGGGCGCCGGCGCCGACGAGGCGACGCGCGCGGCCGCGCTGCGCGTGCTGGCCGCGGGCCGGCGCACGGTGGTCGACGCCGATGCGCTGACGGCCTTCGCGGCCGACGCCGCGCCGCTGTTTGCCGCGACCGCGGCGACCGACTGCGTGCTGACGCCGCACGAAGGGGAGTTCGCGCGGCTGTTCGGGCGCCTCGACGGCGACAAGCCGGCGCGCGCGCGGGCGGCGGCGGCGCGCGCCGGCGCGGTGGTGCTGCTCAAGGGCGCCGACACGGTCGTCGCGGCGCCGGACGGGCGCGCCGCGATCAATGCGAACGCGCCGCCGACCCTGGCGACGGCCGGCGCCGGGGATGTGCTGGCCGGCTTCGTCCTCGGCCTCCTCGCCCAGGGGATGCCGGCGTACGAGGCCGCGTGCGCCGCCGTCTGGCTGCATGGCGAGGCCGCGGCGGCGTTCGGCCCCGGCCTCATCGCCGACGATCTGCCGGACCTCCTGCCGCGCGCCCTGGCGCGCCTCTCGTCTTCGCCGTGAAATCTGAACGAAACACCGCGAGTCCTTGTTGCATTTAGCTATTTGTTAACAAACCAGCGTTAATGTCGGATCAAAGGCGTCAACAGGACGCCGGGGGTGAGAAAGGATCGGCCGTTGTTACTAGAGGTATAAGAGGAAAAAGTAGATGTTTCGTCTATCCACGAAGGACAGGATTGGATCCGGCCCGCGCGCCGAGCGGGCGTCGCAGGACATGGAGTTCGTCCGCGTCGGCTCCACCTTCCGCCGCATCCACCCCGACAACCTGGTCGAGAAGGCGCGGGTCGTGAACCTGGCCGACGGGCCGCTCGGCATTCCTCACGTCTGCTTCGAGGTCAGCTTCGAGCGCGCCAACCACGCGATCGTCGCCGGCGAGTCGCGCACGCTGGCCCTGCGCGCCTTCGCGGAGCGTTACGCCGCGGCGGTCTAGCCGGGCAGCGGCAGCGCCGTCCGGTACTTGACCTGGTTCAGCGCGAAGCTCGACTTGATGCTCGACACCCCCGGGATCCGGGTTAGGTGCTCCTTGAGGAATCGCTCGTAGGCGGCGACGTCGGCGACCACGACGCGCAGCAGATAGTCCGCGTCGCCGGTCATCAGGTAGCACTCCATCACCTCCGGGCGGGCGGCGATCGTCTGCTCGAACAGCTCCAGCGCCTGCTCGACCTGACGCTCCAGGGTCACCTGGATGAACACGCTCACCGGCAGCCCAACCGCGCCCGGTTCGAGCAGCGCGACGTAGCCGCGCACCACCCCGGCCTCCTCCAGTTCCCGCACCCGGCGCAGGCAGGGCGAGGGCGACAGCCCGACCTCGCGGGCGAGGTCGGCGTTGGAAATCCGGGCATTGTCCTGCAGCACGCGGAGGATTCGCCGGTCGGTGGGATCGAGGTGCATTTCAGGCATGACGTATCTCGATAAGGCCGTTTCTGGCGTAATCATAGCGCAAATTGGCCCAGAGGCGGCTATCTTCGCAACGCCGGGGATCCATGCGGCTGTTATAATCGACCGTCCCCATTCAGGAGCCCGGCCATGGCCGCCACCGTCCATCGCCTGCACGAGACCGCGCCCGCCGCCGGCGCCGACCGCTTGGCCGCGCTGCACGCGCTGGAGAAGAAGCTGCTGTGGCTGTCGGCGTGGATGATCCACAACGCCAACCACGTCCGGCCGCACCGCGACGGGCTGAAGGTGGGCGGGCACCAGGCGTCGTCGGCCTCGATGGTGACCCTGATGACGGCGCTGTTCTTCGATGTGCTGCGGCCGGAGGACCGGGTCGCGGTGAAGCCGCATGCCGGCCCGGTGTTCCACGCGATCCAGTACCTGCTCGGCCGCCAGACCCGGGAAAAGCTGGAAGGGCTGCGCGCGCTGGGCGGGGCGCAGGCCTATCCGTCGCGGACCAAGGACAGCGACGACGTCGATTTCTCGACCGGCTCGGTCGGCCTGGGCGTGGCGATGACCGTGTTCGCCGCGCTGGTGCAGGACTACGTGCGGCTGAAGGACCTGTCGCCGGCCGACCTGCCGCAGGGCCGCATGGTGGCGCTTGTGGGCGACGCCGAGCTCGACGAGGGCAATATCTTCGAGGCGCTGCTGGAGGGCTGGAAGAAGGACGTGCGCAACGTCTGGTGGGTGATCGACTACAACCGCCAGAGCCTCGATTCGGTGGTTTCGGACCGCCTGTTCGGGCGCATCGACGAGCTGTTCAAGAACATGGGCTGGCGCGTGGTGACGCTGAAGTACGGGAAGAAGCTGGAGGCGGCGTTCGCGCAGCCCGGCGGCCCGGCGCTGCGCCAGTGGATCGACAGCTGCCCCAACACGCTCTATTCGGCGCTGACGTTCAAGGGCGGGGCGGCCTGGCGGGCGCACCTGTCGGCGGACCTGGCCGGCGTCGCGGGCGTCGATGGGCTGCTGGCGCGCTACGACGACGACGCGCTGCAGGCGCTGATGACCAACCTGGGCGGCCACGACCTGGAGACGGTGCTGGAGGCGTTCCACGGCATCGCCGACGACATGCCGACCTGCTTCATCGCCTATACCGTGAAGGGCTTCGGCCTGCCGTTCGCCGGCCACAAGGACAACCACGCCGGGCTGATGAACCCCGACCAGATGGAGCAGTTCCGCCAGGCGATGGGCATCCCCGTCGGCGCCGAGTGGGAGCCGTTCGAGGGCCTCGACCTGCCCGCCGAGGCGTTGCGCGGCTTCCTCGACGCGGTGCCGTTCGCGCAGCGCTACCCGCGCGCGATCGCGGCGGACCGCGTGGCGGTGCCCGACCGCCTGCCGGCGCCGGAGGGCGAGCGGATGTCTACGCAGGAAGGCTTCGGCCGCATCCTGAACGACCTTGCCCGCGGCGACAGCGCGCTGGCCTCGCGCATCGTCACCACCTCGCCCGACGTGACCGTCTCGACCAACCTGGGGCCGTGGGTCAACCGCCGCGGCATCTTCGCCCGCGAGGCGCGCTCCGACGTGTTCGCCGAGGAGAAGGTGGTGTCGGCGCAGCGCTGGGCGATGGCGCCGTCCGGCCAGCACGTGGAGCTGGGCATCGCCGAGAACAACCTGTTCCTGTGCCTGGCCGCCCTGGGCATGGCCGGGCCGCTGTTCGGCGCGCGGCTGCTGCCGATCGGGACGCTCTACGACCCGTTCATCCGCCGCGGCCTCGATGCCATGCACTACGCCTGCTACCAGGACGCCCGGTTCATGCTGGTGGCGACCCCGTCGGGCATCACCCTGGCGCCGGAAGGCGGCGCGCACCAGTCGTCCGAGACCCCGCTGATCACGCTGGCTCAGCCGGGCCTGACCGCGTTCGAGCCGGCCTACGTGGACGAGCTGGCGGAGATCATGCGCTGGGGCTTCGCGCACATGCAGGCGGAGGAGGGCGGCTCGGTCGCCCTGCGGCTCTCCACCCGCTCGCTGGCCCAGCCGAAGCGGAAGATGACCGAATCGCTGGCGCGCGACGTGATCGCCGGCGGCTACTGGCTGAAGCCGCCCGCGCCGGGCGCCGAGCTGGTGATCGCCTACACCGGCGCCGTCGCGCCGGAGGCGATCGAGGCCCACGCGGCGATCCTGGAGGACATCCCCGGCGCCGGCCTGCTGGCCGTCACCTCGGCCGATGCGCTGCACGAGGATTGGATGAAGGCACGCCGCGCCCGCATCGCCGGCAAGCGGTCGACCACCGCCCATGTCGAGCGGCTGCTCGACGACGTCGCGCCCGACGCCGCGCTGGTGACGGTGCTCGACGGCCATCCGGCGGCCCTGTCCTGGCTCGGCTCGGTCGCCGGCCACCGGATCTATCCGCTGGGCGTCGACCGGTTCGGCCAGTCCGGCGACATCCCCGACCTCTACCGCACCTACGGCATCGACGCCGAGGCGATCCTGGACGCCGCCGCGCGGGCCTGCGTGCGCCGCCTGACGGGACGGTGACAAACCGGCGACGGCAGGCGACAATCCCGCCTCGAACAAAGTCGGGGAGGGAAGGGTGCTCAAGCTGATCGGCCGGCGGTCGTCGTCGAACGTCCAGAAAGTGCTGTGGTGCTGCGCGGAGCTCGGCCTGCCGTTCGAGCGGACCGACCTCGGCGGCAAGTTCGGTGGCAACGACAAGCCGGAGTACCGCAGGCTCAACCCGAACGGCCTCGTGCCGACCCTGATCGACGGCGACCTTGTGCTGTGGGAATCGAACACGATCGTCCGCTATTTGTCGGAGATCCATGGTGCCGGCACCCTGTGGCCGGCCGATCCGCGGACCCGCGCCGTCGGCGGCAAGTGGATGGACTGGCAGCTCACCGTGCTGAGCCCGGCGATGCGTCCGGTGTTCAGCACCGTGGTCCGCACGCCGCCGGAGAAGCGCAACATGGCCGACTTCGGCGCCGCCTGCGACCGGCTCTCGGGCTGCTTCAAGATGCTGGACGTCGCGCTGGCCGAGACGCCCTTCCTCGCCGGCGCGACGTTCTCGATGTGCGACATCCCGGCCGGCATCGCCGCCTACCGCTGGCACACGATGGACATCCCGCGGGCCGACTGCCCCAACGTGCGGCGCTGGTACGACCGGCTCGCCGAGCGGCCGGCCTATCGCCAGGAGATCATGGTCGGCCTCGAATAGGGACTTTAACGGTTCGCCGACGGTTCTTATTTAGCTATGGAACCCAATGCGATGTTTGCTATAGAGGCGCGGCCTTGCCCGTTGCAGCGCAAGCAACCAAGGCGCAACCGAGCGGCTTTGCTTGCACGACGGGGCGGGCGTGGTGGAACTGGTAGACACGCCAGATTTAGGTTCTGGTGACGTAAGTCGTGGGGGTTCAAGTCCCTCCGCCCGCACCATTTCCACGGCCCGGCCGCGACGTGCGGCACTCCTTTGGAACCGCGCAGCCTAGAAAATCGAGATGCAGATCACCGAGACGAATACAGAAGGTTTGAAGCGCGAGTTCCGGGTCGTCGTCCCGGCCGGCGACATAGACGCCAAGATGGACGGCCGCCTGCGCGAGCTGTCGGGGTCGGTCAACATGCCGGGCTTCCGCCCCGGCAAGGTGCCGATGACCCTGATCAAGAAGCGCTACGGTCCCTCCGTCCGCGGCGAGGTGCTGGAGCAGACGATCAGCGATTCCGTCCAGCAGGCGGTCAGCCAGTCGGGCGCCCGGCCGGCCATGGAGCCGAAGATCGAGATCGTCAGCTTCGAGGACGGCCGCGACCTCGAATACACGCTGCAGATCGAGGTCCTGCCCGAGGTCAAGCCGGTCGATTTCTCGACCGTCGCCCTGGAGCGGGTGACCGCCGAGGTGAGCGACGCCGATGTCGACGAGACGGTGCAGCGGCTGGCCGAGCAGCGGCGCGAGTACGAGCCGGTTACCGACGGCCGCGGCGCCGAGGAAGGCGACGAGCTGCTGGTGGACTTCACCGTGCGCATCGGCGAGGAGACGATCACCAAGCAGCCGATGAAGGACTTCCCGATCCGGCTGGGCAGCAAGATGCCCTCGGCGGAGTTCGACGACCAGCTCAAGGGCGCCAAGGCGGGCCAGAAGGTCGCGGTCTCGATGACCGTGCCGGAGACCCATTCCGACGAGAACATGCGCGGCAAGACCGCCGTCTACGACGTTGATGTCAAAGAGGTTCGTGCTCCCAAGTCGGTTTCGGTCGACGACGCGCTCGCGACCGCGATGGGGCTCGAGAACCTGGCCGCGCTGAAGAAGACGGTGCGCGAGCAGATGGAGCGCGACTACGGACAGGTGTCGCGCGCCAACCTGAAGCGCAAGCTGCTCGACCAGCTGTCGAAGGCACATTCCTTCGAGGTGCCGCCGGGCATGGTCGACCGTGAGTTCGAGGCGATCTGGTCGACCATCGCGGACGCCAGGGCGAAGGGCGAGCTCGACGAGGACGACAAGGACAAGAGCGAGGACGACCTCAAGGCGCGCTACCGGCCGATCGCCGAGCGCCGGGTGCGGCTTGGGCTGCTGCTGGCCGAGGTCGGGCGCGCCAGCAACCTGCAGGTGACGCAGGACGACATCAACCGCGCCATCAGCCAGCAGGCGCGCCAGTTCCCGGGCCAGGAGGCCCGCGTGTTCGAGTACTACCAGCAGAACCCGAACGCGCTGCAGGAACTCCAGGCGCCGATTTTCGAAGACAAGGTCGTGGACTATATCCTCGAGATGGCGAAGGTCTCCGACCGGCGGCTGCCGGTCCCGGACTTCACCAAGGAAATCCAGGACTTCAAGGAAGACGAATAGGCGCCGGCGCCGCCGGCGCCGCGGCCACCGGTCGCAAAGGACGAGAGCGAGCGAATGAGCGATTTCAGAGACACCAGCATGAACCTGCTGGTTCCGATGGTGGTCGAGCAGACCAACCGGGGCGAGCGCGCCTACGACATCTACTCGCGCCTGCTGAAGGAGCGGATCATCTTCCTGGTCGGGCCGGTCAACGACGCGGTGTCAAGCCTGATCTGCGCTCAGCTCCTGTTCCTCGAGTCGGAGAACCCGAGCAAGGACATCGCGTTCTATATCAACTCCCCGGGGGGGCTGGTGACGGCCGGCCTGGCGATCTACGACACCATGCAGTACATCCGGCCCGACGTTGCGACAGTTTGTATCGGCCAGGCCGCCTCGATGGGCTCGCTGCTGATGGCCGCCGGCGCGAAGGGCAAGCGCTACTCGCTGCCGCATTCGCGGATCATGGTCCACCAGCCCTCGGGCGGATTCCAGGGCCAGGCCACCGACATCGAGATCCATGCCCGGGAAATCCTGACGCTGCGCCAGCGGCTTAACGAGATCTACGCCCGCCACACCGGCCAGGACATCAAGGTGATCGAGGACGCCATGGAGCGCGACCGTTTCCTGGCGCCCGACGAGGCGAAGGCGTTCGGGATCATCGACGAGGTGGTGACCCACCGGCCGGTCCCGGCGGAGACCGACGCGGCGAAGGCGCGGAATTAACTGATTCTGAAGGTCGCGCCGCTACGGTGGCCGGATGCGGCGCAGCCCGCGCCGACCGGCCGCCAGCCCAGGCCCCGACGGGGGCTTGACGCGGCGCAAAAAGGGAACCTTTTTGTCGATGGACGGTCGTCTGGGGCTTGGTTAACATGACCGCGCAGGGCGTCCGGGTTGCGACGGGGTACTTATGAACAAGTCCGGCAGTGGCGATTCAAAGAACGTGCTGTACTGCTCTTTCTGCGGGAAGAGCCAGCACGAGGTGCGCAAGCTTATCGCCGGCCCGACCGTATTCATCTGCGACGAATGCGTCGAACTGTGCATGGACATCATCAGGGAGGAGAACAAGACCACCCTGGTGAAGTCGCGCGACGGGGTGCCGACCCCGCGCGAAATCTGCACCGTGCTCGATGATTACGTGATCGGCCAGGGCCACGCGAAGCGCGTGCTCTCGGTCGCCGTCCACAATCACTACAAGCGGCTCGCCCACGGGGCGAAGAACAACGACGTCGAGATCTCCAAGTCGAACATCGTGCTGATCGGCCCGACCGGCTGCGGCAAGACGCTGCTCGCCCAGACCCTGGCGCGCATCCTCGACGTGCCGTTCACGATGGCCGACGCGACGACCCTGACCGAGGCCGGCTATGTCGGTGAGGACGTCGAGAACATCATCCTGAAGCTGTTGCAGGCCGCCGACTACAATGTCGAGCGGGCGCAGCGCGGCATCGTCTACATCGACGAGGTCGACAAGATCTCGCGCAAGTCCGACAACCCCTCGATCACCCGCGACGTGTCGGGCGAGGGCGTGCAGCAGGCGCTGCTCAAGATCATGGAGGGCACCGTCGCCTCGGTGCCGCCGCAGGGCGGCCGCAAGCACCCGCAGCAGGAGTTCCTGCAGGTCGACACCACCAACATCCTGTTCATCTGCGGCGGGGCGTTCGCCGGCCTGGAGAAGATCATCGCCAACCGCAAGCAGGGCCGCGGCATCGGCTTCGGCGCCGACGTGCGCAACCCCGAGGAGCGCCGCACCGGCGAGCTCCTGCGCGAGGTGGAGCCGGAGGACCTGCTCAAGTTCGGCCTGATCCCCGAGTTCGTCGGCCGCCTGCCGGTGATCGCCACGCTCGACGACCTCGACGAGCAGGCGCTGATCGACATCCTGACCAAGCCAAAGAACGCGCTGATCAAGCAGTACGGCCGCCTGTTCGAGATGGAGGACGTCAAGCTGACGTTCACCGAGGAGGCGCTGAAGTCGGTCGCGATCAAGGCGATCAAGCGCAAGACCGGGGCCCGCGGCCTGCGGTCGATTCTCGAAAGCATCCTCCTGGAGACCATGTTCGAGCTGCCGCAGCTCGAAGGGGTCATGGAGGTCGCGATCAGCGGCGAGGTGGTCGAAAGCGGGGCGGCGCCCCTCTACATCTACGCCGACAGGGCCAGCGAGCGCGGCGGGTCCTCCGCCTGACACGGCCGAATCCCCTCCATGTGGCGCATTCGCCGCAGTGCGAAAACAGGCGAGGTGCGCCTACTTGAATGGCGGGGGTGTGAAAGCCATTATTATACGGTGACTGTCCACGATTTGTTCCGTCCCGACTTCCCGGGACGGTTCGACCAGCGATAGGGGGTCGAGTTGGCTATCTCCGGCGGCGTAATCTTCCCGGTACTTCCCTTGCGCGACATCGTCGTGTTCCCGCACATGATCGTGCCCCTCTTCGTGGGTCGCGAGAAGTCCGTCCGGGCGCTCGAAGACGTCATGAAGGACGACAAGCAGATCCTGCTGGTGGCTCAGAAGAACGCCGCCCAGGATGACCCGTCGCCCGACGACATCCACAAGGTCGGCACGGTCGGCACCGTGCTGCAGTTGCTGCGCCTGCCCGACGGCACCGTGAAGGTGCTGGTCGAGGGTTCCAAGCGCGCCGAGATCACCCGCTTCGCCGACAACCGCGACTTCTTCCAGGCCTACGCCGAGATCATCGACGAGCCGGGCGAGGAGGCGAAGGAGCTCGAGGCGCTGTCGCGCTCGGTGATCTCGCAGTTCGAGCAGTACATCAAGCTCAACAAGAAGATCCCCCCCGAGGTCCTGGTCTCGCTCAACCAGATCGAGGATGCGAGCAAGCTTGCCGACACCATCGCCTCGCATTTGTCCCTGAAGATCGCCGAGAAGCAGGAGCTCCTGGAGACCCGCAAGGTCAGCGAGCGGCTGGAGCGCGCCTATTCCTACATGGAGGCCGAGATCGGCGTCCTGCAGGTCGAGAAGCGCATCCGCAACCGCGTCAAGCGGCAGATGGAGAAGACCCAGCGCGAGTACTACCTGAACGAGCAGCTCAAGGCGATCCAGAAGGAGCTCGGCGAGACCGAGGACGGCCGCGACGAGGCTTCCGAGATCGAGGAGCGGATCAACAAGACCAAGCTGACCAAGGAAGCGCGCGAGAAGGCCATGGCCGAGCTGAAGAAGCTCCGGACCATGAGCCCGATGTCGGCCGAGGCGACGGTGGTGCGCAACTACCTCGACTGGATCCTGTCGATCCCGTGGCAGAAGCCGACCCGCATCAAGCGCGACCTGAAGTTCGCGATGAAGGTGCTCAACGAGGACCACTACGGCCTGGAGAAGGTCAAGGAGCGGATCGTCGAGTACCTCGCCGTCCAGCAGCGCGTGAAGAAGGTCAAGGGCCCGATCCTGTGCCTGGTCGGCCCGCCGGGCGTCGGCAAGACCTCGCTCGGCAAGTCGATCGCGCGCTGCACGGGGCGCAACTTCATCCGCGTCTCGCTCGGCGGCGTGCGCGACGAGGCGGAGGTGCGCGGCCACCGGCGGACCTATATCGGCTCGATGCCGGGCAAGGTCATCCAGGGCATGAAGAAGGCGAAGTCGTCGAACCCGCTGTTCCTGCTCGACGAGATCGACAAGCTCGGCTCCGACTGGCGCGGCGATCCGTCGTCGGCGCTGCTCGAGGTGCTCGACCCCGAGCAGAACAACACCTTCGCCGACCACTACCTGGAGGTCGACTACGACCTGTCGGACGTGATGTTCGTGACCACGGCCAACACGCTGCGCATGCCGCAGCCGCTGATGGACCGCATGGAGATCATCCGGCTGGCCGGCTACACCGAGGACGAGAAGGTCGAGATCGCCAAGCGCCACCTGATCCCCAAGCAGCTCAAGGCGCACGGCCTTAAGCGCGGCGAATGCATCATCACCGACGACGCGCTTCGCGACCTGTGCCGCTACTACACGCGCGAGGCCGGCGTGCGCAACATGGAGCGCGAAGTCGCCAACCTGGCGCGCAAGGCGATCAAGGACGTGCTGACCAAGAAGCGCGGCGGCGCGATCCGGATCACCCGGCGCAATCTCGAGAAGTACGCCGGCGTCCGCCGCTACCGCTTCGGCGAAGCGGAGGCGGAGGATCTGGTCGGCGTGACGACGGGGCTGGCGTGGACCGAGGTCGGCGGCGAGCTGCTGTCGATCGAGGCGGTGATGATGCCCGGCAAGGGCGCCGTCATGCACACCGGCAAGCTCGGCGACGTGATGCAGGAATCGGTCCAGGCGGCGCGCTCGTTCGTGCGCTCGCGCTCGATCGA
>JBFWQM010000152.1:0-13433 GCA_050249455.1 Rhodospirillaceae bacterium | reverse complement strand
GAGAAGCTGCCGCCGAAGAACTTGTCCCACAGCGCGCCGTCGGTGGCGTTGAACACGGGCTGGCCGAGCTTCTCGTCGATGATGGCGAAGTAGACCAGGGTGTTGGCCATCACCGCATCGACCCGGCCGCTCTTGAACGCGCCCATCGTGGTGCCGGTGTCGCCCAGGGCGACGAAGTTCACGTTGTCCAGGTAGCCGGCCTTGAGCAGCATATGCGCGCCGTAGAGCCAGGTTTGCGCGCCGATCCGGGTGACGCCGATCTGCGGCTTCGAGCCGTCGGCCTTCTTGTACTGCCCGACCTGCTCGACGGTGCGGACGCCTTTGTCCCACAGCTCCTGCGTCACCATCATGGTGATGGAGGCGCGCTTGTCGATCACCATCAGCACCTTCGCCGGCTTGCCGGCACCGGTCAGGTACAGCGGGTGGATGATGTCGCCGATCGCGTAGGGCATCTGCCCGGCGGCGATCATCTGGCGCGTGTTGGTGCCCGCCGCGCCGGTGGTGACGCGGGCGTTGATGCCCTCCTCCTTCAGGAAGCCACCCGCGGCGGCGATCATCATCGGCAGGCTGTTGGAGTTGTCGGTCGGCACGCCGAGCAGCAGCTCGCTCTGGGCGTTTGCCGCCGACGTGAAGCGCCACAGCGCGATCCCGGCGGCGGCGGCCCCGGTGCCGGCCAGCATGGTCCGGCGGGTGAACCCGTTCATTTCATGCCCTTCCCTGTTGCGGGCGCGGCCGCGCCCTTGTCGTCGAAGCCGGCGCGTGGCGCTCAGCCGTATTTCTTCTTCGCTTTCTCGAGGAAGCTCAGGTCGACCATGGTCTCGTAGGTCTGCGGCTTGACCTTGGTCGCCTCGCTGAACCAGACCTTGCCGCCGTTGTCGAACTGGGTCTTGGTGATGGCGCCGTCGTAGTCGTAGATCGGCTTCAGGAACGCCATCTCGCGCATGGCGACCTCGGGCTTGAAGTTCGCCATGAACTTGCCTTCGATCGTCGCGTGCAGCTTCTCCGGCGGGTTGGCCTTGATGAACTGCAGCGCACGGTACGTCGCGTTCACGATGCCCTGGGTCAGGTCGGGCTTCGCCTTTACCTGGTCCTCCAGAGCGAACAGGCACTGGCCGGCGAAGCTGGAGCCGAAGAACTTGTTCCACAGCGCATCGTCGGTGGCGTTGAACGCGGCGTGGCCGAGCTTCTCGTCGACAATGGCGAAGTAGATGAGCGTGTTGGCCATCACCGCGTCGACCTTGCCGCTCTTGAACGCGCCGATCTGCGGCGCGCCGTCGCCGGTCGAGACGAAGTTGACGTTGTCGAGCAGCCCGGCCTGCAGGAACATGTGAGCGCCGTAGAGCCAGCTCTGCGCGCCGATCCGGCTGACCGCGATCGCCGGCTTGGAGCCATCCGGCTTCTTCCACTGCCCCAGCGCCTCGACCGAGCGGATGCCCTTGTCCCACAGCTCGTTGCGCACCATCAGGGTGATCGAGGCGCGGGTGTCGAGCCCCATCATGATCTTCGCCTGCTTGCCGGCGCCGGTCAGGTAGAGCGGATGGATGACGTCGCCCTGGGCGTAGGGCATCTGGCCGGCCGCCACCATCTGGCGCGTGTTGGTGCCGGCGGCGCCGGTCACGACGCGGCCGTTGATGCCTTCCTCCTTGAAGTATCCGGCGGCCGACGCGATCATGAACTGCAGGCTGTTCGACGTCTCGACCGGGATGCCCAGCAGCATCTCCTCGCCCTGGGCTCGGGCGTCGCGGGCGAACGACCACATCGTCATCCCGGCGCCGAATGCGCCCGCGCCGGCCAGCACGGCCCGGCGGCTGATCCCTGGCATGAACCTCTCCTGTCGCATTTCACGGCGGACGCGCCGAATGCGCGCCTTCTATGCGGCGGACTATAGCGCCTGCAACGAAGGCGGCAACGCGGATTGCCAATCGCGCTGCCGGACTTTCGGGGCGAACCGAGGGCAGAGGCCTTGACCAAGAAACGGTTTCGATATATCTATTTTTTCGATATATCTAGATAGGAGCTAAAATATGATGCATGAACGACATCGCCACTGCGGTCACGGCGACCGCCGCGCCCACGACGACTTCGGCCGCCGCGGCGAGCGGTTCGGCCGCGGCCACGGGCGCTTCGGCGGACGGACGCGGCTCGGGCGGATGTTCGACCACGGCGACCTGCGCCTGGTCGTGCTGGCCCTGATCGCCGAGAAGCCCCGTCACGGCTATGAGATCATCAAGGCGATCGAGGAGCGGCTGGCCGGCGCCTATAGCCCGAGCCCGGGCGTCATCTACCCCACCCTGACCCTGCTGGAGGAGACCGGCTACGCGGCGCTCGACGCGGCCGAGGGCGGCAAGAAGCCCTACGCGATCACCGCGGAGGGCAAGACGCACCTGGAGTCCAACAGGGCGGCGGTCGAGGCGATCCTCGCCCGCATGGCCGAGGTGAGCACCGCGCACGGCGGCGGCCCGGCGCCCCAGGTGGTGCGGGCGATGGAGAACCTGAAGCTCGCGCTGCGCATGAAGATGGCGAGCGGACCGCTCGACGACGAGCGCATCCGGCGCGTCGCCGCGGTGCTCGACGCCGCCGCCACCGAAATCGACCAGATCTGAGGAGCCCGGCCATGATCGAGAGCCGCACCCGCATCGAGACCGCGCAGCCCGGCCGCTACCTGGGCCAGCTGTGCAAGCACTTCGCCCACAAGCTGCCGGTCAGCTACGACGCCGCGCATGGCCGGATTGAGTTCCCGTCCGGCATCTGCCAGCTCGACGCCGACGGCGACGCCCTGGCGATCAGGACCACGTCGCCCGACGCCGAGCAGCTCATGCGGCTGCAGGACGTCGTGATCCGCCACCTGGAGCGCTTCGCCTTCCGCGAGACGCTGAGCGTGACCTGGACGCAGGGCTGATGTTGCGGACCGACGGGTAGCGCATGGACCGAGGCTGGCGCCCCCTCCCCCAACCCCCTCCCACGAGGGGCGGGGGAGTGAGGGCGGGGCACGGCAAACTAGTACCCTCCTCTCGCGGGAGGGGGTTGGGGGAGGGGGCGTCTCCGCGTGACGGATCGGAGCCTCGTGCTAATCTCCGCCGCGCAGGGAAGGCTACGGAGAAGACGATGAACGTCGACGTCGCGACCGCCGATCGGCGGCCGGCTGCTGAGGCCTGGACCCTGTGGCTGGTGTCGATCGGCCATGGCTTCAGCCATTTCTACATGATCGCGCTGCCGCCGCTGTTCCCGCTGCTGCACGCGGAGTTCGGCGTCAGCTGGACCGCGCTCGGCCTGATCGTGGCGCTCTACAGCCTGATTTCCGGGGCGGTGCAGGTGCCGCTCGGCTTCTGGGTCGACAAGTTCGGCGCCCGCGCCATCCTGCTCGCCGGCTTCGGCCTGCAGGCGCTGGCGATCGCGGCCTGCGGCCTGGCGCCGTCGTACTGGCCCCTCCTCGTCCTGATGCTGGTCGCCGGGCTCGGCAACGCGGTCTTCCATCCGGCCGACTACGCGATCCTGTCGGCGCGGATCCCCGACCAGCGGGTCGGCCGCGCGTTCGGCACGCACCTGTTCGCCTCCTATGTCGGCTGGATGATCGGGCCGCCGGTGATGCTGGCGCTGGCGACCACGCTCGGCTGGCGCGCGGCGCTGGTGATCGTCGGCCTGGCGGGGCTGCTCTACCTCGCCGTGATGCTGTGGCACCGCGAATGCCTCGCCGACACCCGCGCGGCGGCGCCCAGGCCGGCGGCCGACGGCCGGAAGCCGCTGTCGGGCCTGGCGTTGCTGTCGAGCCGTCCGGTGGTGCTGTTCTTCCTGTTCTTCCTGGTGCTGTCGATCGGCGGCATGGGGCTGCAGACCTTCGCGGTGCCGAGCCTGATCCACCTCTACGGCGCCACGCTGGCCGAGGCGAACCTGGCGCTGACGCTGTTCTTCGTCGCCAGCGGCGTCGGCATCCTGGCCGGCGGCTGGCTCGCCGACCGCACGGCGCGGCACGACCTGTTCACCGCGATCGCGTTTGTCTTCGGCGCGGTGCTGGTAGCGGCGATCGGCTTCCCCGTGATCGGCATCGTCGGCGCGATCGCGCTGATGTTCCTGGGCGGGCTGTGCAACGCCATCGTCGGGCCGTCGCGCGACGTGATGGTGCGCAACATCTCGCCGCCGGGTTCGGTCGGCGCGGTGTTCGGCTTCGTGACCACCGGCTTCTCCGTCGGCGGCGCGATCGGACCCCTGATGTTCGGCTGGATCAACGACATCGGGCGGCCGGAGTGGGTGTTTTTCGTGGCGGCGGCGACGTTCATCCTCTCGATCGCGGTGGTGTTCGCGGCGCAGGCCGCGCGGCGCTGAGCGGAGGTGACAAACCGGCGCGATTGACGCAACATCCTTGTCAATCAAGGGACAGGGAGCCTCACGACATGCCGACGATCCGCGCCGCGCTGCTCGCCGCCGCCCTGGCGGTCGGGCTTGCCCTGCCCGCCAGTGCCGACGACGCCGCCTTCTACTCCGGCAAGACCGTCCGGATCATCTGCGGCTTCGGCGAAGGCGGCGGCTACGACCTCTACGCCCGCTTCGCCGCCGAGCACCTCGGCAAGTTCATCCCGGGCAAGCCGACCGTCATCGTCCAGAACATGACCGGCGCCGGCAGCAAGCGGGCGGCCAAGTACGTCTATTCCGTAGCGCCAAAGGACGGCACCGTGCTCGGCATCGTCTCCCAGTCGATGCCGCACGACGCCGTCACCGACCCGTCGGAGTCGGACTACGACGTCAACAAATTCACCTGGATCGGTCGGCTCAACGCCAACGTCGACGTCGGCGTCTCGTGGCACACCTCCGCGGTCAAGACGCTTGAGGACGCGAAGAAGCGCCAGGCCGTGGTCGGCGCCACCGGCGCCACCTCGCCTTCGGTGCAGGTGCCCAAGGCGCTCAACGCGGTCATCGGCACCCAGTTCAAGATCGTGCAGGGCTACAAGGGCTCGGCGGAGATCTCGCTGGCGATGGAGCGTGGCGAGGTCGACATGGTGTCTTCGATCGGCCTGCCCGGGATCAAGTCGACCCGGCCGCAGTGGCTCTCCGAGAAGAAGGTCAACTTCATCTACCAGACGGCGGTGAACCCCCATCCCGAGCTGCCGGGTGTGCCGACGGTCGGCCAGCTCGGCAATACGCCGGAGGAGAAGGCGATCCTGCGCTTCGTCGCGTCCAGCGCCGACCTCGGCCGCTACCTGCTCGGCCCGCCGGAGATGGAGGCCAGCCGCCTCGCCACGCTGCGCAAGGCGTTCGCCGACATGATGGCCGACGCCGGCGTGCAGGCGGATGCGGCGAAGCGGAACCTGGACCTGTCGGCGCTGCCACCGGACCAGCTCGCCGCGCTCGCCGCCGACGTGATGGCGACGCCCAAGCCGGTGGTCGAGCGGATCAAGGCGATCTTCGAGGCGAAGTAGCCGCACGAGACGGTTTACGCGCCGCGCCGGGCGATCTATGGGAATGCAGCGGCGGCCGCCTCCGGCGGGCCGCCGCCGCCAGCCGCATCACGGAGTCCGCCATGCCCGCCCCCGATCGCCCCGCCGACCTCGACTTCGCGTCGCTGCTGCCGCCGCTCGCGGCGCTGCACCCGCAGATCGACGCCTGGCTGGCCGAGGACATCGGCCGCCTCGACATCACCACCGAGTACATGATCCCGCGCGACGCGCGCGCCGAGTTCGTGATGAACACGCGCCACGACATCGTGGTATGCGGCGTCGAGATCGCGGCGGAGGTGTTCCGCCATCACGTGCCGAGCGCCACCGTGACGGTGCTGACGCCGGACGGCACCCGCGCCCCCAAGGGAACGGCGCTGGCCAAGGTCTCCGGCCCCGCCCGCGGCCTGCTGACGGCGGAGCGCACGGCGCTCAACATCCTGCAGTTCCTGACTGGCATCGCGACCATGACGTCGCGATACGCCGACCTGGTGAAGGGCACGGGCGCGACCCTGATCGACACCCGCAAGACCCTGCCCGGCTATCGCATGCTGTCGAAGTACGCAACCGTGGTCGGCGGCGCGCGTAACCACCGCATCCGGCTCGACGACGGCATCCTGATCAAGGACAACCACATCGCGGTCGCCGGTTCGATCAAGGCGGCGATCGCGCGCGCCAAGGCGTTCACCCCGTCGCTGACCAAGGTCGAGGTCGAGTGCGACACGCTGGAGCAGGTGGCGGAGGCGGCCGAGGGCGGCGCCGACGTGATCCTGCTCGACAACATGGACGCCGCGACGATGAAGGAGGCGGTGCGCATCGTCGCCGGCCGCAGCGAGCTGGAGGCCTCCGGCGGCATTACGCTCGAGACCATCCGCGAGAAGGCGATGAGCGGCGTGGACTACATCTCCGTCGGCCGCATGACGCAGTCGGCGCCGGCCGCCGACATCGGCCTCGACGTGCACCTGATGGTGTGATGGCCGCCTCCCGCCTGCCGCCGCGCCGCGGCCTCTGCCTGTTCTGCGGCGCCTCCGACAAGTTCCCCGACTCGTTCCGCGCCGCCGCCGACGCGCTCGGCGCGGCGTGCGGCCGCAACGGCTGGCGGCTGGTCTACGGCGGCAGCCGGTCGGGGCTGATGGGCGCCGCGGCGCGCGCGGCGATGGCCGCCGGCGGCGAGGTGATCGGCATCCGTCCCGAAGGGCTGGTCGCGGCCGAGATGCCGGCCGGCGACATCAGCGAGATCATCCGGGTCGAGACGTTCTTCGAGCGCAAGCGCCTGATGGCCTCGCTCGCCGATCATTTCGTCGCGCTGCCGGGCGGGCTCGGCACGCTCGACGAGGTGAGCGACGTGATGAACCTCGCGGTCGCCGGGATGCACCAGAAGAAGACGTATCTTCTCGACATCGACGGCTTCTGGCAGCCGCTGCTCGACCTGTTCGCGCACTTCGACCGGTTCGGCGCCTCGCGCGCCGGCTTCCGCGACAGCTTCGACGTGGTCGATACCGTGGACGACCTGTTCGCGCGGCTGCCGCGCCCCTGATCGCCGGCCGGCGGTCGCGCTGGCGTTCGATCGCCGTTCTCCCTAATCTGGCTCGCCGCAACTCGCCAAGAAAGGGAGCACAGCCTTGTCGGTCAGACGCGTCTTGTTTGCCGCAACGGCCATCGCCGCCGCTGCGTTTTTCTCACTCCAACAGTCTCACGCCCAGGAATACCCAAGCAAACCCGTGAAAGTGCTGATCGGCTTCGCCTCGGGCGGGCCAACGGACCTGATCGGGCGCATCATGGCCGAGCACCTCAGCAAGGCGATGGGCCAGCCTTTCGTGGTCGAGAGCAAGCCGGGCGCCTCCGGCGTCGTCGCCGGCCAGGCGCTGCTATCGTCGCCCGCCGACGGCTACACCATCTACGTCGTCAGCTTCGGCGTCATCGCCACGGCAAAGGCGATGATGGCGAGCATGACCTACGACCCGGCCGCCGACTTCGCGCCGATCTCGATGCTGGTCAAGTCCGCGCTGATCGTCGAGGTGTCGACCAAGACGCCGGTGAAGACTTGGGCCGAGTTCCTGCCGTGGGCCAAGGCCAACAGCGGCAAGCTCAACCACGGCTCGCCCGGCGTCGGCACCCAGCCGCACCTCGCCGCCGAGCTGCTGCGCCAGCGCTTCGGCTTCGACAGCCAGCACGTCGCCTATCGCGGCACCGGCCCCTTCATGCAAGGCATGACGCAGAAAGAGCTGGAGTGGGCGGTCGACTCGCCGTCGGGCACGCTGCCGCTCTTGAAGAACGGCCAGATCCGCGCGCTCGCGGTCGCGTCCGAAAAGCGCTGGCCCGACTTCCCCGACGTCCCGACCCTGACCGAGCTCGGCGTGCAGGACGCGGTGTGGCCGTCGTGGTTCGGGCTGGTCACCCGGACCGGCGTGCCGAAGCCGATCATCGACAGGATCGCCGCCGAGGTCGCCAAAGGCTGGCAGAACCCCGACAACGTCGCCCGGCTGCGCACCATCGGCTACGAGGCGTGGGCGACCTCGCCCGAAGAAACCACGAAGCTGTTCGCCGCCGACCGCGAGCGCTGGACCGCCGTCGTAAAGGCCAACAACATCAAGGCCGAGTAGCGTTTCCGGCGGCGGCCGCGCCGGTGCGGCCGCCGCCGAACGTCCTGCCCGCCGCCGCGCTGCCGTCCTGGACGGGCCGCGCTGCCCACCGACCACCGAGGAACCAGACGTGCCAATCTTCCGCACACTTGCCGCCGCCGCCGTGGCCGGCGCGATGACGGTGCTCGCCGTCGCGTCCGCCACTGCCCAGAGCTATCCAACCAAACCCGTCAAGGTCCTGATCGGCTTCGCCTCCGGCGGCCCCACCGACCTGATCGGCCGCATCATGGCCGAGCACCTGTCGAAGACGCTCGGCCAGCCGTTCGTGATCGAGAGCCGTCCTGGCGCGTCGGGCGTGATCGCCGGCCAGGCGACCGCGACCGCTGCGGCCGACGGCTACACGCTGAACCTCGTCAGCTTCGGCATCATCGCCACGGCGAAGGCGATGTTCGACAACATGACCTACGACCCCGCGACGGCGTTCGCGCCGGTGACCGTGCTGGTCCGCTCGCCGCTGCTGCTCGAGGTGCCGAGCCGGCTGCCGGTCAAGACCTATGCCGAGTTCGTGACGTTCGCCAAGGCGAACAGCGGCAAGCTCAACCACGCCTCGCCGGGCGCCGGCACCCAGGCGCATCTCGCCACCGAGCTGTTCCGAGCCATGATCGGCTTCGACAGCCAGCACATCGCCTATCGCGGCAACGGACCGATGTCGCAGGGCATGATGCAGGGCGAGCCGGACTGGGGCTTCGACACGGCGCTCACGGCGCTGCAGCTCGTGAAAGGCAATCACGTGCGCCTGCTGGCGGTCGCCACGGCAAGCCGCTGGCCCGAGTTCCCCGACGTGCCGACCTTGAAGGAGCTCGGCGTCTCCGGCGCCGAGTGGCCGAACTGGTTCGGCCTGGTCGCGCCGGCCGCGACGCCGCGGCCGATCGTCGAGAAGCTGGCGGCCGAGATCGCCGCCGGCTGGAAGCAGGACGACAACGTCGCCAAGCTGCGCACCCTCGGCTACGAGCCATGGACGATGACACCGGACGAGACGGCGAGGTTCTTCGCCGCCGAGCGCGAGCGCTGGACCGCCGTCGTCAAGGCGAACAACATCAAGGCGCAATAGGCGTGACGACGGCCTGCCGGCGCCGCGCCGGCAGGCCCCGCCGCGTGGCGGGACGAGGCTGGCGCCGGCCCGGCCCTTTCTCTACTCTTGTCCCACAACAAAGAGGGAGAGCGTCGCCATGCAAATCAAGAATCCTGCCTTCGTTGCGCTGTGCGCCGCCGCCGCGGCGCTTGCCCCGGCTGCCGCAGCGGCGCAGGACTACCCGAACAAGCCGGTCAAGATCCTCATCGGCTTCGCGCCCGGCGGCCCTACCGACCTTATCGGCCGCATCATCTCCGATCACATGAGCAAGGCCCTGGGCCAGCCCTTCGTCGTCGAGGCGAAGCCCGGCGCGTCTGGCATCGTCTCGGGCCAGGCGACGATCGCGGCACCCGCCGACGGCTACACGCTCAACCTGACCGCGCCGACCATGCTGGTCGCGGCGCCGGCGATGTACACCAACATGGCGTTCGATCCGGCCAAGGTGTTCGTGCCAATCACGCCGCTGGTGAAGTCCACCGTCGTCCTGGAGGTCGGCGCGTCCCTGCCGCCCAAGACCTACCAGGAGTTCATTCCCTGGGCGAAGGCGAACACCGGCAAGCTCAACCACGGCTCGCCCGGCGTCGGCACGACGCCGCACCTCGCGGCGCAGCTCTTCCTGGGGCGGATCGGCTTCGAGAGCCAGCACATCCCCTACCGCGGCACCGGGCCGCACATGCAGGGCATGATGCAGAAGGAGATCCAGTGGTCGTTCAACTCGCCCAGCGGCTCCGTCGGCCTGCTGCGCGGCGGCCACGTCCGCCTGCTCGCGGTGGCGGAAGACAAGCGCTGGCCTGAATTTCCCGACGTCCCGACGCTCGGCGAGCTCGGCATGAAGGACGCGGTGTGGCACAGCTGGTTCGGCCTGATCGCCGCCACCGGCACGCCCAAGCCGATCATCGACCGCCTCGCCGCCGAGTCCGCCAAGGCGTGGGAGGACCCGGAAAACGTCAAGCGCGTGCGCGCGATCGGCTTCGTGCCGTGGACGACGTCCCCGGAAGAGATGGGCAAGTTCGTCGCCGCCGAACGCGAGCGCTGGACCGCCGTGATCAAGGCCAACAACATCAAGGCGGAATAGGCGCAGCCATGACCATCCGCCGTCTCGCCGTCGCCGCGACGCTACTGCTGGCAGCCATCGCGGCGCCGGCGGCGGCCCAGGATTATCCGACCAAGCCGGTGCGCGTGCTGATCGGCTTCGCCCCCGGCGGCCCGGCCGACCTGATCGGGCGCGTGCTGGTCGACCACCTGTCCAGGGCGATGGGCCAGCCGTTCATCATCGAGAGCAAATCCGGCGCCGCCGGCGTCGTCGCCGGCCAGGCGCTGGCGGCTGCCGTGCCCGACGGCCACACGCTCAACCTGGTCAGCTTCGCCATCATCGCGACAGCGCGCGCGATGTACGAAAGCATGACCTACGACCCGGCGACCGCGTTCCAGCCGGTCACGCTGCTGGCGAACTCGCCGCTGATCCTGGAGGTGGCGGCGCACACGCCGGTGAAGACCTATCAGGAATTCATCGCCTACGCGAAAGCCAACAGCGGCAAGCTCAACCATGGCTCGCCGGGCGTCGGGACGCAGGCGCACCTCGTCGGCCAGCTGCTCCAGACGAGGCTTGGCTTCACCAGCCAGCACATCCCCTATCGCGGCAACGGACCGCTGATCCAGGGCATGATCCAGAAGGAGATGGACTGGACGATCAACGTGCCGAGCGCCTCGCTGACGTTGCTGAAGGGCGGCCACATCCGCCAATTGGCCGTGTCGACCGACACCCGCTGGCCGGAGTTCCCCGACGTGCCGACCTTGACCGAGCTCGGCGCGGCCGACTCGATCTGGCCGAACTGGTTCGGCCTTGTCGCCCCCGCCGCCACGCCGCGCCCGATCGTGGACCGCCTCGCGGCGGAGATCGCCAAGGGATGGCAGGATGCGGAGAACGTCAGGCGCATGCGCATCCTCGGCTACGAACCGTGGACCACCAGCCCCGACGAGACGACGCGGTTCTTCGCCGCCGAGCGCGAGCGCTGGACCGCCGTGGTCAAGGCCAACAACATCAAGGCGGAATGATACGGATCCCGCCGGGCGCCGATTCCGGCTGGCGCCCGGCGGGCCCGCACTCTACTGTCGCTGGATAAGAAATAGACAGGGAGTGCGATGCCATGCTTGCAAAGCGTATCAGCTTCCTCTTTGTCCTAGCCGCCGCCGCCGCCTTCTCGACCCACCACGACGCGCGCGCGCAAGCTTATCCGAACAAACCCGTCAAGATCCTGATCGGCTTCCAGCCGGGCGGGCCGACCGACCTGATCGGCCGCGTGTGGGCCGACCACATGTCGAAGACCACCGGCCAGCCGCATGTCGTCGAGAGCAAGCCGGGCGCCGGCGGCATCGTCGCGGGTCAGCTCCTCACGCAGTCTGCGCCCGACGGCTATACCCTCTATCTCAACGCCTTCGGCATCATCGGCGCAGCGAAGGCGATGAACCCGACGATGGCCTACGACCCGGCCACCGCGTTCGCGCCGATCAGCATGATGGTGCATTCCGCCCTCATCATCGAGGTCGCGGCGCAAATGCCGGTCAACAACTGGCAGGAGTTCGTGCCCTGGGCGAAGGCCAACAGCGGCAAGCTGAACCACGGCTCGCCCGGCACCGGCACGCAGCCGCATTTGGCGGGCGAGCTGTTGCGCCAGCGGCTCGGCTTCGACAGCCAGCACATCGCCTATCGCGGCACCGCGCCGTTCATGCAGGGCATGATCCAGAAAGAATTGCAGTGGGCCGTCGACGCGCCGTCCGGCGCGATCCCGCTGGTCAAGGGCGGCCACGTGCGCGTGATCGCGGTCGCATCCGAGAAGCGGTGGCCCGATTTCCCAGATGCGCCGACGCTGACCGAGCTCGGGATGCAGGACGCGGTGTGGCCGAGCTGGTTCGGTCTCGTCGCGCCCGCCGGCACGCCCAAGCCGATCCTCGAGCAGGTCGCCGCCGAGGTCGACAAGGCGTGGAAGATGCCAGAGAACGTCGAGAAGCTCCGCAACGTCGGCTTCCTGCCGTGGGCAACCAAGCCCGACGAGACCGCGAAGCTCTACGAGGCCGAACGGGCTCGCTGGGGCGAGGTGATCCGCATCAACAACATCAAGGCCGAGTAGCCGGCGCGGGCCGGGCGGCCGCCGCGCCGCCCGGCCCAACCGCAACCAACCCATCATCGAGGCGCGCCACCCCGTGACGATCCGACGCCTTCTCATCGCCGCCGCAGCCGCTGCCGCCCTCGTTCCCGCCGCCGCCGCCGCGCAGGCCTGGCCGACCAAGCCGATCCGCATCCTGCTCGGCTTCGCGCCGGGCGGCGCGCAGGACCTCGTCGGACGCCTGCTCGCCGACCACCTCGCCAAGGCGCTGGGCCAGCCAACCGTCGTCGAGTCCAAGGCCGGCGCCGGCGGCGTCGTCGCCGGCCAGATCCTCGCGGCGGCGCCAGCCGACGGCCACACGCTCTACGTCGTCGGCTTCGGCATCATCGCGACCGCGCGCGCGATGCTCAGCTCCATGACCTATGATCCGGCGACCGCCTTCGCCCCCGTCACGACGCTGGTGACGTCGCCCCAGATCCTGCAGGTCTCCGGACGCAAGCCGGTCGCCACCTACGCCGAGTTCGTCGCCTTCGCGCGCGCCAACAGCGGCAAGCTGAACCACGGCTCGCCCGGCGTCGGCACCCAGCCGCACCTCCTGGCCGAACTCTTCAAGCAGCGCATCGGCTTCGAGAGCCAGCACATCGTCTATCGCGGCCAGGGCCCCTACATCAACGCGATGATCCAGGGCGAGATCGAATGGGGCTTTGGGACGTCGATCTCCACGGTGCAGTTCCAGAAGGGCGGCCACGCCCGCTCGCTCGCCGTCACCACGCCGGCGCGCTGGCCGAGCTTCCCCGATGTCCCGACGATGGGCGAGGCGGGGATGGACGACGCCGTTTGGGCGAACTGGATCGGTCTCGTCGCCCCGGCCGGCACGCCGGGCCAGATCCTGGAGAAGATCGCGGCCGAGGTGGCGGCAGGCTTCAGGATCCCCGAGAACGCCGAGCGGCTGCGCGGCGGCGGCTACGAGGCATGGACGCTCGGCCCCGCCGAGACCGCGAAGTTCTTCGCGCTGGAGCGGGAACGGTGGTCGGCGTTCGTGACGGCCAACAACATAAAGAGCGAATAGCGGCTGCGCCGCTGGGAACGAGTAGCGGCTGCGCCGCGGGACAGGGAGGACAGCGACGTGCGGATGGGACGAGCGTTTGCATTTTCGATCGCGGCGATGGCGCTGCTGGCGCCGGCCGCG
>JBFWQM010000151.1:0-13598 GCA_050249455.1 Rhodospirillaceae bacterium | reverse complement strand
ACAAGAAGCACATGGCGATGGGGCCGATCCTGGGCACCGGCGGGCTGGCGGTGATCATCCCGCCGTCGGGGCTGGCGGTGCTGCTGGGCAGCCTCGCCCACATCGACATCGGCGGGCTGCTGATCGGTGGCGTGATGCCGGGGCTGCTGCTGGCGGCGGTCTATGCGGCGACGATCTGGGCGATGGCGCGCATCGACCCCGATGCGGCGCCGTCCTATGCGGTCGAACGCTCGTCCGTGCGCGAGACGGTCAAGGCGGTGGTCGTCAACATCCTGCCGATGGGCCTGGTGGTGTTCTGCGTCATCGGCCTGATCATCCTGGGGATCGCCACGCCGACCGAGGCGGCGGCGTTCGGCACCCTGAGCGTGTTCCTGCTCGCCGCCTGCTTCCGCGTGCTGACCTGGAACGCGATCCGCAAGTCGCTCGACGGCGCGCTGCGGGTGACGGCGATGACGTTCTTCATCATCATCGGCTCGTCCACCTTCAGCCAGATCATGGCGTTCTCCGGCGCTTCGGCGGGCATGGTGTCGTGGGCGACCGCGATCGACGTGTCGCCGACCACCATGCTGGTGGTGATGTTCCTGATCCTGATCGTGCTCGGCATGTTCATGGACCAGGTGTCGATGATGATGCTGACCTTGCCCATCTTCATCCCGCTGGCGAAGTCGCTGGCGTTCGATCCCGTGTGGTTCGGGCTGATCATGCTGATGGCGCTGGAGATCAGCTTCACCACGCCGCCGTTCGGGCTGCTGCTGTTCGTGATGATGGGCGTCGCGCCCAAGGGCACCACGCTGCCCGAGGTGGCGCTGGCGGCGCTGCCCTATATCGCCGGCGCCTTCTTCGTAGTCGCGCTGATGGTGGCGTTCCCGCAGATTGTGCTGTGGCTGCCGTCGCTGGTGCCGAGCTAGCGCGGCCTCAGTGCTCCTTGACCTGCTGCGGGCGCCAGCGGCCGAGCCGGTCCTCCACCAGCTTGACCATCCAGGTCATAACCAGCGACAGCGCCATGAACACGATCAGTCCGGCGAACACGATGTCGACCTGGTACTTGCCGGCCGCCTGCACCATGACGACCCCGAGTCCGTCCTCGGACCCGAAGAACTCCGCCACCACGACGCCGAGCACGGCGCGCCCGATCGCCAGCCGCAGCCCGGCGACGATGTAGGGCAGCGCGTTCGGCAGCACCACCAGCCGCGCGATGTCCCATTCCTTGGCGCCGAACGAGCGCACCACGTTGACCAGCAGCTTGTCGGTGTTCTTCACGCCCTCGTAGGTGTTGATCAGGATCGGGAAAAGGGCGCCGATGAAGACGATGATCACCTTCGACCACAGCCCGAGCCCGAACCACAGCAGGATCAGGGGCAGGAAGACCAGCCGCGGCGTCGCGTTGAACGCCGTGACGAACGGGTCGAACATCGCGTTCAGCGTGCGCGAGCGGCCGAGCACGACGCCGAGCGGCAGGCCGACGACGATCGCCGCGCCGAGCCCGAGCCCGAAGCCCGACGCGCTGACCGCGAGGTGCGGCCAGATCGAGCCGGTGGAGAACATGGTCCACAGTGTGCCGATCACCTGCGACGGCGTCGCGAAGAACAGCTTGGTGCCTTCCGACATCGTGGTCAGGCGCGGCAGCACCTCCCACACGACCAGCAGCACGGCGATGCTGCCGAGGCCGAGCACGGCCGGCTCGACGCGCTGCCACAGCGTCTTGCCGGGCACCACCAGCTCCTGCTCCGGCGGCAGCGGCGGCAGGTCCGCGGCCTCGACGTCGCGATCCAGGACTCGGGTCTGGTTCATCGGATCACCGCCCCACGCGCCAGGGGAACGCCGCGCGCTCCGCCCAGCGGATGCCTTCGGTGAACACCACCGCGATCACCATGATGGTCAGGATGCAGGCGAACATGCGGTCGAGCGCGAACAGGTCGCCGAACCGCGCGATCGCGTAGCCGATGCCTTCTGAGGCGGCGAAGAACTCGCCGACCAGGATGCCGACCAGCGCGCGGCCGACCGCGTAGCGCGCGCCGGCGACGATGTAGGGCAGCACCGAGGGGATGATGACCTTGAAGTAGAGGTCGCGCTCCTTGCCGCCGAACGAGCGTACGACGTTGATCAGCAGTCGGTCCACCGCCCGCACGCCGGCATAGGCGTTGAACACGAACGGGAACACCGACAGGAGGAAGATGATCACCGTCTTCGCCCACACGCCGACGCCGAAGAACACCACCACCAGCGGCGCCAGCGCGACCAGCGGGCTGGCATAGAGCGCGGTCATCAGGGGATCGAGCGCGTAGCCGACCCGCGTGCGCCAGCCCATCACAACGCCGACCGCCACGCCGATCACCACCGCGGCGGTGAAGCCGTAGAAGAACGGCTCGGCGCTGACCAGGAGGTCGTCGACCAGCTTGCCCGTCGAGATCAGCGTGCCGAACGCGGCGAAGATCAGGCTGGGCTTGCTGATGAACAGCGGGTTGAACGGCACCACCCAGGTGAGGATCGCTTCCCAGACGGCGAAGAACAAAACGACGGCGAGCGTGCCGAAGATGATCTTGCGGCTGCGCTCGCTCATGCCGGCGTTGCTGAGGCTCGCCATCGTCAGATCGTGATCTCGTCCTTGAGGGCGTTCCAGATCTCGAGCTTGAGCTCGTTGAACTCCGGGCTGACGCGCATCTCGTAGTCGCGCGGCCGCGGCAGGTCGACCTTGAAGATCTTCTTGGTCCGCCCCGGACGCTTGGTCATCACGATGATGCGGTCGGACAGGTACACCGCCTCGTCGATCTGGTGGGTGACGAACAGCACCGTCTTCTGCGCCTCCTGCCAGATGCGCAGCAGCTCGATCTGCATGATGTCGCGGGTCTGCGCGTCGAGCGCGGCGAACGGCTCGTCCATCAGCAGCACGTCGGGGTCGGTGGCGAGCGCGCGGGCGATGCCGACGCGCTGCTTCATGCCGCCCGACAGCTCGTGCGGGTAGTGGCTCTCGAAGCCGGTGAGGCCGACCATGTCGATGAACCGCTTCGCCACCGGCTGGCGCTTGTCCGCCGAAACGCCTTTCAGCTCCAGCCCGAGCTCGATGTTGTTCATCACCGTGCGCCACGGCAGCAGGCCGAATTCCTGGAACACCATCGCGCGTTCCGGGCCGGGGCCGGTGATCTGGCGGCCCTTCAGGGTCAGGTCGCCGGAATCCGGCTTCACCAGGCCGAGCAGGACACTGAGGAAGGTGCTCTTGCCGCAGCCCGACGGACCGACGATCGACAGGAACTCGCTCTCGCCCACGTCGATGTCGAAATTGTTCAGCGCCTGCACGGGCGCGCGATTGGGCGGACGGAAGGTCAGGTTGACGTTGCGACCCTGAATGTAGGCTGCCATCAGGCCGGGTCCACTCCACAATGCAATGACTGATGAGTCCGCGGCGGGTGAGCGGCCCGCCGCAGACGCGAAAACCTTAGACGCGACCGGAGGGCAAGTCAAAGCGGCCGCTCCCGAACGGGCATACGTGACACCCGCAATTGCCTCCACTATGGTCGCGCGCATGTCCGACGAACCCGCGTCCGCGCCGCGCGCGCAACCGCTGACCGTGGACGGCGTGCGCTATCACGCCGAATGGCGGCGCGAGCCGGTCGCCGGCAAACCAGTATTGGTATTCCTGCACGACGGGCTGGGCAGCGTGGAGACGCTCCGCCGCTTTCCGGAGCGGCTGGCCGACCGGCTCGGCCTCGGCGCCTTCGCCTACGACCGCTGGGGCTACGGGCGGAGCGACGTCTGCCCCGAGTTCCCGGCACTGTTCATGGAGGACGCGGCCGAGCGGCTGGAGCCGATCCTCGCCGCCGCGGGGATCGCCGATGCCGTGCTGGTCGGCCACAGCGACGGCGGCACCGTCGCCCTGCTTCACGCCGCGCGGCATCCCGGCCGGGTGCGCGCGGAGGTGACGATGGCCGCCCACGAGCGGCGCGACGACCTGACCTTGGCCCAGGTGCTGCGCCACCAGATGATGGTGGACGACGACGAGGTGCCGGCGTGGATGGCCCGCTTCCACGGCGACCGGGCGAAGCACCTGCTGGCGTGCTGGGCCGCGGTGTGGCAGCGGCCGATGTACGACGCCTGGGACATCTCGCCGGCCATCCTCACGATCCGGGCGCCGCTGCTCGCGATCCAGGGGGCGGACGACGCCTATGGCCGACCCGACCAGATCGAGCGCATCAAGGCCGCCGTGCCGCATGCCGAGACGGCCCTGGTGCCCGGCCTCGGCCACTTCCCGCATGTGGAGGACCCGGACGGCACCGCCCGCCGGGCCGCCGACTTCATCGCCCGCCACCTCGGCTGAACGCTTGCTGCGGCGCAGCGCTGGCCCTATATCGGTTGACTGCGCATGACCATCAAGCTGCCCGAGTACCCGTTCGACGCGCTGAAGCCCGGCGAGACCCGCGAGGTGGCGCCCGGCATCCATTGGGTGCGCATGGCGCTGCCCTTCGCGCTCAACCACGTCAACCTGTGGCTGATGGAGGACGACGGCGGCTGGACCGTGGTCGACTCCGGCTACAACAACGACCAGACCCGGGGGTTCTGGAAGGCGGTGATCGAGCGGCTGGTCGGCAGCCAGCCGATCCGGCGCATCGTCGTCACCCACTTCCATCCCGATCACCTCGGCCTCGCCGGCTGGTTCCAGGAGACCTACGGCGCGCAGCTGTGGATCACCTACGCGGAATGGCTGCAGGCGCATCTGGGGCGCACCAACTCGGTCACCCACGACTTCGACCGCTGGGCGGATTTCTTCATCGAGAACGGCCTGCCGGCGGAGCGCGCCAAGATCTACCGCGAGAGCAAGACCAACCTGGGCCAGATCATGTGGCCGGTGCCGGTCACCCTGCGGCGCATCCACGACGGCGAGCAGTTCCCGATCAACGGCCGCGACTGGCGGGTCATCACCGGCAGCGGCCATTCGCCGGAGCACGCGGCGCTCTATTGCGAGCAGCTCGGCATCCTGATCTCCGGCGACCAGGTGCTGCCGCGCATCACCACCAACATCAGCCTGTGGTTCACCGAGCCCGAGGGCAACCCGCTGCGCGACTACATCAAGAGCTTCGACAAGTTCCTGCCGCTGCCGGAGGGCACGTTCGTGCTGCCCTCGCACGACCGGCCGTTCTACGGCCTGCGCGACCGGTTGGAGGCGCTGACCGTCCACCACGACCAGCGGCTGGACGCCGCGCACGCCGCCTGCGACGTGCCGCGCAGCGCGGTCGACATCATCCCGACCCTGTTCAACCGCGCGATGGACGACCACCAGCTCGGCTTCGCGATGGGCGAATCGCTCGCCCACCTCAACTACCTGGTCGGCGACGGCCGGCTCGCCCGCGTGCGCGACCGCGACAACGTGATCCGCTACCGCAAGACCGCGTGATGGCGCTGACGGTCGGCCTGAAGGGCGTCTTCATCAGGACGGTGAAGCCCGAGGACACCGCCCACGCGCAGGGCAACCCCGGCGTCCATGTGCTGTCCACCCCGACCTTGACCCTGTTCTGCGAGATGGCAGCGCACGACGCGGTGGAGCACCACTTCGAGCCCGACCAGTCCACCGTCGGCATCCACAACGACTTCTGGCATTTGGCGGCGACCCCGGTCGGCGAGACGGTGCGCATCGAAGCGGAGCTGGTCGAGATCGACCGCAAGCGCCTGAAGTTCGCCATCACCGGCCGCGACGAGCGCAACCCGATCGTGCGCGGCATCCACGAACGCTTCCTGGTCAACCTCCCCGAGTTCCTGTCGAAGCTGCCGAAGCCCAAAGGTTGACGGCGAGGCGCGACCTCACCCCCTCCCAACCCTCCCCCGTCGAGGGGGAGGGCTTTTAGCCCCCTCCCCTCGCGGGAGGGGGTTGGGGGAGGGGGCGCCCGCCGCAAAACCGACCTCTCTCAACTTGACGACGTCGCGATTCGCCCCCGACCATCCGCCCCTGGCCCGCCGCGGGAGACCCTCATGACACGCGACTTCATCGGCTACGGCGCGACGCCGCCGCACCCGCGCTGGCCGGGCGATGCGCGCATCGCCGTCAACATCAACCTCAACTTCGAGGGCGGCGGCGAGCGCACGGTCGACAACGGCGACGGCATGTCGGAGCCGATGCTGAACGACATCGGCGCGCCGGCCTATGACCGCATCCGATCGCCGCTGGTCGAATCGGTGTTCGAGTACGGCAGCCGGGTCGGCAGCTGGCGCCTCCTGCGCGTGTTCGACCGCTTCCGGGTGAAGGCCAGCGTGCTGGCGGTCGGCCAGGCCGCGCTCGCCAACCCGGTGCTGACGCGGGCCTTCCACGCCGCCGGGCACGAGATCGTCAGCCACGGCTGGCGCTGGATCGACTACCACCTGGTCGACGAGGCGACCGAGCGCGACCACATCCTGCGCGCGGTGGAGGCGCTGACGTCGGTCGTGGGCAGCCGGCCGGTCGGCTGGATGACCGGCCGGCCCGGGCCGAACACCCGGCGGCTGGTAGCGGAAGAAGGCGGCTTCCTCTACGACCGCGATGCGCTGAACGACGAGCTGCCCTACTGGGTGCGGGAGGGCGGGCGGCCGCACCTCGTCATCCCCTACTCTTTCGAGACCAACGACAACCGGTTCGACGGCAACCTCGGGTTCTCGACCGCCGACGACTATTTCACCTATATGCGCGACTGCTTCGACACCCTCTACGAGGAGGGCGCCGACTGCCCGAAGCTGATGTCGATCGCGCTGCACGACCGCCTGATCGGCCGCCCGGCGCGAATCCGCGGGCTGGTGCGGTTCCTGGAGCACGCGCGGGCGCACGAGCGGGTGTGGTTCTGCACCGGGGCGGAGATCGCGGCGCATTGGCGGGCGGTGCATCCGCCGTCCGGGGCCTGAGGCGCGGAGAGGCCCCCTCCCCCCGACCCCCTCCCACGAGGGGAGGGGGAGAAGAATAGCCCCCTCCCCTCGTGGGAGGGGGTTGGGGGAGGGGGCGTCTCGACCTCTCGCTGTGTGACCCTACTTCCCCCGCCGCGCCCGCTCCTGCTCCCGGAGCGTCCGCCGGTCGATCTTCAGCAACGTCGTGCGCGGCAGCGCGTCGACGAACGCGATGTCGTCGGGCACCTTGTAGCCGCCGACCTTGCGCACGTTCTCCTTCAGCGCCGCGGCGAGCGCATCCGACGCCGCGTTCCCCGGCCGCAGCACGACGAACGCCATCGGCTTGGTCAGGCCGTCGGCGTCCTCGAACGAGATCACGGCCGCCTCCAGCACGGCGGGGTGCTCGGTGATCGCGGCCTCGACCTCGATCGGCGACACCCACAGGCCCTTCACCTTGAACACGTCGTCGGACCGGCCGGCGAACCAGAAGAACCCGTCCTCGTCGAAATAGAGCGTGTCGCCGGTGCGCGTCCACGGGCCGACGAAGGTCTCCTTGGTGCGGTCGTACTTGCGCCAGTAGAAGAAGCAGGCGGTGACCGACTTGATCCACGCCTCGCCCTCGCGGCCGGGCTCGGTGATCTCGTTGCCGTCGGGGTCCATCAGCTTCGCCTCGAAGCCGAACACCGGCTTGCCGAGCGACCCACGCTTGTATTCCTTCGGCCGGTTGGCGATCCACTCGTAGGTGATCTCGCTCGAGCCGATCGAATCGTGCAGCTCGGTCCCGAACGTGGCGCGGAACTTCTCGAAGATCTCGGGCGGCATCTTCTCAGACGCGGTGATGACCAGGCCGCAGGAGTCGAACTTCGGCGTGTGGCCGGTCTCCTCCACGAACAGCATCATGTTCTTCACGATGGTGGGCACGGTGACCAGCTTCGTCGCGCGCCGCGATTCGACGATGCGGATGACGTTGTCCGGCGTCGGCGGCAGCCGGCTGATGACCGCGGTCGCGCCCCAGTAGAGCGGGATCAGCACGCCGGGCCACAGGCCGTGGGTGAAGTACTTCTTCGACGTCGCGTGCACCACGTCGCCGGCATGGTATTCCCAGAACGCGCCGTGGCGCTCCGGGATGATCGGGAAATCGTGCGCGAGATGGGTGATGCCCTTCGCCGTGCCGGTCGTGCCGCCGGAATAGAACATGTAGGCGATGTCGTTCCTGTGCCGCAGCAGCGGTTCGAACGTCGCCGCCTTGTCCGCCACCATCGCGTCGTAGGCGACCGCTTTGCCGCGCGCCGCGCCGCGCACGACGATGTGCTCCAGCGTGCGCGGCAGGCTGGACGCGATCTCGTCCAGCTTGGCCGTCTGCTCCGCGTCGATGAACAGCGCCCGCGCTGCCGTGTCGTCGAGGAAGTAGCGCAGGTTCGCCGCCTTGTACTGGTCGGAGATCACCACCGGCACGATGCCGGCGCGCACCGCGCCCAGCCACACCGCCATGAACTCCAGGCTGTCGGTGCCGAACAGAAGGATGCGGTCCTCCGCCCGCAGGCCGAGCGAGACGAGGCCGTGCGCCGCGCGGCAGACGTGGGCGAGAAGATCGGCGTAGCTGTAGTCGGCGTCGTCCACCGCAAGCGCGCACTTGCCTGCCGCCGGCGTGCCGAGATGCTTGTCGAGCAGGAGCGTCGTGGGGTTGAAGGTCTCCGGGACGTCGGGGTCCTTCCACGCCCGCCACTCCGGGCCGTAGATGCGCTCGCGCCAAGCGTTCTGCTGGCCTGAATCCATCGCGAAACCTCCGTCTTCCGCCGGATTTATAGCCGGTCGTCGCAAGGGCGCAAGACAGGCGCCCCGGTTCTTGCGTAGGAGCGGGTTTCAAACCCGCCCTCCATCCGCGGTACGCTGTCAGACCGTGTCGCGGCAGCGACAGGGCGGGTTTGAAACCCGCCCCTACGGAACGCCTCTGCAGCCCCACCTACTTCCCGGTGAACCTGGGCTTCCTCTTCTCGCGCAGCGCGTTGACGCCTTCCTGGTGGTCGGCGGTGATGTTGGACTTCGCCTCCAGCGCCAGCGACATGTCGAGGTTCTCGGCCGCGATCCGCTTGAGGGGCCCGTTGATCGCGCGCTTGGTCCACTGGATGGCGCGGATCGCCCCGTTGGCGAGCTGGTCGGCGAACGCCTCTACCCGAGAGTCGAGCTGGTCGGCCGGAACGCAGTGGTTGATCAGGCCGATGTCGGCCGCCTTCTGGGCGGTCAGGAGCTCGCCGGTATAGAGGAATTCGCGGGCGCGCGCGTAGCCGATCAGGAACGGCCACAGCGCGGTGCCGCCGTCGCCGGCGGCGAAGCCGACCTTGACGTGCGGGTCGCCGATCACCGCCTTGTCGGAGCCGAACACCACGTCGCAGGCGAGCGCGATGGTGGCGCCGAGCCCGGCGGCGGCGCCGTTGAGCTTGCAGATCACCGGCTGGCGGCATTCGAGGATCGACATCACGACCCCCTTCGCCTCCTCCGTCAGCACCTCCCATTCCCACGGGTCGTCGATCATCGACTGCAGCCACTCGACGTCGCCGCCGGCCGAGAACGCCTTGCCGGCGCCGGTCAGGATGACGATGTCGACCGAGCGGTCGCGGTTGATCTCGTAGAACAGGCGCGACAGCTCGCTGTGCATCGTCGCGTCGATGGCGTTGAACTTCTCCGGCCGGTTCAGCGTGACCGTCAGGATGCGGTCGCGGCGGCTGATCAGAACGGTCTTGAAGGCGGCGTAATCCATGCTCAATCCATCCAGGTGGTGAAGTCGTCGACGGCGATGCGGTCGGGCTGGAACAGGTTCACCGGCGCCTCCGGGTCCGCCCAGCCGAGCGACAGCCCGCCGATCAGCTTGTGGTCGTCGCCGACGCCGAACATGCGGTGGGCGACGTGCGGGTACTCGCCGAGCGCGCCTTGCGCGATCGACGACAGGCCGAGTCCGCGCGCGGCCAGCACGATCGAGTAGATGAACATGCCGTAGTCCATCCACGACCCGTGCTCCAGGTCGGACGGGATCCAGAACAGCATGCCGGCGGGCGCGCCGAAGAACTCGTAGTTGCGCTCCTGCGCCCGCTGGCGGCCGGGGCGGTCGTCGCGCTTGACGCCCATCGACTCGTAGAGGCCGAAGCCGCAGGCGCGGCGGCGGGCGAGGAACGGCTCGCGCCACTGCGGCGCGTAGTAGTGGTACTCCATCGCCTGCGGCTCGCCGGCGCGCGCGGCGGCGAGCAGTGCGGACCTGAATTCGTCCAGGCCCGCGCCGGTCAGCACGTGCACCTTCCACGGCTGGATGTTGGAGCCCGAGGGCGCCCAGCGCGCGACGTCCAGCAGCCGGCGCAAGGTCGCGTGCGGCACCGGATCGGGCTTGAACGCGCGGATCGACCGGCGCGACAGAAGCGCCTCCTCGACGTGGCAGTCGCGGACCGGGATGCCGGGGTCGGTCAGGGATTCGCGGCGCTGCGCGGCGGCCGTGTCGGCGTCGAGGGGGGCGTTCATGGGCTCACTCGCTCAGCAGCTCGGGGCGGAGGCGCCCCCTCCCCCAACCCCCTCCCGCGAGGGGAGGGGGCTAGCACTCCCCCTCCCCTCGTGGGAGGGGGTCGGGGGGAGGGGCCTCTCCACGCGAAGAATTCCAACGCCGTCACTTCCGTCCCGCCTCGACGAGCGCGAGGTCCATCTTCACCAGGTCGCGCTTGAGCACCTTGCCGAACGGGCTGCGCGGCAGGGCGTCGACGAAGCCGAACTGCTTGGGCACCTTGTAGCCGGCCAGGCGGTCGCGGCACAGCGCCGCCGCCTCCGCCGCCAGGGTGGCGTCGTCGGGCGCGCCGGCCTGCTTCACCAGCACGGCGACCACGCGCTCGCCCCAGCGCTCGTCGGGCTTGCCGACGACGGCGCATTCCTTCACCGCCGGATGGCTGAGCAGCACTGTCTCGACCTCCACCGAGGGCACGTTCTCGCCGCCGGAGATGATGATGTCCTTGGCGCGGTCGACAATGGTGACGCGGCCTTCCGCGTCCATGAACCCGACGTCGCCGGTCCACATCCATTCGAGGCCTTCGGGATCGCCAGCGATGGTGCGGAAGGTGCCGGCTGTGTTCTGCGGATCGTTGTTGTAGTAGAGCGACATCGCCATGGTGCGGCCGAGGATGTGGCCGACCGCGCCACGCGGCACAGGCTTGCCCTCCTCGTCCACGATGCGCACCCGCGTCACGGCGCTGGGTTCGCCGACCGACGCGGGAAGTTCGAGGAACTCGCCCATCGTCTGCAGGCACATCGAGAACGTCTCGGTCATGCCGTAGCCGGCGATGATGCCGGCCTCGGGGAACATCGACTGCAGCCGGCGGCGTTGCGGCTCCGGCGTCGGGGCGGAGGCGACGCACATCGACTTGAGCCCCGTCACCGGGACGCCGTCCCACGCATCCGCGAGCGGCGCGATCATCGCCGGCACGATCATCAGGTAGCGGATGTCCTCGTTCCGCAGCGTGTCGAGGACGAAGCGCGCATTGAACGCCGGCGTCGGCGGCATGATCAGCCGGCCGCCCTGCCACAGGACCGGCAGCACGCTCCACCCCAGCCCCGCGGCGTGGTAGGTCGGCGCCAGGCAGAGGCTCGCCGTGCCACGCTTGATCTCCATGTGGGTGAGGACGGCGAGCGTATCCATCAGGCAGCCGCCGTGGCTCCACACCGCCGCCTTCGGCCCGCCGGTGGTGCCGCCGGTCATCGCCATCATGTAGCAGTCTTCCCACGATGCCTGCGGCGGCAGCGCATCGCCGCTCTGCCCGCCAAGCACCGCCTCGTAGTCCAGCGCGCCCGCCGGCAGGCCGCTGCCGCGCAGGATCAGCGTGTCGAGCGCGACGCCATCGACCAGCCCGGCCAGCGCGGCGTTGCCGACGAAGGTGCGCACGTTCTGGCGCGCCAGGTAGTCGCGCGCTTCCGCGGGCGCCAGGCGGTTGTTGAGCGGCACCGCCACCGCGCCCGCCATGCAGCAGGCGAACAGGATCTCGAGCGAGGCGTGCTCATTGAAGAACGCGTAGGCGACGGGGTCGCCCTTGCCGACGCCGCGGGCGATCAGCGCCCGCGCCAGCCGGCTCGATCGCGCGCGGAGCTCCTCATACGTCAGCGCGACGCCGTGGAGCCGGTCGTCGATCGCGATCCGGTCGGGGTGGATCTCGGCGGTGCGGCGCAGGATGAAGTCGATCCCGCCGAGCCGGCGTTCGGGATTAGGGATGAGCGGCATTCGGTCGTCTCCGGCGGCGGGCCGGCGCGCGCCTTCAGTCGGCCTGGTCGTGGGCGGTGGGCGGCAGGGCGCCGCGCCACTTCACCCAGTTGAAGCAGGTCTTGCAGCCGTTGCAGCGGAACAGGACCTCCGACACGGAGCCGCCGAACAGCGACTGCACGACGAGGTCCTCGCCGCCGCAATGGGGGCACTTTACCCCTTCGAAGTCCTTGTCGCCGGTGAACACCCGGCTGTGCGTGACGGCGCGGTCGGTCACCAGGCGAGTTCCTGGTCCTTGAACCGGACGACCTCCCACAGGCCGGCCGGCAGCGGGCCGTTGCGCCGCGCGTCGGCACGCCAATCGGCGCCGAACGCCGGCTTCGCGTCGGTCGGCAGCGGCGCGCCCAGGATGTCGCCGGCCTTCGCCACTTCCTTCACGAAGGCGGCGCGCACCTGCGCCATGGGCATGTCGCGGCGGCCCGCCGCGTGCACCGGATCGGCCGCGCCTTCGGGGCCGAACCACCGCAGCGCCAACGGGTAGCGCTTCTCGAACGCCTTGCGGAAGGTCGCGGTGGCGTCCGCGCCCTCGGCGATGATGCGCATCCAGCCATCGGCGTACTTCAGGTGGAAATAGGTCTCCTGGCCGATCTTCTTGGCGAGGCCGGCGAGCTGGCGGTCCGGGTTGTGCAGGAAGCCCGACAGCATCATCCAGCTCGCCAGCTCGGCGAGCCAAACGGCGGCGAGGAAATCCTCCCATCCCGCCGGCGCCTCGTCGAGCAGGTTCATCGAGCGGATGTCGTCGGCGCCGCGGCCGCGCTCCAGCTTGCCGAACTCGTGGCCGTACTGGGTCAGATACTGGTAGAGCGCGCGGGTCTGGCCGAACGAGGCGGTGCACATGCCGAGGATCGCGGCGAAGTCCGGCAGCGAGCGGCCGTTCATCACGCACTCGGTGTACCAGTTGCCGAGCACCAGCTTGGTGTCGGCGATCGCCAGCAGGTCGTTCTGCAGCGCCGTCGAGACGTCCTTCGGCAGGTCGATGGAGTCGAGGGTCATGGCGGCCTCAGTTCATCTTGATCTTGGCGGACTTGCCGTGCTCGGTGACCGTGACGATCGCGTCGGTCGGTACCACGCACATCTCCTTCCAGTCGTGCTGGTCGTAGACGAACCAGGCGCGCACCTGCGCCAGGTCGTCGTTCGGCGCCTCCACGCTGCCCACGTGGGTCAGCGAATCCTCCGAGCTCTTGCGCGCGAACACCTCGTAGTACTTCGGCGTCATGCCGCCGCGCTCGCGCTTGCGGTCGAACTTCTTCTCGTGCTCTTCCATCGCCTGGGTTCCCGTCAAACCTGGATGCCGTTGACGCGCATGAGGTCGCGCACCTCCGGCTCGATCATGTCGCGCGACCACGTCAGGTGCCAGCCTTCGGCCATCACCACGTCGGTGACGCCGGGCAGCGCCATCAGCGCCTCGCGCACCCGGCCGTGCAGCATCCCGACCCCGGGGCAGCCGAGGCACGGGATGCAGAGCTGCACGGTGACG
>JBFWQM010000150.1:0-13781 GCA_050249455.1 Rhodospirillaceae bacterium | reverse complement strand
GCGCGTGCATGTTGGCGACCAGCGGGATCTTAGAGCCCTTGACGTTCTCGAAGATCACCACCGGGAAACGGCCGTCCTTCTCCAGCCGCGCCAGGATGCCGGAGACGCCGAACTTCGGGTCGACCTCAGCCGTGATGCGCAGCACGTGCTCGGGGTGCTTCTCCTCGAGATAGGCGATGAAGCCGTGCAGGTCCGGCGGATAGGGCGCGTTGGTCGGCAGGCTCATGTCGCTTCCTTGCTGTCCTTGGGCGGGTCGATTGGCCCGCCCGCTTTGGCCCATGCCCCCATGCCGCCGGCCATGTGCGCGACCGGGGTCAGGCCCATGTCCTGCGCCGTCTTCGCCGCCAGCGCCGACCGCCAGCCGCCGCCGCAGTAGAAGACGAACGTCTTGTCCTCCAGGAAGAACGGCTTGTGGTACGGGCTTGCCGGGTCGATCCAGAACTCCAGCATGCCGCGCGGCACGTGGTGCGCGCCCTTCACCCGACCGGTCTTGGCGAGCTCGCGGATGTCGCGCAGGTCGATGAAGATCACGTCGGCGCGGCCGTGCATCGCCAGCGCCTCCTCGACGCTGAGCGTGCGGACGGCGTCGTCGGCCTCCTTCACCATGTCCATCGCGGACTTCACGATTTTCTGCGGCACCGTTCGCCTCCCTGGCCTTGTGTAGGGGCGCGTCTCAGACGCGCCCTCCATCCGCCACATCGTCGTCTGCATCGACAGGGCGGACCTGATCCGCCCCTACGGATCATACGTCAATGCCCCGCGCACCCGTCGTGGTGCGCGTCCCGGTTCGCCCAGTACCACCGCGCCATCGCCTCGTAGACCTTGGTGACGGCGAGCGGCTTCCGGTCGCCGGAGAACTCGCGGTACAGGCTGTTGACGTTGACGAAGACGCGTTCGCGGTCGATCCAGTGGGTGAAGTGGTCGGCCACGATCTCTTCCGCCGCGGCGACCCAGTCGAGGCCGGCGTCGTAGCGGGCACGCGCGGCATCGCGCAAGGTGGTCAGGTATTCGCGCAGGTCGCGCACCGCGCCCTTGCCGCCGATCGGGCCGTGGCCGGGCACCACGGTCTCGACGTCCCAGGCGAGGATGCGGTCGCACGCGGCGATCCAGTTGTCGACCGGGCCGGCCCACATCACCGGGTGGCCGCCGGAAAAGATGATGTCGCCGGTGAAGACCGTGCGGTCGGCGGGTACGTGGACCAGGGTGTCGCCGCGGGTGTGCGCCGGGCCGACATTGACCAGCTCCACCCGCTTGTCGCCGACGGTCAGCGCCAGCTCGCGCTCGAACGTGTGGGTCGGCAGCACGTTGACGATGCCGTCGAAGTCGAACTTGCGGCCCATCAGTTCCCAGATCAGCCGGCCGCTCTCGCCTTCCGCCCGCCAGTTCCGGACGCGGTCGATGAAGGCCTCGGGCGGGCGGCGCTCCATCTCGTCGCGGCACGAGCGGGAGGCGACGATTTCCGCCCCCCGGACGAGCTGGTTGCCGTAGGTGTGGTCGCCGTTGGCGTGGGTGTTGACCAGGGTGCCGATGTCCCTGGCCGCCGGCACGGCGTCGCGCATGGCGGCCAGCATCCCGGCGGTCAGCTTCAGGTCGAACAGGGTATCGACCAGCAGGGTCGCCTCGCCGTCGGCGATCAGGCCGGCGTTGCTCCACCCCCAGCCGCCGTCCGGCTGCAGCCACGCCCAGCAGCCGTTGCCGAGGTCGTGCAGCCCCTTGGTATAGGCCCAGAGCGGCATGTCCGGGGCGATCTCCCTCTCGAATTTGCGTTCGCCGTTCTATATGAAATGGTCCGCACGGGCGAGCATTCCGAGGCCGTATCGCATGGCGTCCACCGTCCTGTCGCTGCTCAGCGCGGCGGCGATCGAAACCCACTACCGCCAGGGCTTCTGGCGAGACGAAACCATCTGGCAGGTCGCCGCCGGCCATGCCGCGCGCACCCCGGACGCGGTCGCGGTGCGCGACCGGGCGCGGTCGCTGACCTGGCGCCAGCTCGCCGAGGCCGCCACCGCCTTCGCCGCCGACCTGTGGCGCCGCGGCGTGCGGCCGGGCCAGCGGGTGGCGCTGTGGATGCCGGACCGCCTCGAGTCGGTCGTCGCGCTGCTGGCCTGTTCGCGCAACGGGCTGGTGTGCTGCCCGTCGCCCCACCGCAACCATACGGTGGCGGAGGTCGTGGCGCTGATGGAGCGGATGCGCGCCGCCGCGCTGGTGTGGCAGGATGGCTTCGGGGCCGACGCGGCCGGCGCCGACATCGTGGCCGAGGCCCGCGACATGGGCTGGCTGCGCCACGTCTACCGGCTGGCGCCGGCCGGGGCTGAGGCGGCGTTCGCCGGGCAGACCGAGGCCGCTCCGCCGCCGCCGGAATCGCGCGACCCGAACCGGGTCGTCTACCTCGCCTTCACCTCGGGCTCGACGGGGCGGCCGAAGGGCGTCATGCACAGCGACAACACGCTGCTGGTCACCGCGCGGGCGATCTCGCGCGACTGGCGGATCGGGCGGGACTCGGTGGTCTATTCGCTGAGCCCGTTCAGCCACAACCTCGGCCTCGGCTCGCTGCTGACCGCGATCGTGGGCGGGGCGACCTATGTCATCCACGACCTGCCGCGCGGCGACAGCCTGGCCGACCGGCTGGTCGCGGTGGGCGCGACCTACCTGATCGGCGTGCCTACCCACGCGATCGACCTGCTGGACGAGATGCGCCGCCGCGGCATGACCCGCCTCGGCCGGCTGACCGGCTTCCGGGTGTCGGGCGCCGCCTCGCCGCCCGCGGTGCTGGCGGAGCTGCTGGAGCGCGGGATCGAGCCGCAGTCGGGCTATGGCATGACCGAGACCAACGCGCACCAGTACACCCGGCCCGGCGACGACCCGGCGCTGATCACCGGCACCTGCGGGCGGGCCTGCACCGGCTACGAGGTGCGGGTGTTCGACCCGGACGACCCGGACGTGATGCTGCCGGCCGGGCGCATCGGCATGGTCGCCGGCCGCGGCGCCAGCCTGATGCTGGGCTATTTCGACGACCAGCTCGCGACCGAGGCGTGCTTCAACGCCGACGGCTGGTTCGTCACCGGCGACCTGGGCTGGGTCGACGAGGCCGGCTACCTGCGCCTGACCGGGCGCAAGAAGGAGGTCATCATCCGCGGCGGCCACAACATCAACCCGGCGAAGATCGAGGAGCTGGCGATGGGCCACGCCGGGGTAGTACGGGCGGCAGTGGTGCCGGTCCCCGATCAGCGGCTGGGCGAGCGGGTGTGCCTGGCCGTCATGCTGAAGCCGGGCGCCAGCGTGGCCGGCATGCTCGACCACCTGGGCGCATCGGGCCTGTCCCGCTACGAGATGCCGGAGTTCACCCTCGTGCTGGACGACATCCCGCTGATGAGCAACGGCAAGATCCAGAAGCGCGACATCCAGCAGTGGATCGCCGACGGCCGCGCGGTGCCGCAGCCGGTGCGGGCGCCCGCCACCGCCTGACCGGAGGAACGCCCGTGCGCGCCGTCGTCGTCAACGAGTTCGGGCCGATCGGCAACGCGGTCCTGGGCGAGGCGCCGGCGCCGGCGCCCGGCCCGCGCGACCTGCTGGTGGAAGTGCATGCCACCGCTGCGAATTACGTCGATCTCGTGCTGATCGGCGGCAAGCACCAGTCGAAGCCGCCGCTGCCGTTCATCCCCGGCAAGGGGCCGGCCGGCATCGTGCGCGCGGTCGGCGCCGAGGCCGCCGGGTTCGCCGTCGGCGACCGTGTGCTGGCGATGTGCGAGCCCGGCGGCGGCTTCGCCGAGTTGATCGCGGTGCCGGCGACGCAGTGCCACCGCATCCCCGATGCGATGCCGTTCGCCGACGCGGCGTCGATGGCGCTGGTCTACGACACCGCCTGGTTCTCGCTGCGCGAACGCGGGCGCTACCAGCCGGGCGAGACGGTGCTGGTGCTGGGCGCGACCGGCGGCGTCGGGCTGGCCGCCATCCAGCTCGCCAAGGCGCTGGGGGCCAAGGTACTGGCCGGCGCGGCCAATCCGGCGAAGTTCGACATGGCGCGCGCGGCCGGTGCGGACGCGATCATCGACCTCGGCCGGCCCGACCTGCACGAGTCGCTGCGCGACCAGGTCTATGCCGTCACCGACGGCCGCGGCGCGGACATCATCATTGATCCCCTGGGCGACGCGATCTTCGACGCCGCGATCCGCGCGCTGGCGTGGTGCGGCCGCATGGTGGTGATCGGCTTCGCCGCCGGGCGCATCCCGACGCTCAAGGTGAACTACCTGCTGGTGCGCAACATCGACGTCACGGGGCTGCAGATCGGCGACTACCGCAAGCGCGTTCCGCACAAGACCGCCGCCTGCTTCGCCGAGCTGTTCGCGCTCTACGAGGCCGGCCGCATCCGCGCCCTGCCGACCACGACCTTGCCGATCGCCCGGATCGGCGACGCGCTGCGCGCCATCGAGGACCGCAGCGCGCGCGGGCGCATCGTCCTGCTGCAGGACCGCTAGCAGTCTGGATCGGCCTGCCGCCGGGCGGGTACAATGCCCGGCAACGCGGCGCGCGCCAGCCGCGAACGATCGACAGGACGAGGCGATGGCCGGTCAACCGCACGCATTGATCATCGGCGGCTCCGTCGGGGGGCTGCTGGCCGCCGGCATGTTCCGCACCATCGGCTGGAAGGCGACCGTGTTCGAGCGCGCGGTCGGCGACCTGGCCGGCCGCGGCGCCGGTCTCGGCATGAACGAGGAACTGCTGCAGGTGATGCGCCGCATCGGCGCGCGCTTCGACCCCTCGATCGGCGTCGCGCACCGCGGCTACGGCTGGGCCGACCGCGACGGCCGCATGGTGTTCGAGCATCCGCGGCCGACCGTCGGCAGCGCGTGGTCGCGGGTGTACCAGCCGCTGCGCGACAACGTGCCGGGCGAAATCTACCGCGCCGGCATGACCCTGGAGCGGGTCGAGCAGGACGCGGACTCGGTCACCGCCGTCTTCGCCGACGGCAGCCGCGCCACCGGCGACGTGCTGGTCGCCGCCGACGGGGTTTACTCCACCGTGCGCCGCCAGTTCCTGCCCGAGGTCCAGGCGCGCTACGCCGGCTATGTCGCCTGGCGCGGCATGGTGGAGGAGCGCGACCTGCCGCGCGAGACGCTGGAGATGCTCGCCGGCCGGCTGATCTTCGGCTTCCCCGAAGGCGAGATGAGCCTGACCATGGCGGTGCCCGGCGCCGGCGAGGACATGCGGCGCGGCCACCGGCGGGTCTACTTTATCTGGTACCGCCCAGCGGCGGACGACGCGATGGCGGACCTGTTCACCGACGCGAGCGGCAAGAACCACGGCATTGCAATCCCGCCGCCGCTGATCCGCCCCGAGCTGGTCGCCGACATCAAGGCGACCGCGCAGGCGATCTTCGCGCCGGCGATGGCGGCGGTGGTGACCCGCACCGCGCAGCCGCTCTTGCAGGCGATCACCGACATGGAATCGCCGCGGCTGACCTTCGGCCGGGTCGCGATGATCGGCGACGCCGCCTTCATCGCGCGCCCGCACGTCGCCGCCGGCGTCACCAAGGCCGCGCTCGACGCGCAGTGCCTGGCCGACTCGCTCGCCGCCTCGGGCGGCGACATCCCGGCCGGCCTCGCCGCCTACGACCGCACGCAGCACCGCTTCGACACGGCGATCGTCGAGCACTCGCGCCATCTCGGCGCCTACCTGGAGGCGCGCACCAAGCCGCCCGCCGAACGCGGCGCCGACGCCACGCGCGACCCGTACCGCATCATCCGAGAATACGGCGCACCGCATCTGCTGCACGACATCGACGTGACGGGCTTCCTGCCGGACGAGGAGACGGCGCCGGTGTGAGGCGGATGGCCGCGTTACAATAAATTCGTCATGGCCGTTCTTGTCACGGCCATGACGATGGAGTTGGGGCTGCCGGACCTGCGGCAGCACGTCTGAAAAAGGGCGGGTCTGAGACCCGCCCCTACGTGAGATCGAAATCTTATCGGGTGCAGATCACATCCCGTAGGGCATCGCCCAGGGCTGCACCTCGTGGCCTTGCGCGAAGGCCATGTTGGTCTGGTCGGGGTTGCGGTTGACCAGCGGGCGGGCGTAGAGCGGGTGCGTCATCGAGCGCACCTCGTGCTCCAGCTTGAACAGGACCCGATTGCTCTCCGGCTCGACGAGGTCCTCGAAGCGGAACTGCCACTGGTCGCTTTCCTCGGTTACCAGCCCGCGCTCCAGCAGGCGCGCGTGCGGGCGCGAGAAGTTGGTGACGTAGACCTGGATGTGGTGCTTGTCGTAGGGCGGCGGTGGCACCGTGGTCTCGCGGAAGATGAATTCCTGGTTCTGGCCGACCATGACGTGGGCGACCTCCACCCCGTCCTCGGTCGCAACGCTGGCGTGGGTCTCCATGATCTCGCGGTAGAAGCGCGCGATGCCCTGCGCGGCGCCGACCGGCACGTCGAGCTCGACGTAGGGGATGCCGATCAGGATGCGCCCGAACTTCGGATCGGGCGTGTGGCAGCGCACCTTGTTGCCCCACGGCGAGACGGTGTCGACGTAGTCGTTGTGCGCCTCGAACGCGAACTGGGTGCCGTCGAGCTGCTCGCGCACCCGGTCGAGCCGCTGCAGCAGCTTGTCGCGGTCAGGCAGCACCAAGCCGGTGCGGCCGCGCAGCACCTGCGGCTCGCCGGTCGGCATGTGGAACTGGCTGCGGCCGATGTTGACCCACATGTTGTTTGTGCTGGTCATCAGATACGGGTCGCGCGTCAGGCCGAGCCCGGCGACGTAGAACAGGGTGGCCAGCCGCTGGTCCGGCACCCGCACGTTGACGTGCTCAAGCGCGATGACGTTGCCGATGTCCTCTGCGCTGCGGTCGAACTTCTTCTGCATCATGACCTCCACATCCGGTCGCGACAGCGGCCGCCGGCGGCAAGCTTAGCCCGTCCCGGCCCCGGCCAGAAGCCCCCTTCAGGCGGCCTGCGCCGGCGCGCCGGCCTGCGCCGCCGCCTTGATCATGTCGGCCCCCTTCTCCGCGATCATGATGGTCGGCGCGTTGGTGTTGCCTGACACCAGCCGCGGCATGACCGAGGCGTCGATCACCCTGAGCCCGGCGATGCCGTGGACCCGCAGCTCCGGGTCCACCACCGACTTGGGATCGGTCCCCATCCTGCACGTGCCGACGGGGTGGTAGACCGTCGCGCCGTTGCGCCTGGCGTAGTCGAGGAATTCGTCGTCGCTTTGCACATCCTTGCCAGGCCTGATCTCCTCGCCGCAGAACGGCGCCAGCGCCGGGGCGCCCAGGATGCGGCGGCCCCAGCGCATGCCGGCCACCGCCGTCGTGCGGTCGAGCGGGTCGGACAGGAAGTTCTGCCGGATCGACGGCGGTGCCAGCGGGTCGGCCGTCTTGGCGTGGATGCTGCCGCGGCTCTCGGGGCGCAGCTGGCACGGGGCGCAGCTGATCCCCGGGAAGCGGTCGAGGACGCGCTTGACCGGGTCGGCATAGCTCGCCGGCTGGATGTGGAACTGGACGTCGGGCGTCTCCAGCTCCGGCCGGGTGCGCACGAACGCGACCACGTTGGCCACCGGCAGGCTGAGCAGGCCGTCGCGGAAGAACGCGTAGCGCGCCACCTCGCGCGCCAGCGGCAGGCCGCGCGACAGCTCGTTGAAGCTGCACTTCTGCGTCGCGCGCCACTGCATGCGGATGATGAAGTGGTCCTGCAGGTTCTCGCCGACGCCCGGCAGGTCGTGCGCCACCGCGATGCCGAGGTCGCGCAGCCGCTCGCCCTGGCCGATGCCCGACAGCTCCAGGATCTGCGGCGAGCAGATCGCGCCGGCGGCCAGGATGACCTCGCGCCCGGCACGCACCTGGCGCACCGCGCCGCCGGTCTGGTATTCGACGCCGACCGCGCGGCGGCCTTCCAGCAGCACGCGGCGGGTGTGGGCGTTGATCTCCACCCGCAGGTTGGGGCGCTTCATCGCGGGCTTGAGGAACGCCTGCGCCGCGCTGGCGCGCCGGCCCTTGCGGATGGTGACCTGGCTGTAGCAGATGCCTTCTTGCGAGTCGCCGTTGTAGTCGTCGTTGCGCGGCAGCCCGACCTGCTCCGCCGCCGCGACGAAGGCGTCGCAGATCGGGTTGCCGGACTTCTGGTCGGAGACCGGCAAGGGGCCGCCGGCGCCATGCAGCGCGCTGGCGCCGCGCTCGTTGTCCTCCGACTTCTTGAAGTAGGGCAGCACGTCCTCGAACGACCAGCCGCGGCAGCCCGACTGCGCCCAGATGTCGTAGTCCTGGCGCTGGCCGCGCACGTAGATCAGGCCGTTGATCGACGACGACCCGCCCAGCACCTTGCCGCGCGGGATCGGGATGTTGCGGTTGTTGAGGTGCGGCTCCGGCTCGGTGGCGAAGCGCCAGTTAAGCACCGGGTGGTCGAGCAGCTTGACGAAGCCGACCGGCAAATGGATCCACGGGTTGCTGTCCTTGCCGCCGGCTTCCAGCAGCAGCACGTTGACCCGCGGATCCTCGGTCAGCCGGTTGGCCAGCACGCAGCCCGCCGACCCGCCGCCGACGATGATGTAGTCGTAGTCCATTGCAGCCCTCTCCCGCGGCCCTTTGCGGCCATTGTGACCGCGACCGCGGCGGGGAGGTAGGGGGAATCGCGGCGCTTCGAAACTGCGGGGCTCCCCACCTCACCCCGACCCTCTCCTCCCGCAACGGGAGGAGAGGGAGAACTCGAAAGCCCTCTCCTCCCAGTTTGGGAGGAGAGGGTTGGGTGAGGTGGGTGGCGGCCGGCCTCGAAAAGTCGGGTCCGACCCTACGCCACCGCGACGTTGATGATCGCGCTGCGGCCCTCGTTCACCGCGGCCATGCCTTCCTTCAGCGCGGCGGGCAGCGCGGCGGGGTCGTCGACCTTGCGGCCGACGCCGCCGAACACCGGCGCCAGCGCCTCGTAGTCGAGGCCGGTGATCTCGCGCCCCGGGTAGATGTTGTGCGCGGCGGAGACGCCTTCGGGATAGAACGCCTTGTGCTCCAGCTTCATGGCGTCGTAGCCGCCGTTGTTGAAGATCACGATCATGAGCGGCAGCTTCTCCTGGCGTGCCAGCGACAGGCTCTGGACGATCGGGTTGTACATGAACGAGCCGTCGCCGATGACCGTGACGACGGGCCGCTTCTTCTCCGCCATCTTGACGCCGAGCGCGACGCCGAGCCCCTGCCCCAGCCCGCCCTGGACGCGGAAATAGCTCTGCGGCCCGCCGTCGGGCAGATGGCGCAGCAGCAGGCCGCGGTGGGTGATCGTCTCGTCGACATAGATCGTGTCGCGCGGCAGGTTGGCGCCGAGCGCCTGCACCAGGGTCAGCGGCGCCATCGGCTTCGTGCCGGCCGCCTTTGCCTCCGCCGCGCGGTAGCCGTCATGCAGGGCCTTGTGCGCCTGCGCCCAGCGTTCGCGCCGCGCCGCGACGACGGCGCGCCCGGCCGCATCGGCGCCGACGGCTTGCGCGATCAGCTTCAGTGTCGCCGCCACGTCGCCTTCGAGGAACATGTCGGCGGGGATGTTGTGATAGGCCATCGACGGCCGGAACGGCGTCTCGTCGAGCGCCACCACGGTCGCCTTGGCCGGCTTCTTCGACGGCGGGTACCACGGCGCGCGCGAGCGGAGCGCGAAGATCACGTCCGCCTCGTCGAAGAAGGGGTGGCGGCCGAAGCCCTGGTGCAGCGGGTGGTCCTTGGGGAAGTTGGCGTAGTCGGCCCACGCGGCCTCGACCACCGGGATCGCCAGCAGCTCCGCCAGCTCGACCAGCGCGTGGTATCCGGCCGGATCGCGGCCGGAGGATTCGGCGATGATCAGCGGGTTCTTCGCATCGACCAGGAGCTTTGCCGCGCGCGCCACGTCGGCGGCCGACGCGACGGGGCGCGACACCGGCGGCGCCATGCGGAATTTCTCCGGCGGCGACCATTCGGCGAGCATCGTCTCGATCGGCACCGTCAGGTAGGTCGGGCCGGCGGGCGAGCGCTGCGCCATCTCGCCGGCGTTGATGACCTGCTGGAACAGGGTCGACGGGCTCGCCGCCTGGGTCGCCCACTTGACGATCGGCTCGACCAGGCGCTGCGGCCCGCCGACGACGCTGAGCGCGGCCTGCCACTGCGGGCCGGGGTCGAAGCCCTTGGCGTCGCCGTAGGTCAGCGCCTCGCCCGAAACGATCACCATCGGGATGCCCTGGCGCTGCGCCGCGTCGATGCCCATCGCGCCCTGCAGCAGCCCGACGCCGGTGTGCAGCATCACCGCCTGCGGCCGGCCGGTATAGGCCGTGTAGCCGATGGCGAGGTCGACCGCGAGGGTTTCGTGCGCGCAGCTGAAATAGACCGGGCCGGGCGTGTTCTGCACCTTCTGGCGCGCGAACGCCTCCCACACCGCGCCCCATTCGGAGCCGGGCGAGGCCATGACGTAGTCCACGCCCAGGCAGCGGAACGCCTGGACCACCGCCTCGCCGCCGTCGAGAAAGTTCTGCATGTTGCCGCCTCCCAGCGTGCCGATCGGTTGCCGATCTTGATTGGCCGCAATGCTGCGCCGGGACGGCGGGAGGGCGCAAACGGATTCGCGGTGATCGTTTTGTCGCTTGCGCGACCGCTTTGCTTGGTCGCTTACGCGACGGCGCCCTCCCCCAACCCCCTCCCGCAAGGGGAGGGGGAGTTAGGAGCCCCCTCCCCTTGCGGGAGGGGGTTGGGGGAGGGGGCGTCTCCGGGTCCGGGACCGCGGTCAGCCGCTCACTTGTAAAGATGCGGCCACTTCGCCGCGATCTTCTGCTTCAGGTCGGGGCTCGCCTCGGCGACCGTCGGGAACTTGTCCTTCCAGCCGTAGGGGCGGCAGGCGTCGACGATGGCGCGGTTGTTCTGCCACGGCGGCGCGCGCAACATCGGGTCGAGAGGCGTGCTCCACGCCCGCTTGAGGTACTGGATGTCCTCCGGCGGGTCGCAGCGCGTGCTCATCGCCCAGATCACGTCGAACATGTTGGTGGGATCGATGTCCTCGTCCACCACCACGACCCAGCGGCCGGCGTAGTTGCCGGCGTGGCAGGTGGCGGCCAGCATCCCGGCCTGGCTGGCGTGGCCGGGATAGAGCTGCTTGATCGCGATGACGTTGAATAGGCGGCCGGCGCCCGCTTCGTGGCACCACACCCCGGCGACGCCGGGCAGGCCCGCCTTCTCGACCTCATTCCAGATCAGCGCCGACTTCACCGTGGCGCGCGCGAAGGTGAAGTTCTCCGGCGGCCGCGACGGGATGGCGAGGGTCAGGATCGGGTTGTTGCGCCAGTAAACGCGGCGGATCTTCACCACCGGTAGCTCCGACGCTTCGGAGGCGTAGTAGCCCATGAACTCGCCGAACGGGCCTTCCAGCCGGGTCTGGTCGGGCAGCATCTCGCCTTCCAGCACCAGCTCGGCAAAAGCAGGGATGGGCAGGCCGTGCAGCTCGCTCTTCACGATCTCTATGGCGCGGCCGCGCTGGCCGCCGGCATAGGCGAGCTCGTCGACCTCGTGGTCGATCTCCTGGTGCGCGGCGATGAACAGCAGCGGGTCATGGCCGCACGAGATGGCGACCGGGCACGGCTCGCCCTTGGCGAAATACTTGTCGCGGATCAGCCGGCCGTGCTTGCCCGGCGACATCCAGATCGCGACCGTGTTCCTGTCGTGCACCATGACGCGGTAGGTGCCAGCGTTGACCCAGCCGGTGTCGGGGTCGCGCATGATGACGGCGTCGTCGGTGCCGATGTAGCGGCCGCCGTCGAGCTCGTGCACGAACGGCGCCGGGAACGCGAGCACGTCGACCTCGTCGTCGCGCATCACGTTCTCCATCACCGGCCCGGTCGGCAGCTCGACCGGCGGGATCGGCTTGAACTCGGTCTGCATCCGCGCACGCACCGCGCGCACCACGTCCGTCTCGTTCTGCGGCTCCGGCAGGCCGAGCACGACGGCAAGCCGGCGGTAGGCGTTGGCCGCGCCGGAGAGGATGCGGAAGCCCTTCGGATAGCCGGGGATGTTGTCGAACAGCAGCGCCGGCGCGCGGCCGGGGTTGCGGGCGGCGACGGTTTCGGAGACCGCGCCGATCTCCAGCTTCCAGTCGGCGCCGTCGACCTTCTCCAGCTCGCCCATCTCCTCGAACCGGACGAGAAGGTCGCGCAGGTCCTGGTAGCCTTCGTTGCGGCGCGGCGCGTCGACCGGTTCCGGCTTCATGGCCATCTTCGGGCTCCCTGATGTCGTTGCCCGACGAATAGCACAGAAGCGGTCGGCGCTAAATGAACGGCGGCTTGGGCGACAGGCCGAGCTGGACGCGGCCGGCGTTCTCCGCCGCGAAGGCCGGGGTCAGGACGAAGTGGCTGCGCAGCATCGCGATGTCGCGGAAGGCGCGCTGCAGCGCGTTGTCGCCGACCATGACGCCAGTGCCGGCGTCGGCGAACAGGTCGCGCACGATGGCGGCGCATTCCTCCACCGCCTCCACCGTGGTCATGCGGACGGCGACCCGGTCGGCGGTGGTCACGCCGTCGCCCGCGGCGATCCGGCCGAGAAAGTCGCCGACCGTCGCGTAGAAGCCGGCGCGCACGTTCGCCAGCCGGGCGTTGGCGCGGCCGAGCGCCATCTGCGACGACGGCCAGTCCACCTGCGACGACGGCATGCGGCCGTTCCACCGCGTGCGCAGCCGCTCGCGGTAGGCATCGACGGCGCCGGCGGCGAGCCCGAGCGCCGGCGCGGCGACCACCATCGCGAACAAGGTGCCGCTGAGCCGGCCGTCATAGAGCGGCCCGCCGTGGACCGCCGCGCCGGGGATACCCTTCTCCACCGTCTCGGCGAACGTCAGCACGCGGTGCGGCGGCACCACCAGGCTGTCGAGCAGCACCGACTTCGAGCCGGTGCCGCGCATGCCCATCGCATGCCAGTCGTCGTCGATGACCAGGTCGCGGCGTGGGATCAGGGCAGTCAGCACGCGCGCCGGGTTGTCCGGGTCGCGCGCGCTCAGCATGGCGCAGGTGGCGTAGTCGATGCCGCTGACATAGGGGAAGCGACCGGTCATCCTGACCCGGCCGCCGACCCGCTCCGCCGTGACCGGCGGGCCCATGACCAGGCCGGCGAACAGCGGCCGGCCGTCGGCCATGATCTCGTCCTGCGCCTCCGCCGGGTACCAGCCGACCAGGAAGTTGTGGTAGCCGACCAGGCACTGCACCCAGGCGGAGGAGCCGCAGGCCGCCGCCAGGATCGCCGCCACCTCCATGTGGGTGAGCGCGCCGAGGTCGAAGCCGCCCAGCCGCGGCGCGGCGAGCAGCCGGTAGAGGCCGGCGTCGGCCACCGCGGCATGGACCGCCGGCAGCGGGGTGCGGTTGCGCTCCGTCGCCGCCGCGTTCTCCGCCAGGAGGGGCGCCAGCGTCCGGGCGCAGGCGAGGACGTCTTCGCGGGTCGGCGGCGCTGCGGTCACGGGGCTTCCTGGGCAGGGCACGGGAACCGAGGGGTAGCGGCGGACGCCGCCCCGTGTCAACCGACGCCCTTGCCGCACCCGCCGCGGTGCCGCATCGTCGGCCCCTCACAACCGGGAGCGCGACGACGATGGCCGACCTGACCAAGGACATTCACCCCGATTCGCGGTGCCGCCTGCCGCTGGTCGAGCGCAGTGCGCTGGACGCCGACGCCCAGCGCATCTACGACAAGCTGCAGGATCCCAACGGCGGCTCGCATGTCGGCCTGCGCGGACCGGGCGGCATCCGGCTGTGGAGCCCCGGAATCGCCAAGCACACCCAGGCGATCAACGCCTATTACCGCGAGGGCGGCTGTGCGCTGT
>JBFWQM010000149.1:9562-13979 GCA_050249455.1 Rhodospirillaceae bacterium | reverse complement strand
CGCACTGGGCGCCGAGCTTCTCGTGGAAGCCGCGCTGCAGCGCCGACATCCGCCCGCCCTGGTCCAGCGCCTCGATGGTCTCGACGTCGCGGCCGTCGCACACGGCGGCCAGGGTCAGGCAGGCATGGCGCGGCCGGCCGTCGACCAGCACCGTGCAGCAGCCGCACTCGCCGCCGTCGCAGCCGATCTTGGTGCCGGTCAGCCCGACCACCTCGCGCAGGTAGTCCACCAGCAGCAAGTTCGCCGCCACCGCGTCGTCGCGCAGCCGCCCGTTCAGCCGGAGAGACAGGAGGGTCTTCATGTCTCCGCCTCGCTCGTCCCTGTTTGCCGTCCAATTATGGACAGCTAGATTGTTGATCGATCAATTATTTGGCACAAAGCAAGCGGACGGGCAAGCCCGGCGGCCTCAGCGCATCCGGTACAACCGGGCGCCGTCGATCGCATAGCGGGCGAACAGGAAGTCGCGAATTGCCGAGACGACTCCGTCGCGCCACTCCAGAACGATGAAATACTTGGGCTTTTCGTCCGGGTCTTCAGGATCGATAACGATGATCGCGGTACGGCCGTCGACCCATCCGGCGACGAACCGCCAGTCGCCCGCGTCGTCGTACCGATGGAGGTAGGTGCCGACATCGCCGCGGCCCTTCAACGCCAGGCGATTGACCAGCTCGAGACGCACGTCGTCGGCCAGCATGGCGCGGACGGCATCGAAGTCGCGCGCGTTGAATCGGTCGACATAGGCGGCGAGCCGCGCCCGTTCCGCGGCGTCGAGGGCTGGCGCCGACGCGTCGTCGGGTTCGCGCGCCAGGGCACGCAGCCGGTTGCGGCCGCGATGCAGCGCCGCCTTCACCGCCGGCACGCTGCCGCCGATGATGCCGGCAACCTCCTGCACGGTGTGGCCGAGCACGTCCATCAGGATGACGCTGCTGCGCTGAGCGACCGGCAGGCGCATGAAGGTGTGCAGGCTCGCCGCGGCGGTCTGGCGGTCGTCCACGACGGCGACCGGATCCGGGATCATCTCGAGGTCCTCATGGGCATGCGCCGCCTCGCGGCGGTTGCGGCGGCGCAGATGGTCGAGCGCCAGATTGTGGGCCACGCGGAACAGCCAGGCTTCCGGGTTGTCGATCGGCGACGACCCCGGATGGGCCGCGATCGCCTTGACCAGCGCTTCCTGCACGATGTCCTCGCCGTCGATCACCGAACCGGTCATGCGCGCGCAGTAGCGATGCAGCTTTGGGCGCAGCTCGCCGATCAAACGGTCGAAAGCGGCCCGCCTTGCATTGCGGTCGTCTTCGGTCTCGGTCATCCGGAACCTGCGCCATCATTTTTTGCCGATGCCATGGAGTGACGATCCAGGCGTGAAGAAGGATTCGGTCGATGAAAAATTTTGTCCGCCCGCCGCATCGTTGGCGCCGTGCGATTCGTCTACGGGGACAGGGGCCGGCGGCGCCGTCCCCGCCACCAATCGAGAGGAACCGGCAGATGAACCCGACAATCCGCAGCGACGGCGACGTCGTCACCCTGATCAACGTATTCACCGCCGAGCCCGGGCGCCAGCACGAGCTCGTAGACCTCCTCAGGGAGGGCACGGAGCGATGGATCGCCGATATACCCGAGCACCTGTCCACGAGCCTGCATGCCGGCAAGGACGGCCGGCGGGTGGTCGTCTATTCGCAATGGAAGAGTGCCGCCGGGATCGACGCGATGCGGCGGAAGCCCGAGATGGCCGCCTACCTGCAGCGGGTGGCGGCCATCGCCACGTTCGAGGCGATCGCCTGCGACGAGGTCTACGTGCATCACCACTGATCGTCGCCGTGGCGCGGGCATCCGCCCACGCGGCACCCGCGCGCGGCTACTCGAAGAAATAGAAGTTGTTCAGCCAGTAGTTGATGTCAGAGGCGATCTCGCCGGTGAACGCCGGGTCGAAGCTCGGTAGCGAGGTCTTCACCGAGTAAACCTTGTCGCCCTTGGCGACGAGGATCAGCTCCTGAAGAAGGTAGAGCTTGTGGCGCGGTGCGCCGTTGACGACGTAGTCGGTAAAGGTCAGCACCGTCTGCATGTAGAGCACCGGGCCGACCTTCTGGACGTTGCGCACGCCGAATGAAACCCGCTTCTCGCCGCGCGCGACGTCGATCAGCGAGCGCAGGTTGATCGCCAGGAACATGCCGAGGACGTCGCTGCGGAAGATGGTCTTGATGCGCTGCGACTGTCCGGGCGATTCGACCACGACCTCCTCGGCCAGTCCGTCGGCCGGATCGAACGCGCCCTTGCCGCCGCTCATCGCGTCGATGACCATCTCGAGGTCGGCGAGAGAAACCTTCTGGACCTGGATGGTCGGGAAGAGTCTCCGAAATGGGCCGTTCTCGAACACGAAATCGGTCGGGTGCCGCCACACGTGGTCGCTCGGCAACTTCGCCTCGATCGCGCGCAGTGGCCCCAGGACCGTGTCCACCGTGTCGTCGTCCAGCATCAACCTGGCGACGGCGATCTCGGTCGTCTTCTGGTACGACCAGTTCTTGAGGGTACGCATCGCATAGAACTCGCCGTCCTCGAAATATTCGATGCGGTTCCTGTCGCGCTCGTAATCCGGCAGCTGCGAGAAGAAGATCTTCTGTACGTCGAAGAATTTTTCGCCGCCGATGCGGCGCTCGATCGACGACATGGTCGATTTGAGCCGGGCGTTCTCGTCGCGCGCGGCGGCGAGCTTGCCGTCGTATTCCTGCGCCAGAGCGCGGCGGTCGTCGGCACGCAGCTGTTCGAGCCGCGCGGTCTGCAGTGCCGATTCCTGGCGGTGGAAATACTCGGTCACGCCATAGACGATCGTGCCGCCCGAGACCGCGGTCGAGACCAGGACGGCGAGCGCGCTCTTCTGCACCCGCTCCTTCAGATCAGAATAGAGTCCCACGACGCGCCGCCCCGCCCCCCAGGCCACGTACAAATACGTTGACATCGATGCGACAGCTTCACAAGGCTGAGGCTGCAACGGACATGAAACGTGCATCGAGGGTGCGGCAATGAAATCGATCATCGAGCTGGCGCGGGACCTCGCGGCCGGCAGGACCACCAGCCGGGCGCTGGTCGAGGCGGCGCTGGGGCGGATCGACGACCCCAAGGGCGAGGGCAGGACCACCTTCCTCAAGGTCTACCGCGAGGCGGCGCTGGCCGCCGCGGACGCCAGCGACGCGCTGCGCCGGGTCGGCATCGTCCCCTCCCCGCTCGCCGGCATCCCGGTGTCGATCAAGGACCTCGCCGACGTGGCGGGCGAGACGACCCTGGCCGGCTCCGTCGCCATGAAGGGCCAGCCGCCGGCCGACGCCGACGCGCCCGTCGTCGCGCGGCTGCGGGCGGCCGGCGCGGTGATCGTAGGCCGCACCAACATGACCGAGTTCGCGATGGGCGGGCTGGGGATCAACCCGCACTACGGCACGCCACGCAACCCGTGGGACCGCGCCGCCGGGCGGATGCCGGGCGGCTCGTCGTCGGGCGCGGCGGTGTCGGTCACCGACGGGATGGCGGTGGCGGCGCTCGGCACCGATACCGCCGGTTCGGTACGCATCCCGGCGGCGTTCTGCGGCATCGCCGGGTTCAAGCCGACGGCGCGGCGGGTGCCGATCGACGGCATCCTGCCGCTCGCCACCTCGCTCGACTCGGTCGGCCCGCTGGCGCCGACCGTGACGTGCTGCGCGCTGGTGGACTCGGTGTTCGCCGGCGAGGCGCCATTCGTGCCGGCGCCGATGCCGCTGGCCGGGCTGCGGCTCGCCGTGCCGCAGACCCTGGTGCTCGACGACCTCGACCCAGAAGTGGCAGCGGCATTCGGCGCGGCGCTTACCAAGCTGTCGGCGGCGGGCGCGCGCATCACCGAGATCCCGTTCGCGGAGCTCGCCGAGCTCGCGCACATCAACCGCCAGGGCGGGCTCAGCGTCGCCGAGGCCTTCGCCTGGCACCGCCGCCATCTGGAGGCGGTCGGCGGCCAGTACGATCCGATCATCGCGAGCCGGATCGGCCGCGGCGTGGAGATCGGCGCGGCCGACTACATCGACATACTGAACGCCCGCGCCCGGCTGGTGGCGCGCGGCGACGCGATCACCTCGGAATTCGACGCGGTGGTGTCGCCGACCCTGCCGATCGTCGCGCCGCGCATCGATTCGGTGACCTCGCCGGAGGTGTGGCTCAGGTACAACGGCACCATCATCCGCAACACCGTCGTGTCGAACTTCTTCGACCGTTGCGCGATCACCGTGCCGTGCCACAAGCCGGGCGACGCGCCGGTCGGCTTCAACATGATGGGCGAGACGATGGGCGACCGCCGGCTGGTGTCTGTGGCGCTCGCCGTCGAGTCGGTGCTGTGCCCCGACCCGTCGTCGCACCGCGACATCCTGAATTGAGAAGGTCGGCGGCGGCCCTCGCTGACGCCAGC
>JBFWQM010000149.1:0-9462 GCA_050249455.1 Rhodospirillaceae bacterium | reverse complement strand
TGTCGAGCGCGTCACGCGCGCCCCACCGCCGCAACCCCATCGCCGCGCGCACGCGCGCCTCCGCGAGCGCCAGCGCGGCGGCGCGCGGGTGGGTGCCGTCGCGGCGGGCGGCGTCGAGGACGGCGCGGGTGTTGGCGCGCAGGCGCTCGGCGATGGTCTGCATCGCCTGCGCCTCGGTGCCGCCGTGGTATTCGACCCCGGCGCAGATGACGCCACCGGCATTGGCGATGAAGTCGGGCAGCACCAGCACGCCACGCGCCGCGAGAGTCCGCTCCGCCCCCTCGGTCAGCGGGATGTTGGCGCCCTCCGCCACCAGCCGCGTCTTCAGGCGGCCGACATTGTCCTCGCGAATCACGTCGGGCCGCGCAGCCGGAATCCACACCTCGCACTCGACGTCGATCACGGCGTCGCGGCCGCGCTTGTCACCGGACGCCGACGACGAGAGGCCGCGCCCTGCGCGCTTCAGCGCGATCAGCGCGTCGACGTCGAGCCCGGCGGGATCGACCAGCGTGGTCTCGGAGTCGGCGGCGGCGACCAGCACGGCGCCGCGCGCGGCGAGGAAGCGCGCGGCGTGCTGGCCGACCGCGCCGAAGCCCTGCACGGCGACGCGCGCGCCCTTGAGGGCGAAGCCGGCATCGCCGCTTGCCTCCTCGACCGCCACGGCGAGGCCGTGGCCGGTCGCGCCGATCTCGTCGAGCGGGATGCCGCCGAGCACCGCAGGCAGCCCGACCGCGCGACCGATCTCGTCCTTCACCCACGCCATGGCGCGCTCGTCGGTGCCCATGTCGGGACCGGGGATGTAGTCGGCCAGGTCGCGGATGGCGGCGGCGAAGGCCCGCACCAGCCGCTCCTTGTCCGCCGCAGGCTGGTGCGGGTCGGCGACGATCACCGACTTGCCGCCGCCGTGCGGCAACCCGGCCGCGGCGTTCTTCAGCGTCATCGCGCGGGCCAGCCGAAACGCCTCCGCCGCGGTGGCGTCGGGCGCCATGCGCACGCCGCCGATCGCCGGGCCGGCCGCGACGTTGTCGATCGCGACGACCGCGCGCAGGCCGGCGCCGGGCTCGTGGACATGCACCATCTTTGCCGGGCCCAGTGCGTCGCAGAACTCGAAGGCGTCGGCCATGGGATCTCCCCTTCGCGGCTTGGCTGGATCGTGCTTACCACGCGCCGGCAGCGCGCGGCCTGATCCGTGTTAGACAGGAAGCGGACCGGCGCCGGACCGGTTCCGTAAGGGGAATTCCGATGCGCCGCGCCATTGCCGCCGCGCTGCTCGCCGTCGCGCTGTCCCCGGCGCTGGCGCAGTCCACCGGCGGCGGCGAATGCGTGGCACCCGGCCGGCAACTGAGTCCGCCGCCGCGCCATTTTGTCGCGCGGACTCGCCTGCAGATGGACGAACTGCACGGCCTGCGCCGGCCATCCGTCAAAACGGCGCAGATGAAAAATTAACCGCATTCGTTCATACCTGGACCCAACAGCCGCTCTCGACCCGACGGCCCGCCCTGGTTGCGCAGCCGCGCCAGGAACGCCCCCAGTTGCGTGCCGCCGGCGACCGGTTGAGGGAAAGGGACGACAATGGGCTTCGCAAAAGTCGCGTCCGCGTTTGCTGCCGCTTGCCTGATCGCCGCCGCCGCGCCCGATGCCGGCGCATCGATGCATCCCCTGCCGGAGCGCACGCTGGCGCCCGCCGGCGTCCCGCTCGAAGGCGCCGCCGGCCTGTCCGAGAGCGCGAGCTTCGACGAAGGGCTCGCCGCCTACCGTGCCGGCGACTTCAAGCGCGCCCGCCGCATCTGGCTCACGCTCGCGATGCAGGGCCATCCCGTGGCGCAGAACAACCTGGGCACCCTGGCGGAGCGTCCGGGTCCCGGCCAGGACTTCGCGGAAGCCGCGGCGTGGTACGCCAAGGCGGCGGAAAGCGGCTACGCGTTGGGGCAGCACAACCTGGCGGTGATGTACAGCGCCGGTCGCGGCGTGGCGCAGGACTACGCGCTGGCCCGCCGTTGGTTCGCCGCCGCCGGCGCGCAGGGCAAGGCGGATTCGCTGACCAACCTGGGCCTGATGGAGTACCGCGGCCAGGGCGGCCCCAAGGACCCGACCGCCGGCATCCGCACGCTGACCCGGGCGGCCGAGCTCGGCAGCGTCATCGCGCAGTACGACCTCGGCGCGCTCTACGAAGCCGGCGACGGCATGCCGGCCGACTACGGCGCCGCCGCGGCGTGGTATCGCGCCGCCGCCGCGCACGATTTCGCCCCGGCGCTGACCGGCCTCGGCGCGCTCTACCTGCGGGGCCGCGGCGTGCCGAAGGATCCGGCCGCCGGTGCCGCCAGCCTGCGCCGCGCCGCCGAGCTCGGCGACGCCAAGGGCCAGTATCTGCTGGCGGTCAGCTACCTGAACGGCGCCGGCGTCGCGCGCGACCACGTCGCGGCGCTCAAGTGGTTCGCGATCTCCGCCGCGCGCGGCCACGCCGAGGCGCTGCGCCAGCGCGACGAGCTGGTCGGGTCGATGAACCGCCGCGACGTCGCCGAGGCGCTGGAGCGCGCGCGGCAATGGGCCGCCCACGCCACGCCGAACGGCTGACACGGCCGCGCGATTTTGCCGCGGAAGCGCCGTCGCCGGAACGGCGCTAGACTTGCGGTCAGATAACGACAACCGCAGGGAGGGTGCGATGGCCGTCGCGACCTTCGATACCGCGATAACCCAGCTGGCGACGGATGCGCCGTGGCGCTGGCTCAGCGCCGGCTGGCGCGACATGAAGCGGGTGCCGCAGGTCAGCTTCGCCTACGGACTTGCCATCGTGGTGATCAGCTGGGCGCTGGTGCTGTTCCTCGCTTCGCTCGACAAGATCTGGCTGTTCCTGCCGCTGGCGGCGAGCTTCGTGTTCGTCGGCCCCATGCTGGCCGTCGGGCTCTACGAGGCGAGCCGGCGCCTGGAAGCCGGGCTGCCGGTGGGCCTCTTCCAGGTCGCGTTCGTGCGCACGCGCTCGCCGGCACAGCTCGCCTTGCTGGGGCTGACGCTGGTGCTGTTCATGCTGGCTTGGGTGCGCATCGCGACCCTGCTGTTCGCGCTGTTCTTCGGGCAGAGCGTGCCGCCGGCGGCACAGTTCGTCTCGACGCTTCTCTACACCGTGGATGGCGCGACGTTCCTCGCCATCGGCACCGTCGTCGGCGCCGGGCTCTCCTTCGCCGTGTTCGCGATCAGCGCCGTTTCGGTGCCGCTCCTGATGGCGCGCGACTCGGACGCGGTGACGGCGATGGTGATCAGCGTGCGCGCGGTGCTGCAGAACTTCTGGCCGATGATGGTCTGGGCGTGGGTGATCGCGGTGCTGACGGTGGTCGGCATCGCCACGCTGTTCATCGGCCTGTTCGTCATCTTCCCGCTGATCGGTCACGCGACGTGGCACGCTTTTCGCGAGCTGGTGCCGGCGGAGGCCCGCTGACCGGCGCACCGGGCGCGTCGTCGTAGAGGATGCGGTTGGCGGCGCCGTCGAGATCCTCGTACTGCCCCGAACGCAGCGCCCACAGGAAGGCGGCGAGGCCGAGCAGGCCGAGGAACAGCGCCGCCGGGATGAGGTAGATCAGCCCCGCCATGCGCGCAGCCTCAGCGCGTTGAGCGTGACGATCAAGGACGACGACGACATCGCCACCGCCGCCACCAGCGGCGTCACCAGCCCCGCCACCGCCAGCGGCACCGCCAGCGCGTTGTAGGCGAACGCCAGCGCGAAGTTCTGCAGCACCAGCCGCCGCGCGCCGCGCGCCACGCCGATGGCCTCAAGCACCGCCGCCAGCCGATCGCCCTGGAACACCAAGTCCGCCGCTGTCTGGCTGACGTCGGCGGCGGTGGACGGCGACATCGACGCGAAAGCGGCGGCGAGCGCCGGCGCGTCGTTCAGCCCGTCGCCCACCATCAGCACCTTACGGCCCACCGCGGCAAGCTCGGCCAGGCGCGCCGCCTTCGCACCAGGGGTCATGGCGGCCTGCCAGCGCGCGATGCCCAACGTCCCGGCGACCGCCGCGACGACCTCCGCCCGGTCGCCCGACAGCAGCTCGGTCGAGTAGCCGGCCGCGTGCAGCGCGGCCACCGTTTCCGCCGCATCGAAGCGCAGCGCATCGGCGAAGCGGAAGCAGACGGGCGCGCGCCCGGGCCGGGCAAGCCACAGCTCCGGCCCCGCGGCCGGAGCATCGTCGGCGACGCCGCACCACGCGCGACTGCCCAGCTGGGCCTCGCCGTCCGGCGTCGGTGCGGCGAGGCCGCTGCCCGGCACCTCGCGCACGTCCGCAAGCGCCGGCGTCGGGCCGGCGGCGGCGACCAGCGCGCGGCTGAGCGGATGGCGGCTGGCCGCGGCGATCGAAGCCGCGAAGGCGAGGTCCGCCGCGTCCAACGCGTCGCGGCCGACCAGCGCCGGGCGGCCGAGCGTCAGGGTGCCGGTCTTGTCGAACACGATGGTGTCGGCCTGCGCCAGCCGCTCCAGCCCGTCGGCCGACTTCACCAGGATGCCGCGCCGGAACAGCCGGCCGCTGGCGACGACCTGCACCACCGGCACCGCGAGGCCGAGCGCGCAGGGACAGGTGATGATCAGCACGGCGACGGCGATCAGCAGCGCCGGCTGCCACCCCATGCCGCCGAGCGCGACCCAGCCGAAGAAGGTCAGCAGCGCGAGCGCATGGACGAGCGGCGAATAGAGCCGCGCGATGCGGTCGGCGAGGCGGACGTAGCGCGCACGGCCCTGCGCCGCCGCCGCCAGGAGGCGCGCGATCTCCGCCAGCAGGGTGCCGTCGCCGGCGCCGGTCACCGACAGCGTCAGCGGGCCGGTCAGGTTGAGCGTGCCGGCGAACACGCGCGCGCCGGGTTCGACCGCCTGCGGCAGCGTCTCGCCGGTCACCAGCGCGGTGTCGACGTCGGACCGGCCGGAGAGCACGAGGCCGTCCACCGGCACCCGGTCGCCCGCGGCGACCGCCACCGTCATGCCGGAGCGCACGGCACGGATTGGGACGGGCCGCGCGGCGCCGTCTTCGCCGACAACGTGCGCTGTCGCCGCGGCGAGCGCGACCAGCCGCTCCGCCGCCGCGTTGGCGCGGCTGCGCGCGTGGCGATCGAGCACGCGGCCGACCAGCAGGAAGAACAGCAGCGACACCGCGGCGTCGAAGTAGACGTGGTCGCCGCCGGCCGCGGTCTCGAACAGGCTCATGCCGGCGGTCAGCAGTACGCCGACCGAGATCGGCAGGTCCATGCCGAGCCGTCGCGCCTTGATCGAGGCGAGCGCCGCGGCGAAGAACGGCTGGCCGGCATAGGCGACCGCCGGCAGGGCGATGAGCGCGGAGACCCAGTGGAACAGCTCGCGCGTCGCCGGCCCCATGTCGGCGAAGGCGCCGGCCCAGACCGACACCGACAACAGCATGATGTTGCCGAAGGCAAAGCCGGCGACGGCCAGGCAGCGCAGCAGCCAGCGGTCCTCGGCACCGCGCGCATCGGCGCCGTCGGGGCTCTCTATCGGCACCGCGCGATAGCCGAGCTGCGTCAGCGCCGCCACGAGTTCGCCCGCCGCCGCCTCGCCCGGACGCCAGCCGAGGCGCAGCACGCGGTCGGTCAGGTTCAGCCGCGCCGCGACGACGCCTGGCTGCCCGCCCAGCGCCGTCTCGATGCGCCGCACGCAGCCGGCGCAATGGACGCCTTCGACGAACAGGTCGAGAGTCGCGGTGCCGTCGCCGCCGGGGCGCACGAAGGCCGACAGATCGTCGGCAGGGGAATCGAACGGCATCAGTCCACCCGGATCCGGCGCTCGAAGGCGAAGCGGGTGCCGTCGCGGCGGCGCGCCTCGACGATCGCGTCCCACTGGCCCTTCAGCGGCAGCGTCACGGCGGCGGCGTAGGCGCCGTCGGGCCGCTCCGCGAGGTCGGCCGTGACGTCGCTGCCCTGCACCACCGGGCGGCGGAAGTTCGCCGCGACGGCGAGCCCGGTGACCGGCCGCCCGGCGGGATCGACGATCGTGGCGCGTAGCGTGCCGCCGTCGTAGCCGACCGCGCCGGTCCAGCCCAGCGCGCGCTGGCGCTCCGCCGCCGCGATGGTGTCGTTGTAGTCGAGGCCGCGGCGGTAGGCGTCGGCGGACTCGATGCCCGGATGGGTGCGCAGCGCGAAGAACAGGAACGCGCCGTTGACCGCCATGACGACGGCGAAGAAGCCGAGCAGCCAGGCCAGCACCTTGCGCCCGTCGAGCGTACCGGTCATCGCCTGGGTCCCCAGAAATAGGAATCGTAGCGGGCGACCCGGCCGTCGGACGGGTCGGTGACGACGAACTCCACGTCGCGCGATTCGCGCACGCTGCCACGCGGCGCGGTGACCAGCACGCGGAAGCTGCGCACCGTGTCGGGGCCGACCGAGAGCACCGGCTCGCCGTCGGGCGCGCCGACGATGTCGACGCGCGCGCCGTCGATGCCGGCGACCGCCACGGCGAAGCGGCGCTCGGCGTGCTCCTTGTTGAGCACCTTGAGCGTGTAGGCGTTGCGGATGCTGCCGTCGCTCAAGGTGACGAACAACGGGTTGCGGTCGCGCAGCACGCTGACGTCGAGCGTGGACCGGGTCGCCAGTGTGCCGAGCATGACCAGCCCGACCACCGCAATGACCGCGGCGTAGAGGATGGTGCGCGGGCGCACGATGCGCAGCCGCGTCGACTCGCCCTTGGCACGCCGGTCCATGTTGGCGAGGGTGTCGTAGGCGATCAGCCCCTTGGGCAGGCCGACCTTGCCCATCACCTCGTCGCAGGCGTCGATGCACAACGCGCAGGTGATGCATTCGAGCTGCTGGCCGTCGCGGATGTCGATCCCCATCGGGCACGCGGCGACGCAGGCGTTGCAGTCGATGCAGTGGCCGCGCCCTTCCCACGAAGCGCCCTTGCGGTAGGCGCCGCGCGGCTCGCCGCGCTCGGGCCGGTAGGTGACGACCAGCGAATCCTCGTCGAGCAGCGCGCCCTGGATGCGCGGCCACGGGCACATGTAGGTGCACACCTGCTCGCGCATCAGCCCGCCGAGCGCATAGGTGGTGAAGGTCAGGCCGCCGATGAAGAGATACGCCGTCATCGGCGCATCGAAGCGCAGCAGGTCGGCGGCCAGGGTCGGCGCGTCGGCGAAGTAGAACACCCAGGCGCCGCCGGTGCACACCGCGATCACCAGCCAGATCGCGTGCTTGGCGACGCGCTTGCCGATCTTGGCGGCGGTCCACGGCGCCTTGTCGAGGCGGATGCGCGCGCCGCGGTCGCCTTCCACCAGCCGCTCGACGGCGATGAAGAGGTCGGTCCACACCGTCTGCGGGCAGGTGTAGCCGCACCACACCCGGCCGGCGAGGCTGGTCACCAGAAACAGCCCGAGCGCCGCCAGGATCAGGAGGCCGGTGACGTAATAGACCTCCTGCGGCCAGATCTCGATGAAGAAGAAGTAGAACTTGCGCGACGGGAAATCGATCAGGATCGCCTGGTCGGGCGCGCTCGGCCCGCGGTCCCAGCGCAGCCACGGCGCGCCGTAGTAGATCGCGAGCGTCACCGCCATCACGATCCACTTCAGCTTGCGGAACGGGCCATGCACCTGCTTCGGGTGGATCGGCTCGCGCTTCTTGTAGAGCGACCGGCGCGCCGGCGCGTTGACCGGCTGCGCGTCGAAGCGCTCGACCGGCTCGTCGGTGCGCTGCAGGTTCAGCGTCGCGTCCATCGTCCGGTTCCCGGACCCGGAGAGGCCCCCTCCCCCCGACCCCCTCCCACGAGGGGAGGGGGAGCGGAAAGCCCCCTCCCCTCGTGGGAGGGGGTTGGGGGAGGGGGCGTCGCCGCCTCGAGTTCTTGAACCGTCACTTTCCGCCGCCCAGCGAATGCACGTAGACGGCGAGCTGCTTGAGCGTCGCGGGGTCGAGCTTGCCTTCCCACGCCGGCATCACGCCGCGGCGGCTGTAGGCGACCGTCTGCACGATCTGCGCGCGGCCGCCGCCGTAGAGCCAGTCGGCGTCGGTCAGGTCGGGCGCGCCGACCTCCGCCTTGCCTTTGCCGTCCTCGCCGTGGCACGCGACGCACTGGTCGGCGAACACCACCTTGCCGCGCTCCGACGCCGCCGCGTTCGCGGTGCGGCCCGACAGCGTCAGCACGTAGTCGGTGACGTCCTGCACCTGCTCGCGGGTCAAGAGGCCGTCGCGCAGAAACGCCGGCATGTCGCTGACCCTCGTGTCGCCGTGCGCCGAGCGGATGCCGAAGCGGATCGTCGCGTAGATGTCTTCCAAGGTGCCGCCCCACAGCCAGGCGTCGTCGTTGAGGTTGGGGTAGCCGGCCGAGCCGGCGGCGCCGGTGCCGTGGCATTGCGCGCAGTTGACCGCGAAGGCCGACCGGCCGCCCGCCAGGGCGAACTCCAGCAGGTCGGGAGCGTTGCGGATCTGCTCCAGCGACGACGCGGCGATGCGCTCGCGCACGCCGGCCTGGGCGGCGCGCGCCGCCTCGATCCGGCGCTCGACCGTCGCACGCTGCGAGTAGCCGAGCACGCCCTTGGAGTAGTCGCTGACCAGCGGCCACGCCGGCATCGCGATCCAGTAGCCGATCGCCCACAGGACGCAGCCGTAGAAGACGTAGAGCCACCAGCGCGGCAGCGGGTTGTCGAGCTCCCTGATGCCGTCCCACTCGTGGCCGGTGGTCTCGGTGCCGCTGACCGCGTCGCGTTCCCGGTTCGCCACGCTCAATCCTCCTTCAGCGGGATGCGTGCGGCATCGTCGAACTTCTGCCGGTTGCGCGGCCACAGGGCATAGGCGACGACGGCGGCGAACAGCACGACGAAGAAGATCAGGCCGCCGGTCTGCGCGAACTGGGCGAGGGTGTGGTAGTGCATCGCTGCTACCTCCGGTTCTCGGCCGATCGGTAGGCCTCGAAGTCGACCAGCGTGCCGAGCATCTGCAGATAGGCGATCAGCGCGTCGAGCTCGGAGATCATCGCCGGGTTGCCGTCGAAGTCGCGCGCCTGCGCCTTCGGATAGCGGGCGCGCAGCGCTTCCGCGCCGTCGCCTTCGCTGGCCGCCTGCGCCTTCAGGTCGGCGACCGCGCTGTCGATCATCTCGTCGCTGTAGGGCACGCCCACCGCGCGGTTGGCGCGCAGGTCATCGGCGACCTGGTCGAAGCGCAGCGGCGTCGCCGCGAGGAACGGGTAGCCCGGCATCACCGACTCCGGCACGATCGAGCGCGGCGCGCGCATGTGCGCGACGTGCCATTCGTCGGAATAGCGGCCGCCGACGCGGGCGAGGTCGGGGCCGGTGCGCTTCGAGCCCCACTGGAACGGATGGTCGTACATGCTCTCGGCGGCGAGGCTGTAGTGGCCGTAGCGCTCTACCTCGTCGCGCAGCGAACGCACCATCTGGCTGTGGCAGTTGTAGCATCCCTCGCGGATGTAGATGTTGCGGCCGGCGAGCTCCAGCGGGGTGTAGGGCCGCATGCCCTTCACCTTCTCGATCGTGC
>JBFWQM010000148.1:0-14024 GCA_050249455.1 Rhodospirillaceae bacterium | reverse complement strand
CGGCCTTCACGGTGGCGGCGCTGGAATACGGCGTGATCTATGCCGCCGCCGGGTTCGCCGTCGTCTTCGCCGTCGCCGGCGGCATCGTGCTGGCGGTTGCCTCGCACCACTCGATGGCCGAGCCGCCGGCCCCCGAACCGGAGCCGATCGACGCGCTGCTGGAGCCTGCCGAAATCGACCGCCTGCTGGTCGATGTCGGCCGGAGCCTCGGTCGCGAAGCCTCCCCGCTTGCCATCCTTGCCGTCGCCGCCCTTACCGGGTTCGTCCTCGGCCGCCGCTGACGCGACGGCCGCGCCGGATCGCGGGACTCGCGCGTCTCCGTCGGCGGCCAGCCGCCGCCGGCGGAGCCGTTGCTTTCCCCGGCCTCGCCTAGGGCATTTTCCGGCGAAGTGGAATCCGGTTCGCCGTAGAGAATGCGACCAACGAAGGATCGAGATCGGTATCCAATCACACCTGATCGGATACCGCTTTAGCGCGGGCCCATGTGGTGGACGATGGCGACGCAGACGATCAGCACCGGCACCGCGATGAACGCGCCGACGACGCCCCACATCCAGCCGCCGAACGCCACGGCGAAGAAGACCGCGAGCGGACTGGCCGCCACGCGGCGGCCGAGGACCCAGGGATAGACGATCTGGGATTCGATCAGGTGCAGGATGAGCACCGCGCCGATCGGGACCACCGCCTGGCCGAGCGTATCGAACGTGACCACGCACACCGCGCCGATCACCCCGATCATGAGGATCGGGCCGAAGATGGGGATGAAGTTGAACAGCCCCATCGCCGCGCCCCACAGGAGCGCGTCCGGGACGCCGAGCAGATGGAGGGCCGCGGCGGTGCAGACGCCGAGCCCGGTGTTGATGACCGCCACGCTGAACAGGTACTGCGAGATGCCGTCGCTGATCTCGCGCACGATCCGCGCCAGCCGCAGGCGCATGCCGAGCGACGGCGGGGAGCAGATGACGCGGTGGCGTATCCGGCTGCGCTCGGCGAGCATGAAGAAGCTCATCACGATCGCGTAGAGCACCTGCACCGCGACGAGCGGGGCGGACACCGCGAAGTCGGCGAGCAGGCCGCGGCCCGCGATCACCACCGGGATCGCGGCCGGCGACTGGCCAGGTCCGTCCTGCTTCGGCAGCTCGGCGACCTTCTCCATCTGCTCCGAGGCCTGGCGCAGCGCCGCCACCGACTCGCGCAGGCCGCGAAGCTTCTCCTGGGCGCTGTCGAAGATCTGCGGCGCGCGATCGACCCACGTCTCGAGCGCCGGGGCGAGTACGATCGCCAGGCCGGCGCACACCACGATCGGCCCGAGAACCGCCAGCAGCGCGGCGGCGGGCCGCGGCACGCGCGCCCGCTCCTCGAGAAAGTCGGCGATCGGGCTCACGATCATCGCGAGCACGATCGCCGCCACGGTCGGGATCAGGAAGGCCTGCGCGAAGTAGAGGGTGTAGAGGACCGCGAGCGCCAGGAGGAAGCCCGCCAGGATCGGCGTGAAGTCCCGCAGCGACAGGTGGCGCCGGGTGCGGCGCCTGCTCACCCCTTCCGCCGGTCGGTCGCGGAGGCGGTGGTATCGCGGGGCGCGCAGTCGGGTAGCCATCGCGTCGTCTTTCGGAGAGGGGCCGAAACGAGGCGCCCCGCCCCGGCGGTTGCCGGCGGCGGGGCGTTCAACGGCTGGATGGCGGGGCCGTTAGGCGCCGGCGCCGCTCGGGTTGATCGAGATGGTCACGCGGCGGTTCTGCGGCTCGCGCACGCCATCGGCGGTCTGCACCAGCGGATCGGATTCGCCTTTCGCGCTGATCATCAGGTCGCGACGGTCGAAGCCCATCTGCTGCAGCTCGCGGGCCACCGTCTCGGCACGCCTCATCGACAGCGCCTGGTTGTAGCGATCGCTGCCGGACCGGTCGGCGTGGCCGACGATCTGGAAGATCCGGATGTTCTGTTGCCGCGCCGCTTCGGCGGCCGAGCGGATGATGTCGCGCCCGTTGTCGGTCAGCTCCGCGCTGTCGAAGTTGAAGAAGACGAGGTAGTCGCGTGCCGGCGTCGGCGCGGCCGGCATCGGCGGCTGCGCCGCAACCGGCCCGGCGAGGCCGCGGTCCACGACCATCATCGCCTGGACGAAGCCGTTGCGGCACGAAGCGATGTCGTTGTACTGCCAGCCCTCTTCGGCCTGCTCGACCCAGCAGTCGTATTCGACCTGCGCGCGCGCCATGGCCTGCGGCGCCTTCGCGCCGCCGCCCTTGGCGATCGCCTGGTGGAGCCGCGCGTGCGCGGCGTCGAGGTCGGCGCGCATGTGGGCGTTGCGGATCTTCCACTTGCCCGGATCTTCCGGCGGCACCGCCTGGCCCTTGGCCGCCGCCAGCCCCTTGTTGGCGAAGTGCTGGGCGTCCGGCCAGTCGTACATCTGATAGCCTTCGTAGTTGGCGAAGCTCTTGTAGTCGTCCGCCAGATAGCCGCTGAAGTTCTGGCTCGGCGGGGTCGGCGTCTTGTTCAGCGCATCGACCGTGGTGTAGCCGCAGCCTGCCAGCATCAGGGCCGGGATCGTGGCCGCGAGCATCGCGGCCCTCTTCGGCGCACCTGTCATGTCCGTTCCTTCCTTGCGGTGCCGGCGGACGGGAACGTCCGCCGGCGAATGTGCTCTCTGCGACCTGCGGCCGCCGGCTACTTCCACACCGGCTTGCCGAGGTTCACGTCGTCCTTGTCGGTGATCGCGCCGGTCGCGGCGCCAGCCGCGCCGCCCAGGATCGCGCCGCCCAGCACGCTGCCACCGGTCGCCGCACCCGCGGCCGCACCGATGCCGGCGCCGATCCCGCCGCCGCTGAGCGCCCGGTCGCCCTGGGAGTTGCCGCAGGCGGCGAGGCCGAAGGAAGCGGCCAGTACGGCCGCGATTGCGAAGTACTTCGGAACCATGGCGTTCATTGGAGTTGTCCCCACTGTCCGTGAAAATCCTTTGCGTCATCGGCATCGAGCCGTTCACGCTCGCGGCGGTGTCAACGCGGGCCGCCTTGTTTGGTTCCTGGGTTCGGTTCCTGGCCTGCAACACCCGCGTCGCGCCCGCCGCGGATGGAACAATCCAGTCGCTGTACGGTTGCTGCGCGGGATTTCAATTCAGGCGAGGTGCCAAATGGAACCGAGGAAGCGTGGTATTGCGGCGCTTGTCGTCGCAGCGTCGATGGGGGCAATGGCCCTGGCCGGCGCGGCGGTGGCCCAGACGGCGACGGCGCAGCCGAAACCGATGGTCGGCATCGCGCCGGACCCGGCGATCGCGGTGGGGCTGGAAGTCTTCAACAACGAGACGGCGCTCGGCCGGCTGCACGACGTGATCGACCGGAACGGGCAGCGCTACGCGATCATCACCGCGGGCACCACCATGGGCCAGCCCGACCGGCTCATCGCGGTGCCGTACGATAAGCTCCGCGTCGTCAACGGCAAGCTGATGATGAACGAGTCGTGGACCACGTTCTGGAACCGGCCGACCTTCGCCCACCAGAGCACGCTGTCGCCGCGGCAGAGCGCGACCCGCTGAGCGCGCCGCCATCACGCTCGAGGAAAGGGCGGGCCTGAGGCCCGCCCTTTTTCATTCGCCGCCCCCGGTCCGGGGTCAGCGCGGGCCGGCGGGCCCAAGCCGGCCGGCCTCCGCCTCGCGCACGGCGGTGATCTGCGCCCGCTCCGCCTGCGCGCGGATCAGGTTCATGTCCCGCGCGGCTTCGTTGCGCACGCACTCGTTGAAGGCGGTGACGCGGTCGACATAGGCGTTGTAGCGCATGATCGAATCGTTGAGGCTGGTCGCCGAATCCGCCTCGCGCGGCGGGGCCACCGGCTCGGCGCATCCAACCGGGTGCCAGATGCCGGATGCCGCGTCGAGCTGCCCCGCCGTCGCCGGGGCCGCGGACGCCGCAGCCAGCGCGACGGCGGCAGTTGCAAGAATCCTTTTCATGTTCCCGACTCCCGAAGTTGGCCGCGTGAAACGCCGCCGCGGGTGCGCCGGTTCCCCCGCCGATTGACAGGTTCCGCCGCCGGCGTTCATCGTGGCATCGGGGCAAGCAAGGGGGTTGGGGATGCGGACCTTGAGCCGGCGGGCGCTTGCGCCCGCGCTAGCCGCTTCGGTTGCGGCTTGGCCGACGCGCAGCGCCTGGGCGCAGGTCGCGCCGGCGCCGGAAGGCTGGTTCGTCTACGGCGTCATCGGCATCGTGCTGATCGGCGCTCTGATCGCGCTGCTGATGATCCGCGCCGCGATCTACGGCACGGCGTGGTCGCTGTCCGACGCATTGTCGGAACCGCACGAGGTGACCTGCACGACGGTCGGCGCGGCCGGCCATCCAGAGCCGCGTCTCGATCCCGCCGGGCGGCCGGTGCTGATCGTGGAGATGCGCGCCAGCACCAGCCGCTTGATCGCGCTGATGGGCATGATCGCGATCCTGCTGATGTTCCTCGGCTTCGGCGCCTTCGCGCTGCATCGCTTCGCCACGACCGGACGGATGCCGGAGGACATGGACGATGCCATCAACTTCCTGGTTGCCGGCATGACGCTGTTCGCGCCGTACGCGGTGAACAAGTTCTCCGAGCTGTTCAAGAACCTGGCGCCGCGTCGCTGACCGCCCTCGGCGGCGCGGAACGCGCAGCCGCGCGGCGCGTTCCCTGTCGGCAACAGCGGGGACGGGTGCTGCCATGGGTGCGCGGACTGTTTTGGCGACGATGACGGTGACGGCGGCGATGGCGTTCGCGCATGTGGCCGCCGCGCAGGACGCGAGCTACCTTCCCGCGGTCCAGGTCAGCGTCGCGCTGAAGGAGTACGCCGTCACCCCGCAGGAGGTGGTGGTGCCGAAGTCGCGGATGGTCAACCTTGTGGTGACCAACGGCGGCACAGCCGCGCACAACCTGGAGGTCTCGGTGCCGATGGCGAAGGTCAAGTTCGAGGCGCCGCTGGCGCCCGGCGAACGCAAGGTGCTGAGCTTCCGCGCGCCGGACGAAACCGGCAGCTACGACATCTACAGCCCCGAAAGCCGCGACCGCGGCATGGCGGCGAAGCTGGTGGTGCGCTGACCGGGCACGCGCCGCTTCAGTAGATCGGCCAGATCCCCGGGCTCGCCATCTCCAGGAGATGCCGGTCGGGGTCGCGGAAGTAGATGCTGCGGCCGCCGCGCGGCCAATCGACGGTGCTTTCGATCGGCACGCCGAGCGCGGGCAGCGTCTCCTCCCATGCGCGCAGCTCGTCGCCGGTGACCGCAAAGGCCATGTGCAGCGGGCCGTGCCCGTCATGCGGCGGGATCGTGCCGCCCGGCAGCTTCACCGGCGCCAGCGACTCGCCGCGCTGGAACAGCAGCAGCACCCCGCGTCCGCCCACGTCGATCGCGCACAGCCGGGCGTCTTCGAACATGCAGCGCAGCCCCAGCCTGTCCTCGTAGAAGGATCGTGCGGTGCGGAGGTCGTCGACGTAGACGGCGGTTTCGAGAATGCCGGCGATCTTCGGGAGTTCGGGCCTGCCGTCATTCATCAGCGTGCCTCCCTGGTACGACGAAGCCGGCGCCGGGATCGCTCCCGGCGCCGGCCGTCGGCTCGCGGCCTTCTTTACGAGCGCGGCTCGTAGGCCGGCATTTTCTTAAGGTCGTCGGCGGTCGTCGACATGCGCAGCTGCACGTCGTCGCCCTCGCGATGCAAGGTCAAGCGGCTCCAGTCGACCAGCACATTGCGCTCGCCGACGCCGAGGAAGCCGCCGACGCCGAGCACGACCTGCGGCTTGCCGGCCTTGTCGAACAGCACCTCGTCGATGTCGCCGATCTTCTCCTGCTTGTCGTTCACGACCGACATGCCGATGACCTCGGACGCCTTCAGCTTTCCATCGGGCGTCATGATCGACTTCGCCGAAACGTCGCCGCGCATCGGCCGGTCGGTCGCCGCCGCGCCGGCCGCCGGACGGTCGTTGCGCGCGGTCGTCGCGCGGTCGGTCCGCATGTCGGACGCCGACCTGTAGCCGGTGTCGCGATAGGCCGTGCCGCGCCAGGAGGTCTCGCGGTACTTGTACTCGGGCAGCGCCTTGGCCTGCTCCTTGCTCATCGAGACCCGCACGTCCTTCACGCTGTTGCCGTCCTGGTTGACCCGGATCTGGTTCCAGTCGAGCGCGACCAGGCGCTCGCCGAGACCGAGGAAGCCGCCGACGCCGACCACCAGCGCCCGCACCTTGCCGTCCTCGCCGATGATCACCGACTCGACGTCGCCGACCGTTTCGTTGGCCTCGTTCTTCACGCTGGCGCCGATCAGGCGATCGGCCTGCACCGCGGTCGACGGCATCGTTGTCTGCGCGTTCTGCGCAGTGGGAGCCTTCGGCGCATCGGCCGCCTGCGCGCCGACGCCGATGACGAGCAGCGCCGCTGCGGCAGTGCTGCAAAGCAGTTTCTGAATGGTCATGTCCGCTCTCTCCTGGATTCAGGACTCAGTGGCCACGCAACGATCCGGAAGAGGCGTTGTTCCCGCTGTTAACTTGCCGCGGCCACGAATTCGACGATCTGGCGGCCGAGATAGTCGTCGTCAGTATTGAGATGCAGAGTCGCGGTAAAGTGATTGTGACCCATCAGCCGGACGAAATGCGGCCAGCGGCCGTGGCAGGCGGAGAATGCGCTCACCGCCGCCAGCGCCTGGCGTTCGAAGTCGGGCGGGTCGAACTCCGCGAGCACGAACATCAGCGGCACCGCGCCGTCGATCAGCCCGCGCAGCGGCGAGCGCGCGCTCCACGCCGGGATGTCGGCGCCGAAATAGGACTTCAGGGAATCCCGCGGTTCGGTTGTCTCCAGATCGTAGACGCCCGACAGCATGATCGCGCCGGCGATCTCCGGCGACCGGCCCGCAGCGTAGCAGGCGACGTGCGTCGCGCCGGCAGAGGTCCCCATCAGGAAGATGCGGCCGGCGTCGCCGCCGTGCGCCGCGCCGTTGGCGCGTATCCAGGCGATGGCGGCGGCGATGTCCTCGATCCCGGCCGGCCACGGCGCGGCCGGGGCCAGGCGATAGGTCATGTTGATCCCGACCATGCCGTGGCGCACCGCCCACAGCGCGACATTGTCCTGGTACGGGGTGCCGGGGCGCTTCTTGTCGCCGCCGGTGAAGCCGCCGCCGTGGACGAACAGCAGCACCGGTCGCTTCGCGCCGGCCGGGTCGGGCGCATAGACGTCGAGCCGGTGGCGGTCGTGCGCGCCGTAGCGGACGTCGCGCGTCACGCGCACGCCGTCATAGGGCTCCGTCTCGTGCTGCGGCGTGAAGATCGCCTGCGCCGCCTCGAGCACAGCCGGCTCGATGGTGCGGCCCAGTGCGCGGATGCGGGCGGTCCGTTCGGCGTAATCCATCTCTTGCGCTCCCCCCTTCTGGTCTTCCGCCCGCTGCTAGGAACGGCTGCGGATTTGCGCTAAGACTCGCACGAAAGAACGTCTGGGGACAAAAGAGATGTTGGACCAACCGCCGACCGGCACGCAGTACGCGCGGCCGACCGAGGACGGCAAGTTCATCGTCGGCGGCATGAAGCTGGACCGCCCGTTCCGCATCCGCCGGCTCGGCCATTTCGGCTTCAACGTCTACAACTACGACGACGCGGTGCGCTTCTACACCGACTTGCTGGGCTTCGACATCTCCGACGCGCGGTCCTACGAGTTCCGGCTGAACCCGGAGCAGATCGCGCGGCTGCAGGCGACCGGTGGCTCGTCCTGGGGCTGCTTCACCCGCTACGGCACCGACCACCACGCCTTCGTCCTGTTCTCGCGCCATTTGCGCGAGGTCGCCGACCCGCCCGGCCGCTGGCGGCCCGGCGTCACCGTCAACCAGGTCACCTGGCAGGTCGGCAGCCTGGGCGAGGTGGGCGACGCCGCGCGCTGGCTGACCGCGACCGGCCAGGCGATGCTGCGCACCGGCCGAGACATGCCGGGGTCGAACTGGCACACCTATTTCAGCGACCCCGACGGCCACCCGATGGAGCTCTACTGGGGCATGGAGCAAATCGGCTGGAACGGGCATTCGAAGCCGCGCAACATGTATTCGCGCGCGTTCCAGGCCGCGCCGCCGCTGCCGCAGATGGCGGAGTTCGACGAGGTCGAGGAGGCGCTGCGCGGCGGCACGCAGGTGACCGACGGCTTCCGCCATACCCAGCGGCCGCCCGCCCGCTACGACGTGCAGGGCCAGATGCTGCCGCGCCCGTTCAAGATCGTGCGCATCGGGCCGGTGCGCCTGTTCGTCGCCGACATGGCGGCGGCGCTCAAGTTCTACACCGAGACGATGGGCTTCACCCTGACCGAGACCATCGACTACCGCGGCCACACCTGCGCCTTCCTGCGCACGGCGGGCGAGCATCACGTGCTGGCGCTGTACCCGCTGGCGCTGCGGGCGCTGCTCGGCCTGCCCGACAACACGACGTGCCTGAACTTCGGGCTGCAGCTCGCCAACTACCAGCAGCTGCGCGACGCGCGCGACTTCCTGGCCGCCAACGGCGTGCGCTTCGCCGAGCTGCCGCCGGAGCTGTTCCCCGGCGTCGATTATGCCTTCGATGCAGTCGATCCCGACGGCCACCGCGTCCAGCTCTACCACGCGATCGAGCAGGTCGGCTTCGACGGCCGGCCGCGCCAGGGCGCGGCGCGCCGCACGCCGGCGCCGCCGCCGTGGCCGCTGGCGATCGACTACGAGCCCGACTCGTTCATCGGCGAGCCCTATCTCGGGCCGTGGGGCTGAGTGGGGGGCTGAAGCGATGAAAGCGATCGTGATCCGGGAGTTCGGCCCGCCCGAGGTGCTGCGCTACGAGGAGGTGCCCGACCCGACGCCGGCGCCGGGCGAGGTGCTGATCGCCGTCCACGCCACCACCATCAACCGCGTGCTCGACTGCGGGGTGCGCGCCGGGACGCAGCACCACCGCGGCATCGTGCTGCCGCTGATCCCCGGCGTCGATGCGACCGGCACGGTGCGCGCGCTGGGCCCCGGCGTCTCCGGCTTCCGCATCGGCGAGCACGTCGCGACCGCCGGCACCATGCCGCTCCACACCTGCGCCGATTGCCCCGGCCGCGCCGGCAAGGATTGCGGCGACATGGGCATGATGGGCGTCCGCCGCCCCGGCGGCGACGCCGACCTGGTCGCGGTGCCGGCGTGCTGGGTGTCGCGCATCCCCAACGGCGTGTCGTTCGCCGATGCGGCGGTCGCGATGCGCCACGTGCCGACCGCCTGGAACCTTCTCATCAACCTGGGCAAGGCCAAGGCCTCGGACTGGGTGCTGATCATGGGCGCCGCCGGCAACCTGGGCAGCATCGGCATCCAGATCGCCAAGAACATCGTCGGCGCCCGGGTAATCTGCGCGGCCGGATCCGACGACCGGGTCGCGATCGGCCTGTCGCTCGGCGCTGACCACGGCATCAACTACAACACCCACGACCTTGAGGCGGAGGTTCGCCGCATCACCGGCGGGCGCGGCGTCGACCTGCTCTACGACAACATCGCCAACCCGGCGACCCTGTCGAAGGCGATCGATTCGGTGGCGCGCGACGGCCGCGTCGTCACTGCCGGCGCGCATGGCGGGCCGGTCGTGCCGGTCAACTTCTTCCACGTCTACGACCGCCGCCTGACCATCATGGGCCAGCCCGGCGCGCGGCGCGAGGACATCCCCGACTGCTTCGCCGCCGTCGCGAAGGGTCAGATCAAGGTGCGCTACGAACGCATCCTGCCGCTGAGCCAGGCCGCCGACGCCCACCGCATGACCGAGACCAACCCGGGCAGCGGCAAGATCATCCTGGATCCGACATTGGGGTGATCGCCCTTACCTTCGGTCGTCGACGTCTTCGTTTCTTTTGTTTGTCGTCGTCCTCCGGCTTGACCGGAGCACCCATGTCGGTGCGCACCGCAGCGCGGCTAGATGGGTCCTCCGGTCAAGCCGGAGGACGACAAACAAGAAAAACTACGCCTCGGCGTCCGCCCCCTCCGTCACCGCCAGTGCCTCGGCCAGCAGCGCGACGCACTGCTCCACCCGGGTCGGCAGCGGCTCCGGGCGGCGGACCAGAAGCAGCGACAGCGTCTGCGCCGGGCGCAGGCCGAGGGCGACCAGGCGGCCCGCGTCGATCTCGACCGCCGCGGCGAGTCGCGGCACAAGCGCGACGCCGGCGCCGGACAGCACCATCAGCTTCACCGTCTCGATGTCGTCGCACACCGCGACGACGTCGGGGCTGAGGCCCTGCGCGGCGAACAGCGACAACACGCTTTGGCCGTAGCCGATCCGGGTCTCGGCGAGGATCAGCGGGTGGCGGGCGCAGGCCGCGAGGCCGACCGGCGCCGCCTCCGCCGCCAGCGCATGGCCCCGCGGCGCGACGGCGACCACGTCGGTCGTCGCGAACGGCCGGCGCACCAGGTCGGGCGGCATGCTGCGCGGGTCGCCGCCGATCAGGAGGCCGGCGTCGAGGCGCTGCTGGTCGACCAGCCGCTGCACGCGCCGCGTCGTCGCCGTGATGAGGTCGAGCCGCGGCCGCACCGGGGCGGCGGCGAGCGCCTGCACTACCGCCGGCACCATCGCCTGCGCGATCCCCGACCCGATGCCGAGTCGGAGCGTGAAGCCCGGCGCGCCGCGCAGGTCGCGCGCCAGCTCGCCCAGCGCCGCCATGCCGGTCAGCACCTCCGCCGCGTCGTGCAGGAAGGTGCGGCCGTTGGTCGAGGCCTCCACCCCGCGGCTGGAGCGGATGAACAGGTCGAAGCCGATCTCGTCCTCCAGCAGGCGGATCTGCTCGCTGAGCGAGGGCTGCGCGATGCCCAGCTTCTCGGCCGCCCGGCTGAAGCTGCGCTCGCGCCACACGGCCAGCGCGTATCGTAATTGCCGATCGTTCATGCCTCGGTGCCCGCCTTTCAGGCGGCCTTCCTGGGTAGGAGCGGCGTCGAATAGGTACAGCCTATGGAAGCATTCGAAAATACTCTTGGATTCGGATTTTCCGCAATTCTAGCGTGTCGCGCGTTCCATTTGCCGGAGAGCACGATGCGCAACGGGTTCCGGGTCATCGACGTCGATACCCATGTCACGCCGTCGCTGGAGGTGCTGCACCGATATGCCGGCAACGCGCTGAAGGCGCGGTGGGAGGAGCTGACCCCCTATATCCGCACCATGCGCTCGCCGCCCGGCCGCGGTCATCCTGCGGAGCCGTGGACGACGCTCAAGATCAAGCCGATCCCCTACAGCCGCATCGCCGGCGAGAAAGCCGTGACGGAGAAGGTGGAGGGCGGCGGCGCCGGCGCGCTGGAAGGCCGGGTGCAGAACATCGCCAAGGCCACCCCGCACGAGCGCATCCAGCACGACAATTCCACCGGGCGGCTGGAGGACATGGACAAGGAGGGGGTGGACGTCAACGTCCTGATCCCCGGCACCTGGGCGCCTGGCTCCAGCGCGCTCGACCCGGCGCTGACCACCGGGCTCTACGCCGCGTATCACCAGTACATGGCCGATTTCTGCAGCCCCGACCCGAACCGGCTGAAGGGCCTGATCCTCGCCTCCGGCGCCGACGTGGAGCACGCGGTTGGCGAGATCCGCCGCTGGGGCAAGGAGAAGTGGGTGTCGTGCGTGTGGCCGGCGCTGCCCGAAGGCGTGCCGATCGACGACCCCGACCTGAACCCGATCTGGGAGGCGATGAACGAGCTCGGCCTGCCGATCATGCACCACAGCTTCTTCTACGAGCCGCCCTATTTCCCCGGCTACCGCGACATCTGGGGCAACAGCGCGATCGCGCGCACCGCGGCGCACCCGTGGGGGGCGCAGCGCCTGCTCGCCTACGTCATCGCCGGCGGCATCCTGGACCGCTATCCGAACATCAAGATCGGCTTCTCGGAGACCGGGCACGGCTGGCTGCCGTACTGGCTGCTTCGCCTCGACAGCCAGGTCCACTACGTCAAGGGATCGGTGCGCGCGCTCAAGCACCTGCCGAGCGACTACGCGCGAATGGGCCGCGTGTTCTGCGCCATCGAGGCGCACGAGGGGCCGAAGATGACGAAGGCGGTCAACGACATCCTGGGCGACGGCTGCCTGATGTATGCGTCGGACTTCCCGCATCCGGAATGCGACTGGCCGAACTCGGTCGACAACGTGATCGCGTGGAAATCCGAAATCGGCGACGATGCGATGAAGAAGCTGCTCGGCGGCAACGCCGATCGCTACCTGCGGATGATCTGACCGCAGGGCCCGGGGCCGGCGCGGAGGCGACGATGGACTTCGAGCGGGCGTTGGTCATCCTGCAGCGCGCCAAGGAGATCGGGCGCGCGCACGGCGTCGAAGTGAGCGTCGCCGTGCTCGACGCCGCCGGCCACCCCGTCCTGGTCGCGCGCGGCAAGCCCGACGCCTGGCACGGCCCCTACATGGCGACCGGCAAGGCGCGGCTGGCCGCCGCCTTCCGCAAGCCGACCGCCCAGCTGATGGAGCAGTGGGAGGGCCGGCCGCTGTTCGCACAGAGCCTGTCCGACGTGCTGCCCGGCGGCGTCACCTTGAACAAGGGCGGCTACCCGCTGTTCGACGGCGCCCAGTGCGTCGGCGCCATCGGGGTCGGCGGCGCGTCGCCCGACACCGACGACCTGGTCGCACGCACCACCGTGGAAGCGGTCGGCGCGATGCCGGCCAAGCGCTGAGGGAGACCATGTCGACCTACGACCTCAACCGCGCGATCCATACGATCTACATCCATCGCGAAAACACCATCGCGTTCCGCGCCGGCGACTTCGCCGTGCTCGACCGCTTCGACCTGAGCGCGGAGGAGCGCGCGGCGCTGACCAGCCGCGACTTCCCGAAGCTGTGGTCGCTGCACGTGCACCCGGTGCTGCTGTTCCATTTGTCGGCGGTGCTGAACCCGCGCGAGTGGTACATCGAGAACGTGGTGCCGAAGATCCAGGGCGTGCCGAACGCCTGGTACGACTACTACCAGCCCGACAAGGCGTGAGGCGCGCGCCGTGACCAGCGCGGTCCCCGCCCGCCCGTCGCGCCCGGTCGCGCAGCGCCGCCCGCGCATCGGTCCGCGGCTGAGCGCGATCAACATCACCACCTGGCGGCTGGTCGCGCTGGCGGTGTTCATCGCGATCTGGTGGGTTCTCTCCTACTTCGCCGGGCGCAACTTCGTGCCGACGCCGTGGCAGACCGCGCAGGCGGCGGTGAAGGTGATCGGCGACGGCACGGTGGTGACGGCGATGGGCGACAGCCTGTCGGTCTACCTGACCGGCTATCTCCTCGGCGCGCTGGTCGCCATCCCGCTCGGCCTCCTGATGGGCGGCATCCGCGTGTTCGGCGCGACGATGGAGATCTACGTCAACGCCTTCACCTCCACCCCGAGGGTCGCGTTCATCCCGCTGATCATCATCTTCCTCGGCCTCGGCTTCGAGGCCAAGGTGACGATCGTCTTCCTGGGCGCTGTGATGCCGATCCTGATCAACACCTATGCCGGGGTGCTGAACAGCGACGGCGAGCTGATCGAGATGGCGCGGTCGGCCGGCGCGCGCGACAGCCAGATCTTCCGCAAGATCATGCTGCCGGGCGCCGCGACCTACATCGTCGCCGGGCTGCGGCTGGGCGCTGCGATCGGGCTGATCAACACCGTGGTGGCCGAGCTCTACACCGCGGTGCGCGGCCTGGGCGGGCTCCTGTCCGTCTACGGCAACACCTTCCAGATGGCGCCCTACTTCGTCGTCGTCCTGTGCTTCGGCGTGATCGGCGTCAGCATCTCGACCGCGCTCAAGATGATCGAGCGGCGGATGGAGCACTGGCGCTACGGCGCCTCGTCGTAACGGGAAACATCCATGGCACGCATCTGCGCCGTCATCGCGTCCACCCACAACCCGCGCATCTGCTGGAACCGCGACCAGGCCGATCCGGCCGACATGGCGGAGCTGTTCGCCTCGTTCGGCGAGCTGCGCGCGATGCTGGCGCGCGCCAAGCCCGACGTGCTGGTGTGCGTCGCCAACGACCACCTGGACAACTTCTTCTTCGACAACCTGCCGACCTTCGCGGTCGGCACCGGCCCGGTCGCCGAGGGGCCGTACTGGTACGAGGCGGAGGT
>JBFWQM010000147.1:0-14085 GCA_050249455.1 Rhodospirillaceae bacterium | reverse complement strand
GGCCTTCGCACGCCGCGCGCTCCCACAGCACGTAGTCGGCGAACCGGCAGGGCAGCGGCGGCAGCGGCGCGGCTCGGCCGTGGACGAAGGCGTCGTAGAGATGCGCCAGCTCCTCGCTCAGGATGTCGATCGCGCTGCCGTCGACCAGGATGTGGTGCAGCGACAGGATCAGCAGGTGGTCGTCGGCGCCGATGCGCCACACGCCGGCCCGGATCAGCGGGCCGCGCGCGAGGTCGAACGGCCGATTGATCGTCTCGCCCACGATGCGTGCGATCTCGGCCTCGCAGGCCGGGCCGGGCGGCGCGGCGATTTCCGCCGCCGGCAGGGCGACCCGGAGCGTGGGGTGGACGACCTGGTGCGGGACGCCGCCGTCCGCCGCGAAGGTGGTCCGCAGGGAATCGTGGCGCGCGACCAGTGCATTCAGGGCGCGCTCCAGCGCGGCGACGTCGAGCGGGCCGCGGATGCGGGCAACCCGGTTGACGTTGTAGGTCGAGGCGCCCGGCTGCATCTGGTCGAACAGCCAGAGCTGCTCCTGCGCCAGCGAAAGGGGAACCGGGCCGCTGCCGGGGCCAGGCACGATGGCTTCCGGCGCCTCGCCCGCCTGGCCGGCGGCCGCGGCCCCGGCGCCGCCGCGGGCGATCGCCGCCGCCATCAGCGCCAGGGTGCGTGTCGCGTCGAAGATAGACCCCAGCGGCAGCGCCACGCCGAACGCGCGATGCACCTGGGTGAGGAGCTGGCCGGCGGCGAGCGAATCGCCGCCTAGCAGGAAGAAATCCTCGTCGCGCGGGACCGCGTCGCGCTTGAGGACCGAGGCCCACAAGGGTGCCAGCGCCGCTTCGACCGCATCCGCGCTGCGTCGAGCAACGACGTCGCCGGCTGCGGTCGACGGCGGCGCGGCGAGATAGGCGCGGCGCGCCGCCGGGCGATCGATCTTGCCGGAAGCGCCCAGCGGCAGGTCGTCCAGGACCACGATGCGGCGCGGCACCTTGAAGGCGGCGATGGTGGTCGCGGCGGCGGCGGCAACCGCCGGCGCCGTCGCGGTCATGCCCGGCTTGAGCACGACCACCGCGCCGACCTCCTCGCCCAGGCTCGGGTGCGGGATGCCGAATGCGCATGCGGCCGACACGGCCGGGTGCTGCGCGAGCGCGTGCTCGACCTCGCCGGGGCTGATCTTCTCGCCGCCGCGGTTGATGATGTCCTTGAGCCGGCCGGTGATCGTCAGGTAGCCGTCGCGGTCGATGCGGCCGATGTCGCCGGTGCGGAACCAGCCGCGGACGAACGTGCCGGCGTTGCCGGCGGGGTCGTCGATGTAGCCGTCGAACACGGTCGGCCCGCGCGAGACGATCTCGCCCTCGGCCTCCGGCGGCAGGAAGCCGCCGTCGTCTCCCAGGATGGCGATCTCGTCGACGGTCGCGACGCCCACCGTGCCCGGCTTGCGCATGCCCGGCGGCAGCGGGTTGGCGGTGAGCGTGCCGGTCTCGGACTGGCCGTAGCGTTCGATGACCGGCGCGCCGAACGCTTCCTCCAGGCCGTGCAACACGTCGAGGTCGAGCTTGCCCGACCCCGAGCGGATGAAGCGCAGCCGCGCCGCGCGGGCGACCTCCGGCTGCCGGCGGGCGTGGTCCAGCACGGCGCGGTGGATCGTGTAGGCGGCCGTGTACCAGGTCGGGCGGAACGTCGCCAGCGCGGCGAAGAACTCGTCGAGGTCGAAGGTCGGCAGGCAGACGACGGACGAGCCGGCGCAGATCGGGCCCAGCAAGGCGGCGCGCAGCCCCTGGCCGTGGAACAGCGGCATGACGTGGAGCGCGCGGTCTTCCGGCCCCAGGGCATAGCGCCGGCGCATGTCGGCGGCATGGCTGATCAGGTGGCGTAGCCGCGACGGCACCATCTTCGGCTGCGCGGTGCTGCCAGACGTGAAGACGATGAGGCCGATATCGTCGCGTCCGTTCCATCCGCGATCGGCGCATGGCTCCCCCGCGTCGCCGACCAGTGCGAAGGTGCCCGCGGGGGCGCTCGCGTCCGCCACCAGCTCGATGATCGCCGCGCCTGCGTCGCGGGCCGCGCGGCAGACCGCATCGGGCCGGCCGGCGGGGACGATCACCGCCTTTGCGTTCGTCAGGCTCAGATAGGCGCGGAACTCGTCTTCGGTGTGCGCCGGGTTGAGGCCGATGGCCGTCGCCGCGGCCAGGACTGCGAGATAGCAGACGGCCGCGTCCGGCCCGTTCGGCAGCGCGATGGCGACGCGGTCGCCGCGGCCGATGCCGATCCGGCCGAGCGCCGACTTGGCGGCCGCGACGCGGTCGGGGAGCTCGGCGAACCGAAGTGCTTGGCGGCCGGGCGCGAGTATGGCCTCCACGTCGCCGTGACGCGCTGCGACGGTGGTGTAGACGTCCCACAAGTTGCCGCGGGAACAGGCGTCGTCGAGGCCGTCTATCTGCTCCACCGAATCCATGCCGTCATCTTAACCGATGCAATCATTACGAATACGCTTATCGGTCGCGGCACGTGTCCGACTTGCGGTGGCGACGGCGCGCTTGCGGCACGGGCGGCCGTTGATGCGGTGCCCCGGCGCGATCACAATGCGTCGGCGCGCCGGCTGTCGGCGCGATGCACAGGGAGGGCAGGGAGATGGTCGAGCTGAAAGGGGTGGCCCACTTCAGCCTGCCGGTCAGCGATATCGGCAGGAGCATCAAGTTCTACACCGACATCGTCGGCTGCAAGCACCTGACGACGGTCGGCGGCAAGATGGCGTTCCTCGACGCCGCCGGCGTGTGCCTGATCCTGGTCGAGCGCCCGGCGCCGATCTATGGCGGCGCTGAGGACCACAACGGCGTCCATCACTCGTTCATCGTCGATGGCGAGAAGGGCTACCGCCAGGCGCTCGACCACTTGCGCGCAAACGGCGTCGAGATCACGTTCGAGGAGGATCGCCAGGGCGGCACCGTCAATGGCCCGCGCGCCTATTTCCGCGACCCCGACGGCGCGGTGCTCGAATTCATCCACCTGACCAAGTACGACACCACGAGCCGCCCCGCGCCGTGAGCGGCGCGCCCGGCGCGGGCGCTCTCCGGGGTGGCATCCCGCGCGACCGGGCCGCCCGGTTGGCGACCGGGCGGCCTTTTCGGTTGTGTGGTATACCAGATATCTGATACAGTCCCGGCTGCAATGGGGATCGGGACTCCGTTGCGTCCACCCGCAGCGAGAGCGCCGGCACCGGTGTCGATCAGCAGCAAACTGTCGCCGATCGCCGTGACCTTCACGCTGAAGGATCACACCTACGCGCTGCTGCGCGCCGCGATCCTCGACATGAACATCTACGAGGACGACGCCGACCTGCGCCTGGACGAGCGCGCGATGGCCGAGCGGCTCGGCATCTCGCGCACGCCGATCCGCGAGGCGCTGGCGCGGCTGGCACAGGACGGCCTGGTCGAGATCCAGCCGCGCAAGGGCGTGTTCGTCCGGCGCATGGCGCTGGGCGAGATCCTGGAGATGGTGGTGACGTGGGCGGCGCTGGAGAGCATGGCGGCGCGCCTCGCCACCGAGCACGCGAGCGACGCCGACCTCAAGGCGCTGCGCACGTTTGCGCAGAAGCAGGGCCCGCGCGCCGCGCGCGCCGACATCGAGGAGTATTCCGAGGCGAATATCGCCTTCCACTTGCGCATCCTGGAGCTGTCCGGCTGCTCGCTGCTGAAGACCACCGCCGACGGGCTGCTGCAGCACATGCATGCGGTGCGCCGCCGCACGATGGGCGAGGGCGACCGGGCCGAACGCTCCGTCGTCGACCACATGGAGATCATCGAGGCGCTGGAGGCGCGCGACGCCGAGCTGTCGTGCCGGCTGGTGCGCGAGCACACGATGAAGCTGCACGACCACATCAAGCGGACGTGGACGCGGCTGGACGGCCTGAAGCACCGCAAGGATGCGGCCGGCCGGCTGCGCCAGGCCGCGGCCGGTTCCGCTTAGTCAGATACGCAAGCGCGAAGCCGCGATGCAAGCGGCCGCTCAGGTTGGGAAAAAGCACATGAACGCATCGGCAGGGCAGGCGGCGACGGGAACCGAGGCGGCGGAAGAGCGCGAGCTCACCGACGGATTCCACCTCGTGATCGAAGCGCTGAAGCTCAACGGCATCAACACGATCTACAACGTGCCCGGCATCCCGATCACCGACCTCGGCCGGCTGGCGCAGGCGTCGGGCATGCGCGTCATCTCGTTCCGGCACGAGCAGAACGCCGGCCACGCCGCGGCGATCGCGGGCTTCCTCAACAAGTCGCCGGGGATCTGCCTGACGGTGTCGGCGCCCGGCTTCCTGAACGGCCTCACCGCGCTCGCCAACGCGACGACGAACTGCTTCCCGATGATCCTGATCTCCGGTTCATCCGAGCGCGAGATCGTCGACCTGCAGCAGGGCGACTACGAGGAGATGGACCAGCTCGCCGTCGCCAAGCCGCTGTGCAAGGCGGCCTACCGCGTCCTGCACGCCCAGGACATCGGCGTCGGCATCGCGCGCGCCATCCGCGCCGCCGTGTCGGGCCGGCCCGGCGGCGTCTACCTCGATTTGCCGGCCAAGCTGTTCGCCCAGACCATGGACGCCGAAGCGGGCGCCCGGTCGCTGGTCAAGGTGATCGACCCGGCACCGGCGCACCTCCCGGCCCCGGCGGCGGTGGCGCGCGCGCTCGACGTGCTCAAGGGCGCGAAGAAGCCGCTGATCATCCTCGGCAAGGGCGCGGCCTACGCCCAGGCCGACGACACCGTGCGCGCCTTCGTGGAGAAGAGCGGCATTCCGTATCTGCCGATGAGCATGGCCAAGGGCCTGCTGCCGGACGACCACCCGCTGTCGGCGGGCGCGGCGCGCTCGCTCGTGCTGCAGGAGTCCGACGTCGTGATGCTGGTCGGCGCGCGGCTCAACTGGCTTCTCTCGCACGGCAAGGGCAAGCAGTGGGGCAAGCCCGGCGCGAAGAAGTTCGTCCAGGTCGACATCGACCCGAAGGAGATGGACAGCAACCTCGGCATCGCCGCGCCGGTGGTCGGCGACATCGGCTCGTGCCTCGCCGCCATGCTCGCCGCCATGGGCAAGGAGTGGAAGGCGCCGCCCGCCGAGTGGGTGGACGAGGTCAAGTCCAAGGCCGCCGGCAACGTCGCGCGCATGGCGCCGCGGCTGATGAACAACAACGTGCCGATGGACTATCACGGCGCGCTCGGCGCGCTGAAGGCGATCATCCAGAAACGGCCGGAGACGATCCTGGTCAACGAAGGCGCCAATGCGCTCGACTTCGCGCGCTCGATCATCGACGTGTACCGGCCGCGCACGCGGCTCGACGTCGGGACGTGGGGCGTGATGGGCATCGGCATGGGATTCGCCGTCGCCGCGGCGATCGAAACCGGTAAGCCGGTGCTCGCGGTCGAGGGCGACAGCGCCTTCGGCTTCTCCGGCATGGAGGTCGAGACGATCTGCCGCTACAACCTGCCGGTCTGCATCGTCGTGATGAACAACAACGGCATCTACCGTGGCTCGGAGGTCAACCCGACCGGCGGGGCGGACGCCGCGACGACGGTGTTCGTCAAGGACGCACGCTACGACAGGATGATGGAGGCCTTCGGCGGAGTCGGCGTCTACGCCACCACGCCGGACGAGCTGTCGCGCGCGGTCAACGCCGCGCTGGAGTCGGGCAAGCCGACGCTGGTCAACGCCGTGATCGACGAGAACGCCGGCACTGAGAGCGGGCGCATCGGCAACCTCAATCCGCAGAGCGTCGTGAAGAAGAAGTGATGCGGCCCTGCGACACCACACGCCAAATCCCTGGAGCACGTCATGAAAGCGCTTGAAGGCATCAAGGTCCTCGATTTCACCCATGTGCAGTCCGGTCCGACCTGCACGCAGCTTCTCGCGTGGTTCGGCGCCGACGTCATCAAGGTGGAGCGTCCCGGCGTCGGCGACGCGACCCGCAAGCAGCTGGTCGACGTGCCCGGCGCCGACAGCCTCTATTTCACGATGCTGAACCACAACAAGCGCTCGATCGAGATCGACTCCAAGCACGAGGCCGGCAAGCAGGTGCTGACCCGGCTGATCGAGGAGTGCGACGTGCTGGTCGAGAACTTCGCGCCCGGCGCGCTCGACCGCATGGGCTTCTCGTGGGAACGCGTGCAGGAGATCAACCCGCGCATCGTCATGGCCTCGATCAAGGGCTTCGGCCCCGGCAAGTACGAGGACTGCAAGGTCTATGAGAACATCGCCCAATGCGCCGGCGGTTCCGCCTCGACCACAGGCTTCCGCGACGGCCCGCCGCTGGTCACCGGCGCCCAGATCGGCGATTCCGGCACCGGACTGCACCTCTGCCTGGGCATCGTGACCGCGCTCTACCAGCGCGAGAAGACCGGCCGCGGCCAGCGCGTCACGGCCGCGATGCAGGACGCCGTGCTCAACCTCGCACGCGTCAAGCTGCGCGACCAGCAGCGGCTCGCCGCCGGCCCGCTCACCGAATACTCGCAGTACGGCGAGGGCATCCCGTTCGGCGACGCCACGCCGCGTGCCGGCAACGACTCGGGCGGCGGCCAGCCGGGGCGCATCTTGAAGTGCAAGGGCTGGGAGACCGACCCCAACGCCTACACCTACTTCATCTGCCAGGCCCCGGTGTGGGCGAAGATCTGCGACGTGATCGGCGAACCGACGTGGAAGACCGACCCGGCCTATGCGACGCCGCCGGCGCGGCTCGACAAGCTCAACCAGATCTTCGAGCGCATCGAGCGGTGGACCATGACCAAGACCAAGTTCGAGGTCATGGAGGTGTGCAACCCGCTCGACATCCCGGTCGGCCCGATCCTGTCGATGAAGGAGATCGCCGAGGACGACGGCCTTTTCGCGACCGGCACCATGGTCAAGGTCGAACATCCGGAGCGCGGCGCGTATCTCAGCGTCGGCTGCCCCGTGAAGCTGTCCGACAGCCCGGTGGAGGTCGTGCGCTCGCCGCTGCTCGGCGAGCACACGAAGGAGATCCTGGGCGAGCTCGGCTTCGCCGGCGACGAGCTGAACCGCGTCCTTTCGTCGGGCGCCCTCGGCAACGTCAAGGCCGCGGCGGCCGAGTAGCCCGCGCGCCGGCCGCCCGCTGCGACCTCGCGCAGCGGCGGGCCGGCCCGCGCACCCAGACCGGCGGGGGCGAACCAGCGGGGACGAACCAGCGGGGGCGGCGGCGACGCCGCCCTTTGCCGTTCTGCGGCAGGAACGAAAGGGAGCCGGCCCCGTTGCCTGTTCGAGTCGGTCCACACGGTGAGGCGGCCCATGATGACGCGCGGTCTTCCCGGCATGCTCCTTGGCCTTGCGCTTGCGGGTGCCGCGGTGCGCGCTGATGCCCAGACCGCTGGGGTTCCTGCGGCGCCCATTCCCGTCGAATTGACGGCCGAGCTGCGCGAGGGGCGCGTCGAGTGCCGGCCGACGGTCGCGCGGCTGCCCGCGCGCCAGGCCTTCAGCCTGAACGTGGTGAACCGGACCGACCGCGCGATCCGGTTCGAGTCGAGTGTCCTCGTGTCCGATCCGCATCCGCCGCCCGGCCGCGCGTCGACCGGCGTGCCGTCGGGCCGCGTCGTGACGGCGGAATCGCGCAGCACGGCACGGCTAAGCTTCCGCTCGCCCGCCGCCGGCGAGTATCCGTTCCGCTGCGTCGAAGAGGGCGGCGACCGCGACGAGACGCCCGACGGCCGTTTCGTCGTGATCGCGATCGATCCGCGCCGATAGCGGGTTGCACGGGCTATAGGGGCAGGCGTTGGCTTTCGGCGCCGCGCCGGCAGAGGGGCCGGCGCCTGGCGCGCGGCGCCCGGAGAGGTCAGTGCGGCGGCAGCGGCTTGCCGGGATCCGCCGGCGGCTCGTCCTCGGTGCGCAGGTTCTGGACGACCTCCTCGCGCTCGCTCGCCGAGGTTGAGATGTTGGCGCGGATGCGCACCAGCAGCGCGAGCAGCATCAGCACGAAGCCGAACAGCACGGCAAAGTGCGGGATCGTCATCGGGATTTCCGATACGACGCTGCGCTGGTCGAGGCGCTGCATCATCGAGACCACCGTCCACGACTGCGGGATGACGATGCACAGGACCGCGATCGTCGTGGCGGCGATGAAGATGTTCAGCACCCGGCGCGCGCGCGGGCCGAGCTTCGACAGCAGCAAGTCCATCTTGAGGTGACGTGCATCCCAGGACACCAGCGCGACACCGATGAAGACGCACCACACCATGATGTAGATGAGGATTTCCTCGGCCCAGATGATCGGCGACAGGAAGAGGTAGCGTCCGACCACGTTGGCGAAATTGATCGCGAGGCCGACCAGGATGAGCGAGCCGATGATCAACCGGGGCAGGTCGCGCAGCAGCAACTCCGCCGCGCGGTCGAACGGCGAGGTTTCCTGACGGCGGACGGGTGAATCGGGCTCGGGCGCCATGTTCCACGGCTGCGGGTTACGCCATGAGTCCGCATGTTGTGGCGCGCGGGTCCTGTGCCAATCGGGGGCAACCCTTAAGGGCGACGCGGGCCGGCCCGGCGGACCGCTCACCCCTCCGGACGGATGAGCGCGAGACCGCTTTCCGGGTCGTGCACCCGGCGAAGGTGGGCGGGGCTTTCGGTGAGGATGACCTCGAGGGTCGGGCGCACGTGGGCACGCTCGAGGTGGCCGGCCAGGGCCGAGCCGTCGCGCCTGCCGACGATGAGGTGGACGTGGAGCGCCCGCGACCCGTCGGGCGCGATGGCGATGTCGCCGGTCAGCGTCGCCACCTCCACCTGCTCGTCCACCGGGATGGGCCGGTACTTCTTCTCCTGCCAGTCGAAGTAGGCGAGCACCGCATCGCTGAAGGCGCCGATCGCGGAGAAGTGGGCGGCCGACAGCCGCTCGCTGTCGGCGAACGCCTTCAGGCAGCCCATCACTTCCTCGTCGGTTTCCAGCACCACCGCATAGGTGCGCGCGCCGCCGTTGCCGCCGTTCAGGAGCTTGCTCTGCATGCTGCCGCCTCTGCGTTCGCAAGGGTCTGATGGCGAACGTGCGGGCGGCGCGACAGTTCCGGCGCGCATTCCGTAGCGATGCCGATCGTCCGGCGAATCGGACAACCTTTGCCAGATAGCGCTCTAGCGGCCCGGCAGCGAGGGCGGCGGCGCCGTGGGAGAGCCCGGCATCGACGGGGTGAGCGGCACCCCCGGCGGCAGGGGTACCGAGGGCGTGCCCGGCATCGACGGGGTATCGGTCAGCGGCGGCACGCCGGGCACCGACGGGGTTCCCGGCATGGACGGCGTGCGCGGCGTCGTCGGCACGCCGGGGGCCGCGGGTGTGCCCGGCATCGAGGGCGTCTCCTCAACCGCCGGCAGTCCCGGAACGGAGGGGGTTCCCGGCATCGAGGGGACGTCGCGCAGCGCTGGCGTGCCCGGCGCCGCGGGAGGCGGCACCTGCGCGACGGCGCCGTGGCCGGTCAACAGGGCAGCGAATGCCGCGGCGACGCACGGCAGATGAATGGGCCGGTTCCGAGGCATGGTCTGTCCCTCTCTGCGACGCGCCGCGGCCGGGCCGCAGGTCGCTGAGGGTCCTATGCGGCGGGACGGCCCCGGATCAATTCAACCCGGGATCACCCGGTCGGTTCCGGTGACCTGGATGCGGAAGCCGGAGCGGGTGTGGGGATAGTAGTCCCACAGCGCGAGGTGATGCGTGCAGCGATTGTCCCAGAACGCGATCGAATGCGGCTCCCAGCGGAACCGCACGTTGAACTCCGGGTTCGCGCAGTGCCGGTACAGATAGGACAGGATCGCGTCGCCTTCGTCGCGCGGCACGCCGCACATGCGCGTGGTGAAGAGCGGGTTGACGTAGATCAGCCGGCGCCCGGTCACCGGGTGCTTGGCGATTACCGGCTGCTCGGTGACCGGCAGCCGGTTGGTCGCCGTCCGCGCGAACGCGGCGGCGCCGTCGTGCAGCGCGGTCATGCCTTCGAGGTAGTGCTTCATCTTGGGCGACAGCCCGTCGTAGGCCGCATACATGCTGGCGAACAGCGTGTCGCCGCCGCCCTTGGGGGGCACGGTGTGGATGTAGAGGATGGTGCCCATCGGCGGCGTCTCGAGGCACGACTGGTCGGTATGCCATGTCTCGTTGCCGGAGATCGAATTCGAGTCTGCGTCGAAATGCAGCGCGCGGACCTCGGGATGGTCGCCGAGCGGCTTCGAGTTGGTGCCGTCGCCGCCGACGCTGACGTGCAGCCGGCCGAAGTGGGCGCCAAGCGCCTTCTGCGTCTCATGGGTCAGCTTCTGGCCGCGGAAGAACAGCACCTGGTATTGCATCAGCGCGTCGTGCATCTCGCGCACCGTCTCCGGCCCGAGCGGCCGGGTCAGGTCGATGCCGGCGACGAGGCCGCCGATGTTGGGGGTCATCGGCGTAACCGTGATCGTCTCGTAACCCATCGCCGCTCCCTCCGCTGCCGCGCCGGCAACGATGACTCCGAAATGCGGGGCCGGCAAGCCGGCCCCGGATGTCATTCCTCGCCGGCCATCACGCTTTCGCGGACGTCGAACTCGATCCGCCGCCAGATGCGGTCGACGTAGTCGACGAACCGCGGATCGCGCTTGACGTCGAGCGAGCGCGGCCGCGGCAGGTCGATCTCGACCACGTCCTGGATGTGGCCGGGCCGCCGCCCGAACACCAGCACGCGGTCGGACAGGTAGACCGCCTCGTCGATCTGATGGGTTATGAAAAGGACGGTCTTGCGGCCCTCCGCCCAGATGCGAAGGAGTTCGGTCTGCATGATCTCGCGGGTCTGCGCGTCGAGGCCGGAGAACGGCTCGTCCATCAGCAGGATCTCGGGGTCGACCGCCAGCGCGCGGGCCAGGTTGACGCGCTGGCGCATGCCGCCGGAGAGCTGGCGCGGGAAGAACCGCTCGAAGCCCTTCAGTCCGACGAGGTCGAGCAGGCGCCGGGTCTGGCTGCGGTGCTCCGGCGCCGTGCGGCCGTTGATCTCCAATCCGATGAAGGCGTTGCGGAACACGTTGCGCCACGGCAGCAGGCTGTCGAACTGGAAGACGAAGCCGCGGTCGGCGCCGATCCCGGTCAAAGGCCGGCCGTTGAGCAGCAGCGTGCCGCTCGTCGGCGTTTCCAGGCCGCCCAGGATACGCAGGAACGTCGTTTTGCCGCAGCCCGACGGACCAACGATGCAGATGAACTCGCCGTCGGCGATCTCGGCCGCGATGTCCTTCAGCACCAGGAGGCCGTCGAAGTCCTTATGCAGGCCGCGGACGGACAGCTTGACGCTTTTGCTCATGGCCTCAGCTCCACGGCACGAGCCTGGTTTCCAGCCAGCGGAACGCCGCGGTCAGCGCGATGCCCGCGACCGCCAGTACCAGGATGCCGGCGAAGATGCGCGGCATGTCGAACACCTCCGCCGACTGGATGATCATGAAGCCGAGGCCGGCGCGGGCGCCGAACACCTCGCCGACCACCACGCCGATCAGGCCGCGGCCGATGCCCAGCCGGACACCGGCGAGGATGAACGGCGTCGCCGCCGGTAGCGACACCTTGAGGAATATCTGCATCCGGCTGGCGCCGAACGCGCGCACGGCCTCGACGAGTTGGCGGTCGACCGAGCGCACGCCGACCTCAGTGTTGATGATGACGGGAAAGATCACCAGCGAGATTACCACCGCCACCTTCGACCAGATGCCGATGCCGAACCACAGGATGAACAGCGGCGCGATGGCGACGATCGGCGTCGCATAGAGGCCGGCGACCCAGGGGTTCATTGCATCGGCCACGCGGCGGAATGAGGCGATCAGGAGTCCGAGCACGATGCCGAATGCGCACGCGATGACGAAGCCGATGGCGAATTCCTGAAAGCTGACCCAGGCATGCCGCTGGAGCTCGCCGGTGCGCCACAGGAGGATGATGGTATCCAAGGCCTGCAGCGGCGTCGCCAGGAACAGCTCGTTCTTGACGAAGTAGCGGCCGACCACCTCCCAGGCGGCGAGGCCGGCGAACACGGAAATCCAGGCGGTCGCCTGCGCGCGCGCCATCTCGGTTGCGCGCGCGCGCCGGCGCGCCCGCTGGACTGATTCCATCGACAGCGAGGCGCCTTCCGCCGCCGTCGCGCTCGCCGCGCCGCTGAGCATGTTCCTGCCCATTAATCGCCCCGGTCGTCTCGATCGCGGCCCAGGCTTGCATCGCAGCGTCCGGTGCGCAAGCCGGAATGTCCGCCGGGCTTGTCCGGTCCGCCGCGACGGCGCATGCTCGTTCGGGTCGGCACGAACCGCACGAAAAAAAATGGAGGACACCGATGACGAGATTGCTCAAACAGTCGCGGCGGCGGACCGAGCGCGCTGCCCGCATAATGGCGGCGACGTGCGTTTCGGCCTTGCTGTTCGGCGTCGGCGCGACGGCGGCTTCGGCGGCCACGAAGATCGTCCAGGGCATGGTCAGCCATGGTGCCCTGCAATGGCCGGAATACGTCGCGCAGGACAAGGGCTGGTTCAAGGAGAAGGGGATCGAGCACGAGCTGATCGCCACCCGCGGCGGTTCGGGCGGCGCACAGGAGCTTGCCTCCGGCGACTTGCAGCTGAGCTACAGCGGCTTCCCGGACTTCATGCGCGCGATCAACAAGGGCGCGCCGGAGAAGATCATCATCAACTGCGTCGGCGTTCCCCCCTATGGCGTCTACGCCAAGAAGGAGATCAAGACCGTCGCCGACCTGAAGGGCAAGACGGTCAGCGTCGGTGGCACCAAGGACGTGACGCTGATCTATGTCGAGGCATTGACCAAGCCGGGCGGCGTCACCGCGAAGGACATGAACTACATCTACGCCAAGGCGACTCCGGCGCGTTTCGCCGCGCTGGTGTCCGGAGGCGCCGACGCCACCATCCTGTTCCCGCCGTTCACCTACCGTGCCGAGCAGCAGGGATTCACCAACCTCGGCTACATCAACAAGGTGCTGCCGGACTTCCCGTTCACCGTGATGGCGGTAAACAACGCCTGGGCGGAAAAGAACAAGGAGGCGCTGAACGGCTACGTCGCGTCCTACGGTCGCGCGATCCGCTGGCTGTACGATCCCGCAAACCGCGCCGCCGCGGTCGATATCCTGGTGAAGTATTCGAACGCGAAGAAGGAGGACGCGGAGCCGACCTACGACTTCTTCATCCGCGACGTGAAGGCGTTCAGTCCGAACGGCCAGTTCAGCCCGGCGGCCTACAAGCAGATGACCGATGCGCTGATCGAATTCGAGGACATCGCGCCGCCGGTGCCGGCGATGTCGAAGTTCATCGACGACGGCTTCGTCAAGGCTTCCTGGGACTCGTGGAAGTAGCCCGGTGATGGCCCGCGGGGGCGGCCGCGCGGCCGCCCCCGTTTTGTATCGGGCGTGGCGCTAGCGCTCGCGCGCCGGCCACTGGCCGGTTTCCTGATAGAAGCGGATGGCGCCGGGATGGTATGGCACGACGTGCGCCTCCGCCATGAAGGCCGGGTCGAACTGCTGCAGGGTCGGCGTCGCCTCCGCCAGCGCGGGCTTGCTCGCGTGCAGCAGCCTGGCGATCCGGTACACGGTCTCCGGATCCATCTTCGCATGCGTGATCATGAAAACGGTCAGATGCATCGCGGTGGTCCCGCTGCCCAGGCCGGGCGTCGCCGGATCCGGCGCATAGGTGTGCAGGTACGCGCGGCGGATCACCTTCCGCATGGCGGCGACCGCCTCGGGCGTCTGCGGCAGCGACAGGTAACGGATGCCGCCGCGGCTCTGCAGCCTGGCGTGCGCCTCGCGCGCGAGGCCGGTGGTCAGCCCGGTGACGGCGACGTCGACGCGGCCCTCGCCCAGCGCCTCGACGCCCTTCGGCTGGTTCGGCACCGGCACCGAGACCATCTGCGCCGTCGTGACGCCGCCGGTCGCCAGCATGGCGTCCTGGTTGTACAGGGTGACGAACATCGCCGCGTAGCCGGTACCGACGCGCAGGCCCTTCACGTCCGCGACCGTCCTGGCCGGCGAGTCGGCCGGCACCGCGAGCCCGAGCACGAGCGGGAAGGCCGCCGCGACCAGGCGCAGGTCGGGATGCGGCTTGCCGGCGAAATTCTCGGTGCCGCCATAGGCGAACTCGATGTCCTG
>JBFWQM010000146.1:0-14129 GCA_050249455.1 Rhodospirillaceae bacterium | reverse complement strand
CGCTTCAGCCAGCCGACGGCGTAGACGCCGGGGCGCACGCGGCCCTTCTCGTTCTTCACGATGCCGGCGCGGTCGTCGAACGGGATGCCCTCGATGGCGGACGCGCGCGAGCCGATGCAGGTCACCGCCAGGCCGCAGGCGATGTCGAACGTCTCACCGGTGCCGACCGTGCGGCCGTTCTCCACGCGGGTGCGCTCGAACCGCACACCCTCGACCCGGTCGCCGCCCAGGATCTCGACCGGCGAGCCGTAGAACACGATGTGCAGCCGCTTGGCCTTCGCCGCCGCGTCGGCGCCGGTGAAGCCGCGCATCGTCTCCAGGTTCTTCGACCGCACGCGGAAATCCTTGTCGTCCATGCCCGCGGGGTCGATCGCGGCGGGCAGCGCCGCCTGGTCGGTGATCGTCGAGCAGTTCTCCAGCCGGCCGAGCTCGCGCAGCTCGACGTTGGTGAAGGCGGCTTCCGATGCGCCGCGGCGCCCGACCATGTAGACGTCCTTGACCGGCGAGGGATGGATGATCCGCGCCGCGTGCTCGGCGAGGTCGGTCGCGATCATCTCCGCCGGCGTCTTGACCAGCACGCGCGCGACGTCGATCGCGACGTTGCCGACGCCGATCACCACCGCCGCCGCGACGTCGAGGTCGGGGTTGAGGTCCTTGAAGTCGGGGTGGCAGTTGTACCAGCCGACGAAGGCGTTGGAGCCGAAGACGTTCCGCTTCTCCTCGCCGGGGATGCCGAGCTTCCGGTCCCATGGCGCGCCGAAGGCGAGGACCACGGCGTCGTAGATCGCCTCCAGCTCGGCCAGGCTGACGTCGCGGCCCATCTCGACGTTGCCGAGATAGCGCACGCGCTTGTCCTGCAGGGTCTTCTCGAAGGCGCGGCTGACGTTCTTGGTCGTCTGGTGATCCGGCGCAACGCCGCCGCGGATGAGCCCGAACGGCGACGGCAGGCGCTCGATCACGTCGACCCTGCAGTCTTCCAGCCGTTCGAGCACGCGCTGCGCCGCATACATGCCCCCGGGGCCGGAGCCCACGACGGCGACACTTCGGACCATGGAAGCCTCCCATGCGGCGCGTGGCGCCACTTCCGTTGCCGATGCCTTGTCTTGCCCGCGATGATAGCGGATAGGGCCGGCGCATCAAGCGCGGCCGCCCGCGGTCGCCGCGGCGTTTGCCTCGACCCGGCCGGGCGCCTAGCCTTCGAACATCGCCGGGACGATCGGAGGATGGAATGTCGGAGACAGTCAGCGTCCGCTACATCGTGGATGATGTCGAAGCGGCCTTCGCCTGGTACACGACGCATCTCGGCTTCACGCCGCTGACCAACTATGCGCCGGCCTTCGCCGACGTGCAGCGCGGCGCGCTGCGGCTCTTGCTCAGCGGGCCGCGCAGCTCGGCCGGGCAGCCGATGGCGGACGGCGAACGGCCCGGCCCCGGCGGCTGGAACCGCATCCACCTGATCGTGGACGACCTGGCCGCCGAGGTCGCGCGGCTGCGCGCCGCCGGGGTCCGGTTCCGCAACGACGTCGTCAGGGGGCCGGGCGGCGCCCAGGTGCTGCTGGTCGATCCGTCGGGAAATCTGGTCGAGCTGTTCCAGCCGGCGCCCCTGTGACCTCCCGATCCGGCGGCAGGACGATGGGGCGCCGAAACGCGTAGGGGCGGACCTCAGGTCCGCCCCTTGGCATCCTTCGTCGGCCGGACGCGCCTATGCGTTCACGGTCCAGGTGTTGCCGCGGCGCAGCAGCGCGTTGAGGCTGGAGGCCGGGGTCTTCGCCTTGACCTCGGCGAGCTGCTTGTGCACGGCGGCGTCGTAGGGCTCGGCCGGGTTGCAGTAGATGACGCCCATCGCGACCGGCAGGTCCGGCGAGTCCATCGCGGCCAGCATCAGCGCCAGCATCCGGTTGGTCTCGTCGTGGGCCAGGATGTCGGCCTCGCTGACGCCGTTCTCGCCGATCGTCACTGCCTCGAGCTCGAAGCCACCCGGCTTCATGCGCAGGCCCTTCTTGCCGTCCTTGCCGAAGGTCAGCTTCTTGCCGTGCTCCAGCACGATCTGGCGCTCCTGCACGGCCGCCTTCTCGGTGATGCTGCCGAACGCGCCGTCGTTGTAGACGATGCAGTTCTGCAGGATCTCGACGAACGACGCGCCCTTGTGGGCGTGCGCGCGCTTGAGCATCTCCGGCAGGTGCTTCTGGTTCACGTCATAGGACCGCGCGACGAAGCGGGCGCCGGCGCCGAGCGCGAACAGCAGCCCATTAACCGGCGCGTCGACCGAGCCCTGCGGCGTCGATGGCGAGCGGGTGCCGACCCGCGAGGTCGGCGAGTACTGCCCCTTGGTCAGGCCGTAGATCGCGTTGTTGAACATCAGGAGCTGCAGGTCGATGTTGCGCCGGATGGCGTGCAGCGTGTGGTTGCCGCCGATCGACAGCGCGTCGCCGTCGCCCATTACGACCCAGATGTCGAGGTCGGGGTTGGCGAGCTTGGCGCCGGTCGCGATCGCTGGCGCGCGGCCGTGGATCGTGTGGAAGCCGTAGGTCGCCATGTAGTAGGGGAACCGGGCGGCGCAGCCGATGCCGGAGATGAACACCGTCTTGTCGATCGAGGCCTGGATGTCGGCCAGCGCCTTGTGGACGGCCTTCAGGATCGCGTAGTCGCCGCAGCCCGGGCACCAGCGCACGTCCTGGTCGGAGGCGTAGTCGTCGGGCTTCAGTTTCGAAATCGGGGTTTCGACGTTCATCTCACTTCTCCAGGCGGGAGCGGATTTCGGCCTCGAGATCGGCGACCTTGAACGGCTGGCCGGAGATCTGGTTGATGCCTTCGGCGGGCACCAGGTACTTCGCGCGCAGGACGTTGACCATCTGGCCGTTGTTCATCTCCGGCACGATGATCTTGTCGTAGCCCTTGAGCAGGTCGCCGAGGTTGCGCGGCAGCGGCCAGACGTGGCGGATATGGATGTGCGACACGTCAAGCCCGGCGGCGCGCGAGCGCGCCACCGCCTGGTTGATCGCCCCGAACGTCGAGCCCCAGCCGACCACCGCCAGCCTGCCCTTCTCGGTGCCCAGCGCGACTCTCTGCAGCGGGATGTCGTTGGCGATGCCGTCGACCTTGGCGGCGCGGACCTTGGTCATGCGGTGGTGATTGTTCGACTCGTAGGATATGTGGCCCGAGTCGTAGTCCTTCTCGATGCCGCCGATGCGGTGCATCAGCCCCGGCGTGCCCGGGATCGCCCAGTTGCGCGCGAGCGTCTTCTCGTCGCGCAGGAACGGGTGGAAGCCCTCCGGGTCGGTGCGGAACGAGACCGGGAACGGCTCGATGTCATCGACGTCGGGGATCAGCCACGGCTCGGCGGCATTGGCGAGGTAGCCGTCGGTCAGCAGGATCACCGGCGTCATGTACTTGGTGGCCAGGCGCACCGCCTCGACCGCGACGTAGAAGCAGTCGCCCGGCGTGCACGAGGCGATCACCGGCACCGGCGTGTCGGCGTTGCGGCCGTACACCGACTGGTAGAGGTCGGACTGCTCGGTCTTGGTCGGCAGGCCGGTGGACGGGCCGCCGCGCTGGCTGTTGACGATGATCAGCGGCAGCTCGGTCGCGAAGGCCAGCCCGATCGCCTCGGTCTTCAGCGCGACGCCGGGGCCGGACGACGAGGTGATGCCGATCTGCCCGGCATAGGAGGCGCCGATCGCCGAGCATACCGCCGCGATCTCGTCCTCGGCCTGGAACGTGGTGACGCCGTACTGCTTCAGGTTGGCGAGCGTGTGCAGCAGCGACGACGCCGGGGTGATCGGGTACGAGCCGAGGAACAGCTTGAGCCCGGCCTTCTGCGCGCCGGCGACGAGGCCCCAGGCGATCGCCTCCGTGCCGGTCACGGCGCGGTAGACGCCCGGCGCCGACTTGGCCTTCGGCACCTCGAACGACTCGAAGCCCGCCAGCTCGGCGGTCTCGCCGTAGGCGTGGCCGGCCTTGAGCGCGGCCAGGTTGGCGTCGCGCACGTCGGGCGCCTTCTCGAACCGCCGGTTGACCCAGTCGATGGTCGGCTGCAGGTCGCGGCCGTACATCCAGCACATCAGCCCGAGCGCCCAGAAGTTCTTGCAGCGCACCGCCTCCTTCTGGGAGACGCCGGTGCCTTCCACCGAGTTGAGCGTCATCTTGGCGATGTCGATCGGAAGCACGCGGTAGCCGGACAGCGAGCCGTCATCCAGCGGATTGGATTTGTAGCCGGCCTTCTGGAAGTTGCGGTCGTTGAACGCGCCGGTGTTGAGGATCAGGGTGCCGCCCTTGCGCACGTCCTTCAGGTGCACCTTCAGCGCCGCGGGGTTCATCGCGACCAGCACGTCGGGCGCATCGCCCGGGGTCATGATGTCGTAGGACGCAAAGTTGATCTGGAATGCCGACACGCCGTAAGTAGTGCCGATCGGCGCCCGGATCTCGGCCGGGAAGTCGGGGAAGGTCGCCAGGTCGTTGCCCATCAGGGCGGTGGACTGGGTGAACTGCGTCCCGGTGATCTGCATGCCGTCGCCGGAATCGCCGGCAAACCGGATCACGACTGAATCGACCGTCTTTCGCGCCGGCCGTTCAGACGGTTCCGTGGGCGCGAGCTGGGTGGCCATCGCTAGGCTCCACTACGATGTTGGGGGTTCACGATCATTGGTCGGCGGCAGGGCGTATCCACGCTCCCTGACCTGCATCCCTGTTGCTTGTCGGCTCTTGCGAAACGCGCATTACGACCGCGTGAATATATAGCGCACACGTCCTTGCAACGCCAACGCGCCCGGGGCTGCGGCCCACCGCAGCCGCTCGGGCGTAACCGCGCTTGACAGGGCCGCGTCGGTTCGGCTGTTATTGTATGTATACAAACAAATTTTGCAAGCGCGGGAGTGGCGCCTCCGATGGGGTCTTACGTACGGCCGACCGCCGTAGACGATGCCTTGAAGGCCCTTGCCGGCGCGCCGCTGACCATCGTCGCCGGCGGCACGGACTTCTACCCCGCCCGCGTCGGCAAGCCCCTGGACGACGACGTCCTCGACGTCACCGGCCTCGCGGCGCTGCGCCGGATCGACGACTCGGGCGACCATTTCCGCCTCGGCGCGCTGGTCACCTGGACCGACGTGATTCGGGCCGGCCTGCCGCCCTGGTTCCGCGCCCTGCAGCAGGCGGCGCGTGAGGTCGGCGGCGCCCAGGTGCAGAACGCCGGCACCGTCGCCGGCAACCTGTGCAACGCTTCGCCGGCGGCCGACGGGGCGCCGTGCCTGATCGCGCTCGATGCGGCCGTGGAGCTCGCCTCGCTGCGCGGCACGCGCACTGTGGCGGTCGCGGACTTCATTACCGGCAACCGCCGGACGGTGCGCGCGCCCGACGAGATGGTGACCGCGATCCGCGTGCCGAAGCCGGTCCATCCCGCTTCCTCGGTCTTCCTCAAGCTCGGCGCCCGCAAGTACCTGGTGATCTCGATCGCCATGGTCGCGGCCGTCATCGAGCGCGCCGGCGACGGCACGGTCGCCGCGGCGCGCGTCGCCGTCGGCTCGTGCTCGGCCGTCGCGCGGCGGCTGAGCGCGCTGGAGCAGGCGCTGCAGGGCCGGCGTATTGACGGTGCACTCGCCGGCATCGCGACCGCGGAACACCTGTCGGTCCTGACGCCGATCGACGACGTGCGCGGCACCGCCGGCTACCGCGCCGATGCGGCGCTGACCCTGGTGCGCCGCGCGCTCGCCGAACTCGTCCGCGAGGGTTGACCATGCGCCTTGCCTTCACCGTCAACGACACGCCCGCCGAGGTCGAGGTCGCGCCGCTGCGCCGGCTGGCGCACGTCCTGCGCGAGGACCTCGGACTGACCGGCACCAAGGTCGGCTGCGACGCCGGCGACTGCGGCGCCTGCACCGTGCTGCTCGACGGCCGGCAGGTCTGCGCCTGCATGGTCCCGGCGGCGCAGGCCGCGGGGCGGCAGGTCACGACCGTCGAGGGGCTTGCCAACGGCCACGGCCTCGCCCGGCTGCAGGAGGCGTTCCATCTGTTCAACGCCGCGCAGTGCGGCATCTGCACCCCCGGCATGCTGATGGCGGCGACCGAGCTGTTCGCGTCCAACCCTGCGCCGACCGAGGCGGAGGCGATGGACGCGATGGGCGGCGTGCTGTGCCGTTGCACCGGCTACCGCAAGATCGTCGACGCCGTGCTCTACGCCGCCGGCCGCCGCGGCCCGCCGCCGTTGGAGCCCACCCCCGATGCGGGGCACGCCGTGGGCGCCCGCATCCTCAAGGTCGACGGCCTGCAGAAGCTCGACGGGCGCGAGATCTACGGCGCCGACCGCGCACCCGACGATGCGCTGTGGCTGCGCGCGGTGCGCTCGCCGCACTTCTCCGCGACGTTCACGCTCGGGTCGTTCGACGACCTGCACCGGAAATATCCCGGCCTGGTGCGCGTGCTGACCGCGGCCGACGTCCCGGGCAACAACGGCTTCGGCATCTATCCGAATGTGAAGGACCAGCCGGCGTTGGCGGCGGGCGAGGTGCGCTATCGCGGCGAGGCGGTGGTGGCGCTGGTCGGCGACCGCGATACCATCTACCGCATTACCGACGACGAGGTGCCGATCCGCTACGCGCCGCGCGAAGCGCTTGTCGGCATCGACGCGGCGGCCGCCGACGGCGCGCACCGCATCCATGCCGGCCATCCCGGCAACATCCTGGCCTATGGCTATGTCGAAAAGGGCGCGGTCGATGCCGCGCTCGCCGGCGCCGACGTGGTGGTGGAGGAGAGCTTCGAGACCGCCTTCGTCGAGCATGCCTATATCGAACCGGAAGCGGGCTGGGCGCGTAGGGTCGGCGACCGGCTGGAGATCGCGGTCACCACCCAGACGCCCTACATGGACCGCGACGAGATGGCCCAGCTCATCGGCATCCCGAACGAGGCGGTCCGCATCGTCCCGACCGCGTGCGGCGGCGGCTTCGGCGGCAAGCTCGACCTGTCGGTGCAGCCGTTGATCGGCCTCGCCGCGTGGGTGCTGGACCGGCCGGTGCGCTGCACCTACAGCCGCATCGAGTCGATGGCCTCCACCACCAAGCGCCATCCGTCGCGCATCACCGCGCGCTACGGCGCCAGGAAGGACGGCTCGTTCGTCGGGCTCGACTTCTTCGGCGACTTCAACACCGGCGCCTATGTGTCGTGGGGCCTGACGGTGAAGGACCGCGTGCCGATCCACGCCAGCGGGCCGTATTTCGTGCCGCACGTCCGGGCGAAGACGCGGGCGGTGTTCACCAACGAGCCGCCGGCCGGCGCCTTCCGCGGCTTCGGCGTGCCGCAGTGCTCGATCGCGCATGAGGCGCTGATCGACATGCTGGCGGAGAAGATCGGCATGGACCCGCTGGCGCTGCGGCTGAAGAACGCGATCCGGGCCGGACAGGCGACCGCCTGCGGCCAGGTGCTGGAAGCCTCCGCCGGCCTGGCGCAGTGCCTGGAGGCGCTGCAGCCGGCGTGGCGCGAGATGCGGGCGGAAGCCGAGGCGTTCAACGCCGCCGGCGACGGCGTGCGCCGCCGCGGCGTCGGCGTCGGCGCGATCTGGTACGGCTGCGGCTCGACCTCGCAGCCCAACCCGTCGACCATGCGCATGGGCATCGCCCGCGACGGCACCGTGACGCTCTATTCCGGCGCGCAGGACATCGGCCAGGGCACCAACACCACGATGTCCCAGGTCGCGGCCGACGCGTTCGGCATTCCGGTCGGCCAACTCGCTTTGGTGTGGGGCGACACCGACCGCACGCCCGACAGCGGCAAGACCTCGGCCTCGCGCCAAGCCTATGTCTCCGGCAAGGCGGCGCAGCTCGCCGGCGAGGCGCTGCGCGCGCAGGTGCTGCGGCTGGCCAATGCCGGCACCGACGCGACGATCGAGCCGGGCGAGGGCCGGCTGGTCGTGCGCGACAACGGCGTCGCCCACGAGGTCGACCTGTCCCGCCTGCCGGCGCGGGACAACGGCGACGTGATCGTGGCGGAGGGCTATTTCGACCCGCCGACCGCGCCGCTCGACGACAAGGGGCAGGGCATCCCCTACGCGACCTACGGCTTCGCGGCGCAGCTCGCGGCGGTCGAGGTCGACGTCGAGCTCGGCACCGTCAAGGTGACGAAGGTGGTCGCCGCGCACGACGTCGGCCGCTCGCTCAACCCGCTGCAGGTCGAGGGCCAGATCCACGGCGGCGTCGCGCAGGGCCTCGGCCTCGCGCTGATGGAGGAATACATCCCCGGCCGCACCGAGAACCTGCACGACTACCTGATCCCGACCTTCGGCGACGTGCCGCCGATCGACACCATCCTGGTCGAGGACCCCGAGCCGACCGGACCCTACGGCGCCAAGGGCGTCGGCGAGCACGCGCTGTGCCCGACTGCGCCGGCGATCCTGGGAGCCATCCACCATGCGACGGGCGTGCGCATCACCCGCGTTCCGGCGACGCCGGACCGCGTGCGCGCCGCCATCCTGGCAGCCAAGGGAAAACGAACATGAGCGAGCCAACCGCCAGCGCATCCGCCGCCGCGTCCGCCCCTGCCGCCGTCATCACCTGCGACGCCTGTCCGGTGCTGTGCCGAATCCGCCTCGGCAAGACCGGGGCGTGCGACCGCTACGGCAACGTCGACGGCGCGCTGACCCGCATGGACCCACTGGTCGTCACCGCGCGCACGGTCGATGCGGACGGTGCGGTGGTGCCGTTCCTCAAGACGGCGGAGGACTGGGACGGCTCGCTGGTGCGCCCCGATGCGCCGGTGTTCCTCACCGGCATCGGCGCGACGACGACCTATCCCGACTACAAGCCGGCGCCGTTCATCGTCGCGAGCAAGCACGACGGCGTCGACATGGTCACTGTCGTCAGCGAGGGCGTGTTCAGCTATTGCGGCGTCAAGGTCAAGATCGACACCGACCGCTACATCGGCCCCGAGCCGGCCGCGGTGCGGGTCGACGGTGAGATCGTCGGCCACGTCACCACCGCTGAGTACGGCTCGCAGATGCTGGCCCTGGGCGGCGTGCGCCACTTGGTCAGCGGCACCAAGAAGGAGGGCAACGTCACCTGCCAGACGCTGCTGGCGCTGTGCAACAAGGAGGCGGTGGAGTTCACCATCGACGACGGCGCGAAGCTGGTGGTGCAGGCGGGCCAGCCGCCGGTCATCGACGGCGGGCGCGAGGAGCGGATGCGGGTCGGCTGCGGCTCGGCCACGCTCGGCATCTTCGCGCCGCAGTGGTTCGGCCACGCCGACGAGGTGATCGTGGTCGACGACCACATCACCGGCGTGCTGACCGAGCACCAGGCCGGCAAGTTCCTCGACATGAAGCCGGCCGGCATCCGCGTGCGCGGGCGCAAATCGACGCCGGGCCGCTACTTCCAGGTCGCCGACCACGGTTCCGGCTGGGGCGGCACCGACATCGAGGACCCGCTCAGCATCATCGAGAAGATCGATCCCGCCACCGCGTGGCCCGGCCTGCGGCTCCTGATGGTGTCGACGACCGGCGAGGACTCGGCGTGGTTCGTGCTCGACGACAACCTGAAGCCGGTGCCGGCCGAGATGCCGTCCGACATCCGTACGGTGGTGGACCGCATCGGCGAGAATTGCGAGCCGGCGCTGTGCAGCGTGATGTTCATGGGCGGGGCAGGGGGGTCCTTGCGCGCCGGCGTCACCGTGAACCCAGTGCGGCTGACCCGCTCGGTCAAGCGCAACGCGACGCGGGTTACCATTGGCGGCGCGCCGGTCTATGTGTGGCCGGGCGGCGGCATCACCTGCATGGTCGACGTCTCGCGCACGCCCGACAAGGCGTTCGGCTACGTGCCGACGCCGGCGCTGGTGGCGCCGATCGAGTTCACCATGCCGCGCGCCGACTTCGTCGAGCTCGGCGGCTATGTCGACCGCATCCGCACGCTGGAGGAGGTCATGGCCAACCCGCGCGCGCGGCCGCGGGCATGGACCGAGACCAACCCCTGGCCGTTCGACCGCGGGGCGGCGCCGACGGTGGGGTAGGTTTCTTGTCGGGATACGGGCTGCGGAGGCACCCCCTCCCCCAACCCCCTCCCACGAGGGGAGGAGGCTTTCTACTCCCCCTCCCCTCGTGGGAGGCAGTTGGGGGGATGGGCCCTCTCCGGGTCCGGAAACCGTGACCCCAGGCCCCCAGGCTGCCCTGCTCCCCGACGGCCGCCGCCTGCATCTGCACCACGGCCCCATCGACCTGATCGTCGAGGCGTTCGGCGACCGCGACGAGGTCGCCGCCGCCTACCGCCAGGCGGTGGCGCGGTTCGACGACATCCTGCCGACTCTGGCGTCGGAGCTGCCGATGCTGCGCACCGCCGTTGCCGCGCCGCGCTGGGCGCCGCACGGCCCGGTCGCCCGCCGCATGGTCGCCGCGTGCTGGCCGCATCGCGCCACGTTTGTCACGCCGATGGCGGCGGTGGCCGGCGCGGTGGCGGACGAGATGCTGGCGGCGCTGGTCGCCGGCCGGACCGTCGCCCGCGCCTACGTCAACAACGGCGGCGACATCGCGTTCCATCTGGCGCCGGGTGAGAGCCTGTCGCTCGGCGTGGTTGGCGACGTCGACGCACCGTTGATCGACGCCACCGCCGCGCTGTCGCACGACCTCCCGGTTCGCGGCGTCGCCACCAGCGGCTGGAGCGGGCGCAGCTTCTCGCTCGGCATCGCCGACGCCGTGACGGTGCTGGCCGCGGACGCCGCCGCCGCCGATGTCGCCGCGACGCTGATCGCCAACGCGATCGACGTGGATCACCCCGCGGTCGCGCGGCAGCCGGCGCGCGACATCGATCCCGACAGCGACCTCGGCGACCGGCCTGTGACGGTGGCGGTCGGCGACCTCGACGACACAAGCATCGACGCGGCGCTGGAATCGGGCGTCGCCGTCGCGCGGCGGATGCGCGAGGCTGGACTCGTCTACGCCGCGGTGCTGGTATTGAAGCGACGCTTTCGCATCGTCGGCGACGTCCCGGCGCCGGGGCGCATCGCATCAGGGAGGAGCGCATGAACGAGGTCAGGACGGTCGCGCGCGAGAGCGCGGCGAGCGACGCCGGCGGGCTGGTGAAGATCCGCAAGTGGGTGATCCATGTCGAGGAGGTGCTGCACGAGTTCGGCCCGCCCGCCGACCCGCCGCAGCTCAAGGGCTACATCGCGATCGTCACCGCCAACCCTTACGCCGGCCGCTACGTCGAGGACATCCTGCCGCTGATGGAGGCGCTGAAGCCGATCGGCATCCAGATGGCCGAGCGGCTGATCGCGGCGCTGGGCGGCAAGGACAAGATCAAGGCCTACGGCAAGTCGGCCATCGTCGGCGAGAACGGCGAGCTGGAGCACGCCGCGCTGTGGCATGACCCCGGCGGCTACGGCATGCGCCAGATCATCAAGCCGTCGAAGGCGATCGTGCCGTCGACCAAGAAGGTCGGCGGCCCCGGCACGACGGTCGACGTGCCGCTGGCGCACGTCAACGCGGCTTACGTGCGCAGCCACTTCGACTGCATCGAGTGCCGCATCCCGGATGCGCCGCGCGCCAACGAGATCGTGTGGATCCAGTCGATGTCGACCGGGCCGCGCATCTACGCCCGCGCCGGCGGCCTGCAGGACAAGGACGTGATCGGAGAGGATGGATTGAAATGAGCGCCGTGATCCGCAAGGTCCTGACCGTCGTCGAGGAGACCCGGCGCGAGATGGGCAAGACGCTGTCCGTGCCGACCCGCAAGGCCGCCGCGATCGCCGTCATCGAGAACCCGTGCGCCGGCCGCTACGTCGAGAACCTCGACGAGCTGATCGCGATCGGCGAGGAGCTCGGCGCCACGCTCGGCCAGATGGCGGTCAAGGCGCTCGGCATCCGCCCCGACCAGGCCGAGAGCTTCGGCAAGGCGGCGATCGTCGGCGAGAACGGCGAGCGCGAGCACGCCGCTGCGATCCTGCATCCGAAGCTCGGCGCGCCGCTGCGCAAGGCGGTGGAGAAGGGGGCCGCATTGGTGCCCTCGGCCAAGAAGATGGGCGGGCCCGGCACGCCGATCGACGTGCCGCTCGGCCACAAGGACGCCGCCTTCGTGCGCAGCCACTTCGACGCGATGGAGGTGCGCCTGTGCGACGCCCCGCGCGCCGACGAGATCCTGGTCGCCGTCGTCGTCACCGATTCCGGCCGTCCGCTGCCGCGGGTCGGGGGTCTGAAGAAGGAGGAGATCGAGGGCAAGGACGGGCTGAAGTAGCGACCCCTCCGGAATTGCGGTTCGGCGCTACGTAATTCACGCGATCTTGATCGCGGCCGCCGGACGCCCGCAGGCGATCATCGCGCAAATTGCGCGAGAAAACCTCCGGAGGGATCCATGGACTTCAGCCGCCGCAACCTCTTCACGGCAGGCGCCGCCGTGCTCGCCGCTTCAACGCTGCCCGCCGCGCTGCCGGCGCGCGCCGCCGCGCCGGCGGTCGGCAAGCAGGGCCCCGGCGTCTTCCGCTTCAAGGTCGGCACGTTCGAGGTCACCCAGCTCAACGACGGCGTGGTCAAGGGCGGCCCGCTGCCCGAGACATTCGTGCGCAACGCCTCGAAGGCCGACGTCGAGAAGGCGCTGCAGGCCGCCTTCATGCCGTCGGATGGCTGGACCAACACGTTCACCCCGATCGTGGTCAATACCGGCCAGAAGCTGGTGCTGATCGATACCGGGTTCGGCAACAACGCTGCACCGGCGCTGGGCCAGCTCCGCGGCAACATGGCCGCTGCCGGCATCGACCCGAAGTCGATCGACACCGTCATCATCAGCCACTTCCACCCCGACCACATCAACGGCATCCGCACCAAGGAAGGCGAGCTGGTCTACCCGAACGCGGAGATCATGGTGCCGGCGGTGGAGTGGGCGTTCTGGATGGACGACGCGCGCATGAACGCCGCGCCGGAAGGGATGAAGGGCGTCTTCAACGTCGCGCGGCGGGTGTTCGGCCCGATCGCCAAGGACGTCAAGCAGTTCGAATGGGGCAAGGAGCTGGTGTCGGGCATCGCCTCGGTCGACGCGAAGGGCCACACACCGGGCCACAGCGCCTTCACCGTCGCGTCCGGCAGCGAGACGATGATCTACGTCGCCGACACCACCAACAACCCGCTGATCTTCGCGCGCAACCCCGAGTGGAAGCTGATGTTCGACATGGACCCGGACCAGTCGGTCGCCACGCGCAAGAAGCTCCTCGACATGTGCGCCGCCGACCGCATCCAGGCGTCGTTCTACCACGCCGCCTTCCCGGCCACCGGCTACATAACCAAGACTGCCTCCGGCTACGACTTCACGCCGCGGTTCTGGAACACGGCGCTGTAAGGGGCGGAGGGGGCGGCGGCATCGAAGCCGCCCACCTCACCCGCTCGCTACGCTCGCACCCTCTCCCCCCGATGGGCGGAGAGGGTTCTTTTTTCCCTCTCCGCCCATCGGGGGGAGAGGGTGGGGCCCATAGCGCGTAGCGCTATGGGAGGGTGAGGTGGGTGGCTCCGGCCTATCCGTCCGCCCTAGTGCCCCCCGCCGCCGGCGCTGGCGCCGCCCGACACCACCTCCGGCACGTGCTCGGCCGGCGGGGTGTTGCGGCTGCGGCCGCAGCGGACGACGCCGTCGATCACCACCATGCCGACGCCGGGCACGTCGCCGACCTCCACCGACTCCAGGAAGTCCTTGCCGGCGGAATGCTGCGCCTTGTCGAGGAAGACGAAGTCGGCCGGCCGGCCGGGCTCGATGATGCCCTGGGCGAGGCTGCGCATCCGCGCGGTGTTGCCGGTGGCGAAGCAGAACGCCTCGGCCGCCGGCACCTCGCCGAGCGACGACAGCAGCGCCACCATGCGCAGGATGCCGAGCGGCTGCACGCCCGACCCGGCCGGCCCGTCGGTGCCCAGGATGACCCGGTTGAGCTGGCGCAGCTCGCGCGCGATGCGCAGCGCGTAGAGCCCGGCGCGCTCGTTGCCGTTGTGCACGATCTCGATGCCGCGCACCGAGAGCTCGCACAACGCGCAGATCTGCGGCAGCGGCAAGGCGGTGTGGCCGCCGTTGATGTGGCCGATCACGTCGGCGTCGGCCTCCAGCACCACGTCCTTGTCGATCAGGCCGGAGCCGGGGATCGACGGGCCGCCGGTGTGGATGGTGCTCTGGATGCCGTGCTTGCGCGCCCAG
>JBFWQM010000145.1:0-14166 GCA_050249455.1 Rhodospirillaceae bacterium | reverse complement strand
GTCATCGTCTACGACGAGACGGTCAAGGCGAAGCGGCCCGCCGTCCTGATGCAGCCTGACTGGCTCGGCGTCTGCCCGCACTCGATCGAGATGGCGCACGAGGTCGCGGCGAAGGACTATGTCGTCATGGTCGCCGACATGTTCGGCGCCGGCTACGGCGCGAAGGAGAAGACGCGCGACGACCTGATGAAGACCTCGCGCGCGGTGCGCAACGACCTCAAGTACCTGCTCGGCTGCGGCGCCGCGGCGTACAAGGCGCTGACGGCGGAGGCCGACCGGCTCGGCGTGATCGACGGCCGCCGCGGCGCCATCGGCTACTGCATCGGCGGCGGCTTCGCGCTGGAGCAGGCCCGCGCCGGCGCCGACTTCCAGGGCACCGTGGTGTTCCACGTCACCCTGCCCAACCCGGTGGACGCCTCCGCGAGGCCGGCGATCAAGGGCCGCATCCTGGCGCTTCACGGCTCGGCCGACCCGGTCACGCCCAAGCCGCAGATGGATGCGCTGGAGGCCGAGATGACCGATGCCGGGGTCGACTGGCAGGTGATGATGTTCGGCCACGCCGTGCACTCGTTCTGCGACAAGGGCCAGAACGGCGCGGAGCTGCGCTATGACGAGAAGCTGTGCCGGCAATCCTACCGCATGATGCGGGATTTCTTCGCGCACACGTTCTGAGCGGCATCGCTGCGAGTCGGTCGCATCCGTGCTAGCGTCCGCCCCACATAACCAGGGTGGGGCCGGGCCAGGGGAATGCCGGATTTGGCGATCGAGGACACGTGCGACGGCTGCGTCGCCGGCATCGACGAGGTCGGCCGCGGGCCGCTGGCTGGGCCGGTGGTCGCCGCCGCCGTGGTGCTGGAGCGCCGCCGGCTGTCGCGCGCGCTGCGCTCGGAGATCGACGATTCGAAGGTCCTGACGGCGGCGGAGCGCGAGCGGCTCGCCCGCGCCATCCTGCGCTGCGCCCGGGTCGGCGTCGGCGCCGCCTCGGCGGTCGAGATCGACCGCCGCAACATCCTGCAGGCCAGCTTCCTCGCCATGCAGCGCGCCCTCATGGCGCTCGGCGCGCCGCCCGACGTCGCGCTCGTCGACGGCAACCGGGCGCCGATGCTGCCCTGCGCGGTGCGCACCGTGGTCGGCGGCGACGGGCTGAGCCTCTCGATCGCCGCCGCCTCGATCGTCGCCAAGGTGACCCGCGACCGGCTGATGGCGGCGCTGGCACCGCGCTATCCCGGCTATGGCTGGGCGACCAATGTCGGGTACGGCACCGCGGAACATCGCGCCGGCCTCGATCGCCACGGCGTGACCCCGCACCACCGCCGCACCTTCGAGCCGGTTCTCAAGATTTTGAGTCGCGCTGAGTCCGGACTCGCAACATATAGTCTAAGTGATTGATTCAGAATATTTTTGTTGACCCGGAGTCATCCGTCCCCGCACTTTGGGCGGATGAAGGGGCCAACAACACCGACCCGTAACGAGGTCATCGTCGGCGACTGCGTGGAGGTGCTGGAGCGCCTGCCCGCCGGATCCGTGGACCTGATCTTCGCCGATCCACCGTACAACCTGCAGCTCTCCGGCGACCTGCACCGGCCGAACAACACGGTGGTCGACGGGGTCGACGACGCGTGGGACAAGTTCGCCGACTTCACCGCCTACGACGACTTCACCCGGCGCTGGCTGACCGCGGCGCGGCGCGTACTGGCGGACCACGGCAGCCTGTGGGTGATCGGCAGCTACCACAACATCTTCCGCGTCGGCACCATCCTGCAGGACCTCGGCTACTGGGTGCTGAACGACGTGGTGTGGCGCAAGTCGAACCCGATGCCGAACTTCCGCGGCAAGCGGTTCACCAACGCCCACGAGACGCTGATCTGGTGCGCCAAGGGGCGCGACCACAAGCGATACACGTTCCACTACGAGGCGATGAAGGCGCTCAACGACGGCGTGCAGATGCGCTCGGACTGGCTGCTGCCGCTGTGCGGCGGGCCGGAACGGCTGCGCAAGGACGGGCGCAAGGCGCACCCGACGCAGAAGCCGGAGGCGCTGCTTTACCGCGTGCTGCTGTCCTCCTCTTCGGTCGGCGACCTGGTGCTCGACCCGTTCTTCGGTTCCGGCACTACCGGCGCGGTCGCCAAGCGGATGGGCCGGCACTGGATCGGCATCGAGCGCGACCCGGAATACGCCGCGATCGCGCGCGAGCGCATCGCCGCCATCGAGGCGCCGAAGGATCCGTCGCTCTACGCGACCCCGTCGAAGCGGCTGGCCCCGCGCATCCCGTTCGGAACGGTGGTGGAGCGCGGCCTGCTGGCGCCGGGCGACCGGCTGTTCGACGAACGCAAGCGGTTCTTCGCCCGCATCCGCGCCGACGGCTCGATCGACTGGCAGGGCGAGCGCGGCTCGATCCACCAGATCGGCGCCAAGGTGCAGAACGCACCGGCGTGCAACGGCTGGACGTTCTGGCACTACGAGAAGAAGGGCAAGGCGCACCCGATCGACGCGCTGCGCAGCCAGATCCGCGGCGAAGAGTCCTAAGGCCGCAGTTCTCGTCTTTCACCTAACCAATTCATAACTAAGGATCGCTGAGGATCGCCCGCACGCTCTCTTGGGTGGACGCTTGGCGATCGAGACACGACTTTCCGGCATCCGGCCGTTCCGCGCGCTGCTGTCGCAGAGCGCGCGGCTGCGCGCCACCGGCATCGTGCTGGCGCTGCTGACCCTGTTGGCGGCGGCCGCACAGAGCTGGTTCATCCACCGGGTCGCGTTCCGCGAGGAGCGCGACGACCTGATGAACCTCACGATCCTGCTTGCCGAGTATATCGAGCGGACGACCGAAACCCTCGGCCAACTCCTGGTGGCGACCGGGCACGGGGTCCTGCACAGCGTCCGCCACGAGGCGGGCGCGACGCATGAGATGTTGATGCAGGATGTGAGAAGCATCGCCTACATCCGTGACGTCCATGTTCTCGACCACCACGGAACCATGCTCGCGAGCAGTGCGGCGGCGGGCGCCGCGGCGCTGCGCGAGTCCAACGAACGCCATCTGGCGACCCACCGCAGCGGCCCGAGGCAGACCGTCTACGTCGACCGCCCGATCAAGAGTCCCCATGACGGGTTGTGGGCGATCCGGGTGAGCCGCCGGCTCGAGGATGCCGACGGCAGCTTCACCGGCGTCGTCATCGCCACCTTGGACGACCAGCACTTCGGAGATTTCTTCGCCAGCATCGATCACGATCCCGACACCGCGGTCTCGCTGCTCGGCCCGGACGGCACGCTGCTGCTGCGGCACCCGCATGCCGAGGGCTGGGTCGGCAGGGTGCTGGTCCCGACGCTGCCCGACCTCGACGTCCACTGGCGCACCGGCACGCGCGGCGCGCGGGCGGTGCGCACCGTCACCGCCCGATCGCCGATCGACGGCAAGGAACGGCTGGTCGCCATGCGGCGCGTCGAGGGCGAGCCGTTCATGGTCGCCGTCGCCGAGACCACCACGGCGGCGATCGCCCCGGTCGCCAACGCCGTGCTGGTCATCATGGGCGCCGGCGGCGCCGGCGCGTCGGCGCTGCTGATCTATTTCGCGGCGCTGGCGCGGCGCGCGGCGCGCAACGAGGCGCTCACGCGCGCCCTGGCGCAGTCCAAGGCGCAGGCCGAGCAGGACCGCGAGGCCGCGGTCTCGGAGGAGCAGCGCAAGTCGCTGTTCTGGTCGTCGCTGGGCCACGAGCTGCGCTCGCCGCTCAACGCGGTGATCGGGTTCTCCGACCTGCTGCGCTCCAACGCCTTCGGAAAGCCGTCGCGCCAGCAGGCCGAGTACGCCAGCCATATCAACGAGGCCGGCCAGCATCTGCTCGCCATCGTCAACGACCTGATGGACGTCGCGGCGATGGAAGCCGGCCGGCTGCGCATGAGCGAAAGCGAGGTCGACCTCGCCGCAGTGGCGCGCGGCGCCGCCGCCATGGTCGGCCCCCAGGCGGAGGCCGCCGGCGTCGCGCTGGGCTTCGACGACGGCGGCATCGCCCCGACCTTGCGCGGCGACGAGACGCGGCTGCGCCAGGTGCTGATCAACCTCCTGTCCAACGCCGTGAAGTACAGCGACGCCGGCGGGACGGTGTCGCTGACGCTCGCCGCCGCCGGCGACGGCGGCATCGCCGTGCGCGTCGCCGACACCGGGATCGGCATGACCGCCGACGAAGTCGAAAATGCGCTGCAGCCGTTCGGCCGCGCCGACAACGAGAAGGCACGGCGCCGGTCCGGCACCGGGCTCGGCCTGTCCATCAGCAAGGGGCTGGTGGAGCGCCACGACGGCACGCTCGCCATCCGGAGCGAGCCCGGCCGCGGCACCACCGTCACCCTCACGTTCCCGCCCGACCGCGTCCTGCCGCCGGAAACCGCCCAGGCGGCGGAGTAGCGCGCTAGGGCCCCTCGGCGTCGATCAGCCACGCCTCGCCGCGGCCGCCGGCGGCGGACTGCACCAGGGCGTGGCGCACCACCTTCTTCATCACCGTCGGCAGCGCATGGTCGCCCAGCCGGTCGATCGGGCACCAGAAGCCGTCGCCGCGCTTCGCCGCGCCGACCCGCCCGGCCATCACCTGCAGCTCCAGTGCGAAATGGGTGAAGACGTGGCGGACTGTGCCGGGCAGCAGCCGCCAGTCCGCGTCGAACGGGGCGATGGCGCGCGCCTCCGTCTCCGCCCAGCGCGCACCGCGCCACGGCGTCGACGGCACCTCCGTCATGCCGCCCAGCAGCCCCTCCTCCGGCCGGCGGCGCAGCAGCACCGCGCCGTCCTCGCGCACCGTCCAGAACGCGACGCCGTGGCGCCGCGGCCGCTCCGCCTTGGGCGCCCGCCGCGGCAGGTCCTCTGCGATGCCCGCCGCGCGGCCGCGGCACGGCACGCGCCACGGGCACAGGCTGCAGCGCGGCTGGCGCGGCGTGCAGACGGTGGCGCCGAGGTCCATCATCGCCTGGGCGAAGTCGCCCGGCCGCGCATCGGGGGTCAGCGCCTGGGCCAGCGCGTAGATCTCGCCCTTGGCCGCCGGCATCGGCGTCTCGACTGCATGCAGGCGCGCGATCACCCGCTCGACGTTGCCGTCCACCACCGTCGCGCGGCGGCCGAAGGCGATCGCCAGGATCGCCGCCGCGGTGTAGCGCCCTACCCCGGGCAGGCCGAGCAGCGCCGCCTCGTCGTCGGGGAACCGGCCGCCGTGGTCGCGCGCCACCGCCTGGGCGCAGCGGTGCAGGTTGCGCGCCCGGGCGTAGTAGCCGAGGCCCTGCCAGGCGTGCAGCACCTCGTCGAGGCCGGCGGCGGCGAGGTCGTCCACGGCAGGCCAGCGCGACACGAAAGCGTCGAAATAGCGCCCCACCGTCGCCACGGTGGTCTGCTGCAACATGATCTCGGACAGCCAGACCCGGTAGGGGTCGGCGCTCTCGCCGGGCAGCGCCCGCCACGGCATGACCCGCCGGTGGCGGTCGTACCAGGCCAGCAGGGCAGCCGGGTCTGCGACGGAAGATGGCGCGGCCATCGTTGTCCTCATCGGGCGGCCAGCATAGCATGAGGGGTCGAGTCGGACGGGGTCGCGATGGCGGAAGCACCGAGACGGCGCGGCGTGCATGCGTTGTCCGCCTGCCTGCCGCGGATCGGCGAGCCGGCGCTGAGGAAGCGCGGCTTCGCGCAGGGCGAGCTTATCACCCGCTGGACCGAGATCGCCGGCGCCGAGATCGCCGCCGCGGCGGTGCCGCAGCGCATCGCCGCGCGGCGCGACGAGGCCGGCGGCACCCTGCATCTGCGCTGCGCCGGCGCGTTCGCGCCCACCCTGCAGCACCTGGCGCCGGTGCTGATCGAGCGGATCAACGCGTTCTTCGGCTATGCCGCGGTGACGCGCATCGCGATCGCCCACGGCCGCGTCGCCCCGCCGGCCGGCCTGCGCCGCCGGCCGGCGCCCGCGGTGGCGCCGGAAACCGAGGCCGCGCTGGCGGAGAAAGTGGCCGCGATCGACGACCCCGGCCTGCGCGAGGCGCTGATGGCGCTCGGCCGGGCGGTCGCCGCCCGCGGCCGGGGGCCGCGAATCGATTGAGGCATCGGACGGATTCGCCGCGAGTCCAATGCCTTGGCCCAGTGGACGGGCCGCGGCGCTGTCCGCTATATCTAGTGGCTTGGAGGAATTGATGTCGTACATGTGGATAAGTCGGCGGGGTCTGATGGGGGCGGCGGCGGCGCTCGCCCTGGCGCCGGCGGCGTTCGCGCAGAATTCGCCGGCGGCCCTGGAGGCACCGGATGCGACCCAGGTCACGGCCAGCGACCACGTGATGGGCAAGGCCGATGCGCCGGTCACGGTGATCGAGTACGCCTCGATGACCTGTCCGCACTGCGCGGTCTTCCACGGCACCGTCCTGCCCAAGATCAAGAGCGAATACGTTGACGCCGGCAAGGTCCGCGTGGTGTTCCGCGACTTCCCGCTCGACCGGCTGGCGCTGACCGCCTCGGTGATCGCGCGCTGCGCGGAGCCGGAGCGCTACCTCAGCTTCGTCGACGTACTGTTCTCCAGCCAGCTCAGCTGGGCGCGGTCGGAGAACCCGCTGGACGCCCTGAAGAAGGTCGCGGCGCTGGGCGGCGTCGGCGAGGCGAAGGCCGATGCCTGCCTGAAGGACGAGTCGCTGTTCAACGCCGTGCTCAGCCAGCGGCTGGGCGGCGAACGGACGTTCAAGATCAACGCCACCCCCGCCCTGATCGTCAACGGCAAGCCCATCCCGGGCGGGGCCGACTACGAGACCCTGAAGAAGGCGATCGAAGCGCAGCTCCCCAAGTCCTGACGGAGAGAGAGGCCCGTGCACTTCACCCGACTGCGTCTCACCGGTTTCAAGTCCTTCGTCGAGGCGACGGAGTTCCACGTCCAGCCTGGCCTGACGGGCGTCGTCGGGCCGAACGGCTGCGGCAAGTCGAACCTGGTCGAGGCGCTGCGGTGGGTGATGGGCGAGACGTCGGCCAAGTCGCTGCGCGGCGGCGAGATGGACGATGTCATCTTCAGCGGCACCGCCGAGCGCCCGGCGCGCAACATCGCCGAGGTCGCGCTGGTCGTTGACAACGCCGACCGCAATGCGCCGGCCGGCTTCAACGAGACCGACACGCTGGAAATCGTCCGCCGCATCGAGCGCGGCGAGGGCTCGGCCTACAAGGTCAACGGGCGCGAGATGCGCGCGCGCGACGTGCAGCTGCTGTTCGCCGACGCGGCGTCGGGCGCGCGGTCGGCGGCGCTGGTCAGCCAGGGCAAGGTCGGCGACATCATCAATGCCAAGCCGACCGCGCGGCGCCATCTCCTGGAGGAAGCGGCGGGCATCACCGGGCTGCACTCGCGCCGGCACGAGGCGGAGCTGAAGCTGCGCGCGGCGGAGGCGAACCTGACCCGCGTCGACGACGTGATCGCCGCGCTGGAGGAGCAGCTGCGCGGCCTGAAGCGGCAGGCGCGGCAGGCCACCCGCTACCGTAACCTGTCCGACCACATCCGCCGCGCCGAGGCGCTGCTGCTGCACCTCGAATGGACGCAATCGACCGAGGCGCGCGCCGCGGCGGAGGCCGCGCTCGCCGAGGCCGTCGCGGCGCTGAACGAGACCACCGGCGTCGTCGCGCGGCTGTCCGCCGAGCAGGCCGACGCGGCGGCGCGCGTCCCCGACCTGCGCCATGCCGACGCGGAGGCCGCCGCCGGGCTGCAGCGCCTCCTGGTCGCGCGCGATGCGCTGGACGCCGAGGAGAAGCGCATCGAGGCCGCGCGCGCCGACGTCGCGCAGCGCCTGGAGCAGCTCGCCGCCGACCGCGCGCGCGAGGATGCGCTGCGCGCCGACGCCGTCGCCGCGATCGAACGGCTGGAGGCGGAGCGCGCGACGCTCGAGGGCTCGCAGGCCGAGGAGGAGGCCGAGCGCGCGCGCCGCGAGACCGAGCTCACCGCCCTGAAGCAGGAAGTCGCCGGCCAGCAGCAGGCGGTCAGCGAGCTGACCCGCGCGGTGGCCGCCGAGGAAGCGCGCGGCGTCGCGCTGGCGCGGCGCGTCGGCGACCTCGACAGCCGCCGCGGCCGGCTGGTGTCGCGCCAGAACGAGGTCGCGGCCGAGCAGGAGCGGCTGCGCGAGCAGGCGATGAGCGACGAGGCGGTCGTCGCGCTGACGCAGAAGGTCGCCGAGCACAAGGCCGCGATGGAGGCGGCGCGCGCCGCGTTCGACGCCGCCGAGCGCGGCCGCACCGAGGCCGACGCCACGCTGGCCCAGGCGCGCGAGCGGACGCAGGCCGAGGACGCCGCGGCGACGAAGCTGCGCGCCGAGGCGTCGGCGCTGTCGGAGCTGCTGGAGGTCGGCGACCCCGATCTGTGGCCACCGCTGATCGATTCCGTCACCGTGGCGCCGGGCTGGGAGATCGCGCTGGGCGCCGCGCTGGGCGACGACCTGACCGCGCCGTCGGACGAGGCGGCGCCGGTGCACTGGCGCACCGTGCCGCCGTCCGGCACCGACGCCGCGCTGCCCGATGGCGCCGAGCCGCTTGCCGCCCACGTCCAGGCGCCGCCGGCGCTGGTCCGCCGGCTCGCCCATATCGGCGTCGTCGCCGATGCCGAGGCCGGCCGCGCGCTCGCCGACCGGCTGGCGCCCGGCCAGCGGCTGGTGACCCGCGACGGCGCGCTGTGGCGCTGGGACGGCTTCACCATCGCCGCCGGCACGCCGACCGCCGCGGCGACCCGGCTCGCCCACCGCAACCGCCTGAACGCGCTGCGGCTCTCGCTCGCCGAGGCGGAAGCGCGCGTCGCGGCCGAGAAGGCGACGCTCGAGGAAGCCAACAACGCGCGCCACGCCGCGTTCGACGCCGAGCGCGGGGCGCGCGAGACGGTGCGCGCCGCCGAGCGCGCGCTGGAGGCGGCGCGGGTGGAGGAGACCCGCACGCTCGCCAAGGTCGCGGAAATGCGCTCGCGCGCCAACGCGCTGGCCGAGACGGCCGAGAACCTGGCGCGCGACCTCGCCGAGATCGACGCGCAGCTCGCCGCCGCGCGCGAGGAGGCGGCGGGCCTGCCCGACATCGCCGAACGCAAGCGCACCGTCGCCGCGCACGAGCAGGCGCTGGCGCAGCGCCGCGTCGTGCTGATGGAGAGCCAAAGCGCGTTCGACCGCATCGCGCGCGAGGTCGAGATCCGCCGCAACCGGCTGATCGCGATCTTCAACGAGCTCAATTCCTGGCGCCAGCGCGCGACCGCGGCCGAGGGCAAAGCCGCCGAGATCGACGCGCGGCGCGCGACGGCGACCGCCGAGAGCGAGCGCCTTGCCGCGCTGCCGGCGGAGATCGCGCGCCAGCGCGCCAGCCTGTTCGACGCGATCGCCGTCGCCGAGGCGAAGCGCAAGGAGACCAGCGACGCGCTGGTCGCCGCCGAGCAGGCGGTGGAGGCCAGCACCCGCGCGCTCAAGGCCGCCGAGGCGACCTTGTCCGACCAGCGCGAGGAGCGGGTGCGCCGCGAAGGCGCCGTGCAGCAGATCGACCACACGCGCGCGCTCCTGGTCGAGCGCATCCGCGAACGGCTGGACTGTGCGCCCGACGGTGCGCTCGCCGCCGCCGGGCTGGATGCCGACCAGGCGACCGGCGACAAGGCCGCCATGCAGGCGCGCCTCGACAAGCTGGTGCGCGAGCGCGACACGATGGGCCCGGTCAACCTGCGCGCGGAAGCCGAGGCGACCGAGCTGGAGGAGAAGCTGACCGAGCTGCAGACCGAGCGCGGGGACCTGATCGCCGCCATCGCCCGGCTGCGCCAGGGCATCGGCAGCCTGAACCGCGAGGGCCGCGAGCGGCTGCTGGCCGCGTTCAAGACGGTGGACGAGAACTTCCAGGCGCTGTTCGGCCGGCTGTTCGGCGGCGGCCACGCCCACCTCGCCCTGACCGAGGCGGAGGACCCTCTCGACGCCGGGCTGGAGATCATGGCGAGCCCGCCGGGCAAGAAGTTGCAGTCGCTCAGCCTGCTGTCCGGCGGCGAGCAGGCGCTCACCGCGCTGTCGCTGCTGTTCGCGGTGTTCATCTCCAACCCGGCGCCGGTCTGCGTGCTGGACGAGGTCGACGCCCCGCTCGACGACGCCAACGTCGACCGCTACTGCACCCTCCTCCACGAGATCGCGGCCGAGACCGGCACCCGGTTCGTCCTGATCACCCACCACCGCCTGACCATGGCGCGGATGGACCGGCTGTTCGGCGTGACGATGGCCGAACGCGGGGTTTCGCAGCTCGTTTCGGTCGATCTGCAGACCGCGGAAGCGCTGCGCGCGACCGCGTGACGCACCTCGCCAAGAGCCGGTTTCTGTCGTCATATCAGCGGCTTACCGCACTGCCGTGGGGCCTTGACAGGGTTTGGGCCTGCCCGTATGGTGCGCCCGCCTTTCGCTGCGGCGGCGGGCGCCATCGGGCATCCCACGGATGAGCGAGCGCGAAGAGCCCGGTTCGCTGCAAGACCTCGACGCGCGACTGCGCAAGCTTCAGGCGCAGGAGCGGCGCCCGGACCCCAAGGACGGGGAATCCGGACGCAGCGGTCTCGGCCTTGCGATGCGGATCGGCGTGGAGATCGTGGCCGCGCTGATCGTGGGGGCGGGGATCGGCATCCTGCTCGACCGCTGGCTCGGCACGTCGCCGTGGCTGCTGGTGGCGTTCTTCATCCTCGGCGCGGCCGCCGGGATGCTGAACGTGTACCGGACGGTGAGCGGCATGGGCGGGTCGGTCGGCTACAAGCCGGCGGACGGAGAGGTCAAGGCGGCGCGCAAGCCCGCCGACGACGACGAAGACGACTGAGGGTTTCCCAGCCGGGCCTCCGGCGGATCAGACGGGCAAGCGGTCTTGGCGGAAAAGCACAGCCCCCTCGAGCAGTTCGAGATTCATCCCCTCGTGCCGATCAGGCTCGGCGACGCGGACGTCTCGTTCACCAACTCCTCGCTGGTCATGGTGATCGCGGTGGCGCTGGTGATCATCTTCCTGTTCGCCGCCACGCGGCGGCGCGCGCTGGTGCCGGGCCGGCTGCAGAGCATGGCGGAGCTCGCCTACGAGTTCGTCGCCAACCTGATCCGCGACACGGTCGGCAACGAGGGCCGGCGCTACTTCCCGATCATCTTCACGATCTTCATGTTCGTGCTGTTCGGCAACCTTCTCGGCATGGTGCCTTACAGCTTCACCTTCACCAGCCACATCATCGTCACCTTCGCGATGGCGCTGGTGGTGTTCGTGGCGGTGACGATCCTCGGCTTCGCCAAGCACGGCATGCACTTCTTCAGCTTCTTCGTGCCGCCCGGCGTGTCGAAGGCGATGTGGCCGCTGCTGATCCCGATCGAGATCCTGTCCTACCTGTCTCGGCCGATCAGCCTGTCGGTGCGTCTGTTCGCCAACATGCTGGCGGGCCATACGCTGCTGAAGGTGTTCGCGGGCTTCGTGCCGGCGCTCGGCGTGGCCGGCGTCCTGCCGCTCGCCTTCGTGTCGGCGCTGACGGGCCTGGAGATCGTGATCGCCTTCCTGCAGGCCTACGTGTTCACGATCCTGACCTGCCTCTACATCAACGACGCGCTTCACCTGCACTGACCGGCCGCGCGCAGCCGGGACCAACCGAGAAGGAAGAACGGACCATGGAACTCGCAGCCGCCAAATTGATCGGCGCCGGCCTCGCGGTCATCGGCGTCGTCGGGTCGGGGATCGGCATCGGCCAGATCTTCGCCTCGTTCATCAGCGCGGTGGGCCGCAACCCGGCCGCCCGCAACGACGTGTTCCCGATGACCATGCTGGGCTTCGCGCTGGTGGAAGCCATCGCGCTGTTCGCGCTGGTCATCGCGCTCGTCATCCTGTTCGGCTGATCCGGAGCCGCGCGGTCCGCAAGGCCGCGCCGGCGCGACACCGATGCCGCAGCTCGATCCCACCTGGTTCCTGACGCAGGTCGTCTGGCTGACGATCACCTTCGTCGTTCTCTACGTCGTCCTGGTGCGCGGCGCGCTGCCGCGCCTCGCCGAGACGATCCAGGAGCGGCAGGAGAGGATCAACGACGACCTGCACCGGGCGGAGACGCTCAAGAAGGAAGCCGAGGGCGTCCTCGCCGCCTACGACAAGCTGATGGCGGAGACCCGCGGCAAGGCCGAGGCGAAGATCCGCGAGGCGGCCGAGAAGGCGGCCAAGGACGCCGAGGCGCAGAACGCCGCGCTCGGCGACCGCTTGGCCAAGGAAGGCGCCGCGGCGGAGGCGCGCATCGCCGCCGCCCGGCGCGAGGCGCTGGCCGGGCTGCGCCAAGTGGCGACGGAGGCGGCGCAGGCCGCCGCCGACAAGCTGGCCGGCCTCAGCGTCGGCCCCGATGCGGCGGGCGCCGCGGTCGCCGAGGTGGCGCCGCGGTTCGAGGAGCGCGGCTGATGCTGGAATCGCCCGAATTCTGGGTCGCCGTCGGCTTCGTCATCTTCGTCGCCGGCGTCTATAAGCCGATCAGCCGCGGCATCACCGGCGCGCTGGACGCCCGCGCCGCGCGCATCAAGGCGACCCTCGACGAAGCGGCCAAGCTGCGCGAGGACGCCCAGCACATCCTCGCCGAGTACCAGAGGAAGCAGCGCAACGCCGTGAAGGAGGCCGAGGACATCGTGGCCGCCGCGACCGCGCGCGCCGAGCAGATGGCGAAGGACTCCGCCGCCCAGCTCGCCGCCACCCTCGCCCAGCGCGAGAAGCTGGCGCTGGAGAAGATCGCGCTGGCCGAGGCCGACGCGCTGAAGCAGGTGCGCGAGGCCGCGGTCGACGTCGCCATCGCCGCGACCCGCAAGCTGATCGCCGAGCGGGTCGACGCCGCCCGCGCCAACCAGATGATCGACGCCGCCATCGCCGAGCTGCCCAGGCGGCTGAACTAGGCGACCCCGCATCGACGCTGCGCAGGGGCGGGTTTCCAACCCGCCCTTTTTCTTGCCCGGCCACCTTCTCAGGGTCATGCGCGGGCTTGACCCGCGTATCCAGCGCGCGCGGTCAGCGCGCAAGAGACTCTTCTGCGCGGCAATGCCGCGCCGCTGGATACGCGGGTCAAGCCCGCGTACGACTCGATGAGAGAGAGAGAGAGAGAGACGCCTGCCCCTACCCTCTCCCCAGCGCCCTCCTGATCCCCGCCCGGCCGACGAAGATGACGAACAGCGAGGCGACGACCAGCGTGAGGCCGAGGTAGTCGGTCAGGCTCGCCCGCTCGCCGAGCAGGAAGCCGGCGAAGAAGACGCCCACAACCGGCGCGGCGAACGAGCAGATCGAGGCGATCACCGGCGAGATCAGCCTGAGCCCGCTGAACCACGCCCAGTGGCCGTAGATCATGCCGATGACGATGAAGTAGGCCCACGCCGCCTGGGCCGACGGCGACAGCGCCTGCGGATCGGGCAACGGCTCGAACACCAGCGCCAGCGCCATGATCGGCGCGAAGCCGACCATGAGCTGCCAGCCCGACAGCTCCATCGACGACAGGGTCCAGCGAAACATCTTGAAGAAGATCGAGCCGAACGCCCACGCGATCGACGTGGCGACGGCGAGGATCACGCCCCACGGCGTCTCCTGCATCGCGATCAGGTCGGGCCCGGCCAGCGCCGCGAGCCCGCCGAGGCCGAGCGCGACGCCAATCAGCCGGTCGGCGGTGAACCGCTCGCCCAGGATCAGCCGGCCGAACAGGGTGGTCCACACCGAAAAGGTGTAGGCGATGGCGATCGCCCGGCCCGCCGGCAGCAGGAACACGGCGTAGACCGCGAGCAGGTGGAACAGCCCGACGTTGAAAACGCCGACCAGCACGATCGGCCAGCGCTCCGCGCGCGGGATGCGCAGCCGGCTGCCCTGCGCAAGGGCGATCAGCAGGGTGACGACGCCAGCGATCAGCAGGCCCCAGGCGCGGTAGGTGAACGGCGCGATCTCGCCGAGCGCGAACTTGGTGACGGGCCAGTTGCAGCCCCACACCAGCGCGCAGGACAGGATCATCGCGATGCCAGCGGCGGACGGCGCGCCGGCGCCGGGGTCGGCGCGGTCGAATTTCGTGGTCATGGCCCTGGCAGCTCGATGCGGAAGCGCCCCCTCCCCCCAACCCCCACCCACGAGGGGGGGGGGAGGTATTAGCCCCCACCCCACGGGGGCTGGGGTTGGGGGGAGGGGGCGTCGAGTCCAGCAGATAAAAGAAAACCGCCGCCCCCACCCCCAAAGCCGCC
>JBFWQM010000144.1:0-14188 GCA_050249455.1 Rhodospirillaceae bacterium | reverse complement strand
CGGCACGCCGAAGCCGGTGATCGAGGTGATCCACGGCTGGTTCGTCAAGGCGGTCGGCGACCCGGAGACGAAGAAGTTCCTCAACTCGTTCGGCGGCGACCCGCTGATCGAGACGCCCGACCAGGGCCAGGCGCGGCTGATCAAGGACATCGACGCCTGGAAGGAATACGTCAAGGTCGCGAAGATCGAGCCGCAGGGCTGACGACGAAGCTGCCCACCGCACCCCGACCCTCTCCTCCCGCAACGGGAGGAGAGGGTCGGGTGAGGTGCGTGGCCTCGACCCATGAGCGTCAGTGCGTGTCGAACACCTGCTGGTACTCGGCGACCTTCGCCGCGACGGCGGCGGTTTCCCCCGGCGTCGGCTTGTCGGGGTCGGCGGCCGGCGGCAGGGCGCCGAACTTCATCAGGCACGCGAGCAGCAGCAGCCGCGCCTTGGACGCGGTCAGGTTGCCGCCGCCGATGAACACGTCGACGCCGGGCGCGAAGCCTTCGTTGTTGCCGCGCCCGACGCGCGCCACCGGCATGCCGCTGAACACCGCCCGGCGGGTCAGCCGGTTGCGCGCCGCGTTGGTCATTGTGCCGTAGGGCGACTGGCCCTCCACCACAAAGCCGGCCAGCGGGTGGCGACGGCGGTTGTCCTCGATCAGCGCCAGGATGTCGACCTCGCCCTCCGGGCCGCTGTCGTGCGCATCGGCGGTGTAGTTGCCGTCCTTGATGATGGCGACGCGCGGGATCGCCGCGCCGTTGAGGCGGCCGGCGCCGTCCTTCACCGCGACCTCGCGCAGCACCGCCTTGCCGCCCTCCCAGACGACGCCGCCGACCGACTTGGGCAGCCGGGTCAGGTTGACCGCCGACTGCCAGGTGTGTCGGGTCCCGGGCAGGTAGTTCAGCGCCGGCGGCTGGCCGTGGCGCACCGCGCCCAGGATGCCGCCGTGGCCACCGGTCGCGACGTAGCCGCCGGGCCGCGCGTCGCCCTTCTGCACGTCGCGGGCGGAGAACACCTGCTGCTCCTGCAGCAACACCATGCCGGCGCGATTGCGCCCGGCCTCGTCGGCCCACACGCGCGAGACGATGTAGTCCACCGAGTCCACGATGTTGCGCGGGCCGTCGTTGCCGATCTCGCCGTGGGTGCGCTGGGCGGCGTTGCCGCAGATCGGTACGTTGACGTCGAGCAGCAGGTTGAACCAGTAGATGGATTCCTCGATGCGCGGGCTGCCCTGGGTCCAGATCGCGCCGAGGTAGTCGCCGGCGCCGAGGATGCGCTGCGCCTCGTTGGCGATGTGCGCCAGCGCCGGCCGCGGCGGCGACATGGCGAGGTGGACCGGGCGGTAGGCCCAGAAGTCGCGGCCCATCACCTCCGACGCGATGTCGCCTTCGCCCACGTCGGTGCGCGCCGACGCCGGCAGGCCCTTGGTGTAGCCGCTCGGCGGCATGACGCGGAAGAAGTCCACGTCCGCCTTCGACGCGATCATGTTGTTGTGGCCGTCCTCGCCGATGCCGAAGCGGTCAATCTCCTCGAACGACCGCGAGCCGTCGGGGAAATAGGGCTGGCGCGACTTCGCCGGCGGCGCGCCGGGGAACGCGCCGTCGTCCTCCCAGGCGCTGCCGTCGGCCTGGCGCGCCATGTAGGGCAGCGGGTAGAGGCCGTCCTCCGGCTTAAGCTCGACCTTGTAGACCGGCTTGTCGTCGGGCGCGCTGCGCGTGGACCGGAACGTGCCGTCGCTGCCGAGATAGCCGTCCGGCGGGCCGTAGAGCTCGGCGGCGTCCTTCTCCAGCGGGTGGGCGCTGAACTGCTCGACATAGACGGTGACCGGCGCGGCGAGCCGCTGCGGCCGCAGCGCGTCGTAACGGGGCGGTCGGCCGTCCGGCCCGGCCAGCGTCTTCAAGCCGTGCTGCGCGCGCGCCTTGTTGCTCGTGACCAGCGGCGGCGTGTTCTGGATCGTCGCGTTGGCGCCGGCGAGATGCGCGATGCGCGGCTTATCGGCCATGGCTGGTCTCCTTGGTTCCGTGCGGACCGCCGATCATAGGGCGGAACGCGCCGCCGTGTCAGTCCCACGCCGGGAAGCGGCCTTCCGCGGCGAGGTCGTGCATGCGGCTGTCGAGCGCGGCCATGAAGGCGGCGCGGTCGCCCGGCCACGCCATCGGCGCGCCGACGAACACGTCGCAGAAGAACGGCACCAGCACCGTCTCGCCGCGCGGCAGCGCCTTGCCCAGGCCGTGCAGGAACACCGGCACCACCGGCACGTCGGGGCGGCGGCGCGCGAGGTGGGCGATGCCGGTCTTGAACGCCGCCAGCTTCTCCGGCTCGCCGCGCGAGCCTTCCGGGAACAGGATGACGATATCGCCGCGGTCGAGCGCCGCGACCGCGCCGGCCAGCGGGTCGGGGTCGCCGGCGCGCACGCTGCGCGAAAGCGGCAGGATGCCGATGATGGCGGTCGCGAACCAGGCGAGGCAGCGGTTCCGCAGGAAGTAGTCCACCGCCGCCACCGGCCGCAGCCGCCGCAGCAGCCGCGCCGGGAACAAGGTCATAAGCACCAGGGTGTCGAGATGGCTGTTGTGGTTCGCCGCCACGATCGCCGGCCCCGCCGCCGGCAGACGCTCGCGATGCCGCACGTTGAGCCCGAGCACCACCAGCACCAGCGGGCGAACGACCAGCAGGAAGAACAGGTGGCGCAAGCTGCTCATGCCGAGGCCGTCACGAATAGAAGTAGCGGGTGAAGTGCAGGAACAGCGGCGCCGTAAAGGTCAGGCTGTCGATGCGGTCCAGCATGCCGCCGTGGCCGGGGATCAGGCTGCCGGAATCCTTCACCCCGAGGTCGCGCTTGAGGGCGGAGATCGTGACGTCGCCGACGAACCCGGCGACGGCGATCAGGAAGCCGGCGGCGACCGCGCCGCGGCCGTCGAACGGCGTCAGCACCGGCGCCAGCATGACGGCGAGCACCACCGTCGTCGCGACGCCGCCGAGGAAGCCCTCCCAGGTCTTGTTGGGGCTCACGGTCGGCACGATGCGCCGGCGGCCGAGCGACTTGCCCCACACGTACTGCGCCACGTCGTTGAGCTCGGTCAGGATCAGCAGGAACACCACCAGCCCGGCGCCGCCCGCCCCGCGCTCGGCGATCCCCGGCAGCACCAGCAGGAAGGCGATGTGGCTGAGGCTGTAGACCGTGGTCATCAGCCCCCAGTGCAGCGTGCCGACGGCGCGCAGGAAGCCGTCCACCGCGCCGGCCACCACCATGCGGAACGGCAGCAGCAGGAAGACGTAGACCGGGATGAAGATGACGAACATCCCGTACCACGCGTCTGCGATCCACCCGTATTGCGCCGGGATCGCGAGATAGGCCCACAGCAGCACCCGGCGGTCGGCCCGCCGGGTCGGGATCAGCGACAGGTATTCCTTGAAGGCGAGGAAGCTGACGAAGCCGAAGAAGACGATCGCCGCCGTGTCGCTGAGCGCCAGCGCCACCGCAACGATGCCGACGATGATCCACCACGACTGCACGCGCAGCCGCAGCTCGGTGTAGTTGCGTTCCGGCCGCGCGCGCCCGAGCAGGAACACGACCAGCGTCGCGAACACCAGGAGGCCGAAGACGCCGCCCAGGGTGGCGACGACGTTGGGATGCAGATGCGCGCCGATCATCGCGCGCCGCCACGGACGCCGGCGCGGGCGCGGTTCAGCACCGTCAGCGCGGCGAGCAGCGCCATCGCCCACAGCACGACGTCCAGCCAACGGCCCGGCGCCAAGCCGAGCCCGAGCAGGAGCGCGACCGCGCCGAACGCCAGCGCCCGGTCGCTCTTGCCGAGCGGCCCGTCGTAGCGCCGCCCGGCGCCCAGCACCTGGCCGACGACGCCGGCCAGCTCGCCGATCGCGCCGAGCACGACGACGGCCGCGACCGGCGCCGCCGCGATGCCCGGCACCAGCGCGAGCGGCAAATAGAGCGCAGCGTCGGCCAGGGGGTCGGATAGCTCGTTCAGCATCGCGCCGGCGCGGCTCGCCATCCCGTGCTCGCGCGCCAGCATGCCGTCGATCGCGTTCAGCGCCATCCGCACGAGCAGGACCAGGGGGAACAGAAGGAGCGGCCATCCCGCGCCGGGCTGCCATGCGACCGCGCCGCCCGCCGCCGCGGAAAGCACAAGCGCCGCCCACGTCACCTGGTTCGCCGTCACGCCGGCGGCGGCGAGACGGGCGCAGGCGGGGCGCAGGCAGCGCTGGAACGCGGGCTTGACGTCGTAGAGGGTTGGCATGGCCGGGACCGCGCGCGGGAACCACATAATAACCTTGGCAGCGGGGACGATTCCGGGAATCTTCGCTGCCGAACGATTCGGCAAGCCTTGGGGAGCCATGACCGACGCGACCGCCGACGCCGCCCATACCACCGGTCCGCTGCGCGGACTCAAGGTGCTGGAGCTCGGACACTTCATCGCCGGCCCGTTTTGCACGCGCCTTCTGGCCGACCTGGGCGCCGAGGTGGTCAAGGTCGAGCCGCCGCGCGCCGGCGACCCGGTGCGCAGCTGGGGCAACATGGTGGACGGCCGCTCGCTGTGGTGGTCGTGCCACGGCCGCAACAAGAAATGCGTTACGCTCGACCTGCGCCATGCGCGCGCCAAGCCGATCCTGGACAAGCTGGTCGGCTGGGCCGACGTGATCGTGGAGAACTTCCGCCCCGGCATGATGGAACGCATCGGCCTCGGCTTCCCGGCGATCCAGGCGATCAACCCGCGCTGCATCCTGATGCGCATCTCCGGCTTCGGCCAGGACGGGCCGTACCGTGACAAGGTGGCGTTCGGCGTGGTCGGCGAGGCGATGGGCGGCATCCGCTACCTGACCGCGCACCCCGACCGGCCCGAGCTGCCGTCGGTGCGGGTCGGCGTGTCGATCGGCGACAGCATCTCGGGCCTCTACGCGATGGCCGGCGTGCTGGCCGCGGTTTACGAGCGCGACGTGGCCGGCACCGGGCGCGGGCGCGAGGTCGATGTCGCCCTCTACGAGTCGGTGTTCAGCATGCTGGAGGGCAGCCTGACCGAATACGGCGCGCTCGGCGTGGTGCGCCAACCGTCCGGCTCGGGCGTGCCCACCGCGGCGCCGACCGACGCGTGGCGGTGCAAAGACGGGGCGTGGCTGTGCATCGGCGCCAATTCCGACAACCTGTTCGCCCGGCTGTGCAAGGTGCTGGGCCAGCCGGAACTGGCGGCCGACCCGCGCTTCCGCGACAACCCGGCGCGGCTCGCCAACGTCAAGGAGCTCAACGCCCTCATCGGCGAATGGGCCGCGACGCAGACCGCGGCGGAGGCCGAGCGCATCCTGGACGCAGCGGAGGTGCCGGTCAGCCGCATCTACACCATCGCCGACATCGCCGCCGACCCGCACTACCGCGCCCGCGGCATGGTGCAGGCGGTCGACGACCCGGCGTTCGGCACCGTGTTGCACCCCGGCGTGGTGCCGCGGTTCGACGATCGCGGGCCGCAAGGCGGGATCGCCTGGACCGGGCCCGCGGTCGGTGCGCACAATGCCGAGGTCTACGGCGCCCTGCTCGGCGCCGACGCGGCGGCGCTGCACTCCCTGGCGCAGGAAGGCGTGATATGAGCACGGTCGAGATCGTCGAGGTCGGCCCGCGCGACGGACTGCAGTCGATCCCCGCCCAGATCCCTACCGAGACCAAGGTGGCGCTGATCCGCGCGCTGGTCGCCGCCGGCGTCAAGCGGCTGGAGGTCGGCGCGTTCGTCAGCCCGCGCCACGTGCCGCAGATGGCCGACACCGCCGCGGTGATCGCCGCGCTGGGGCCGCTGCCGGGCGTGCGCATGCTGGCGCTGGTGCCCAACGTGCGCGGCGCGACGGACGCGATGGCGGCCGGGATCGACGAGATCATCTACGTCGTGTCGATGAGCGAGTCGCACAACCGCAGCAACGTCCGCCGCTCGGTGCGCGAGTCGCTCGACGACCTGCGCCGATTGCTGGAGGAGGTTGATCGAGACCGCCGGCTGAAGGTCCGCGTCGCCTGCTCCACCGCCTTCGACTGCCCCTATGAGGGGCGCGTGCCGGAGGCGCAGGTGCTCGCCAACATCGAGCACGTCCTTTCCATTCGCGATCGTATCGAGGTCGGGCTCGCCGACACCACCGGCATGGCGCTGCCCAGCCATGTCGGCGGGCTGGCGCGCGCCTGCCTCGACCGGTTCGGCGACCGCGCGACGTTCGCCTTCCATTGCCACGACACCGCGGGCTTCGCGGTCGCCAACGTGCTCGCCGCCTACGATGCCGGCATCCGCATCTTCGACGCCTCGGTCGCCGGGCTGGGCGGCTGCCCGTTCGCGCCGGGCGCCACAGGCAACGTTGCGACGGAGGACCTGATCTATCTGTTCCACCGCATGGGGGTGGACACCGGGATCGACCTCGACGCCTTCCTCGACGCGGCGAAGATCGCCGCAGCCTTGCCCGACGGCGTCACCGGCGGCCACGTCCGCGCCTTGCCGATCGAGCGCGTGAAGAAGCAACTCGCGGCCGTCTGAGCCGCCCGACAGGAGGATCACCATGCCGACCTCGACAAAGGATCTGCTCGCCGCCGCCAATGCCGCCGTGCCGAAGATCTCGCCGCAGGACGCCAAGGCGCTGCTCGACCAGGGCAAGGCGGTGATCGTCGACGTGCGCGACGGCATGGAGGTCGCGGCCAGCGGCAAGGCCGCCGGCGCGCTGCACATCGCGCGCGGCCTGCTGGAGTTCAAGGCCGACCCGGAGCTGCCGTCGCACGAGAAGGCGCTGCAGAAGGACAAGACCGTCATCCTCTACTGCGCCTCCGGCGGCCGCTCGGCCCTGGCCGGCAAGCTGCTGGTCGACCTCGGCTACGGCGACGTGCGCAACCTCGGCGGCTTCAAGGACTGGCTCGACGCCGGCGGGCCGATCGACAAGGCGTAGCGCGGCGGCAGGGCGGGTCTGAGACCCGCCCCTACGTAACACCGGCGCTGTAGGGGCGGGTTTCAAACCCGCCCGCGACCTCACCGCGCCTCGCCGCTGCCATCGTCCACCACCCGCCCGTCGACCAGCCGCACGCGACGGTCGGCGCGGGCGGCGAGGTCGAGGTCGTGGGTGACGACGATGACCGTGCGGCCCTGCGCGTGGGCCAGCCGGTCGAAGATATCGAACACGATGCGCGCGTTCGCGGTGTCGAGGTTGCCGGTCGGTTCGTCGGCCAGCAGCACCGCCGGCTCGTTGGCCAGCGCGCGCGCGATGGCGACCCGCTGGCGCTCGCCGCCGGAGAGCTGGTCGGGCCGCTTGCCGGTCTTGTCGCCCAGCCCGAGGTCGGCGAGCAGTCCCTGCGCCGCTGCGTCGGCGGCGGCCGAGTCACGCCGGCCGAGGCGGCGCATCGGGATCGCGACGTTGCCGAGCGCGGTGAACTCCGGCAGCAGGAAGTGGAACTGGAACACGAAGCCCATCCGCTCCAGCCGCAGCCGGGCCAGCCGGTCCTCGTCGAGCCCGCGGGTATCCTCGCCGTCCACCAGAACCGCGCCCGCGGTCGGCCGGTCGAGCAGGCCGAGCAGATAAAGCAGCGACGACTTCCCCGACCCCGACGGGCCGGTGATGGCGATGAACTCCCCCGGCATCGCGGCGAAGTCGATCTCGCGCACCAGGGTCACCGGCACGGCGCCCGGCAGGACGCGGGTGACCCGCCGCGCCTCGACCACTGGCGTCGCCATCACCCCGCGCCGCGCACGATGGCGACCGGGTCGAGCCGCGCCGCGCGCCGCGCCGGCAGCCATGCCGCAAAGACGGCCGAGGCGATGGCGAACCCCGCCGCGATGGCGTAGTGGACCGGCTCGTAGACCAGCGGCAGCTGCGTCGCCTCGGTCATCGTGCGCACGTCGATGCGGATGGCGCCCAGCGCGCGGCACAGCCCATAGCCGAGCGCCGAGCCGGCCACCGCGCCGATCAGCCCGACGATCAGCCCCTCGACCACGAAGATGCGCCGGATGTCGCCGTCGCGGAAGCCGAGCGACTTCAGGATCGCGATGTCGCGCGCCTTCTCGTGGATGATGGTGGAGACGACGTTGAAGATGCCGAATCCGGCGACCAGCAGGATCGCGCCCACCACGGTGTACATGATGACGTTGCGGATCACGAGGACCTCCAGGATGCCCTCGTTCGACTCCTCCCACGACATCGCGCGGTAGCCGACCAGGCGCTCGATCGCCGCCGCCGCTTCGCGCGCGCGGTTGGCGTCGTCGAGCCGGATGCGGATCTCGTTGATCACGTTGGGCCGGTTCTGCAGCACCTGGACGCGCTTGAGCAACGCCAGCCCCTCGCCCTCGTCGATGCCGACGACGCCGGTGTGAAACAGCCCGACCACCTTCATCTTCAGGATCGTGCCGGTGGGCGCGGTCGCGGTCAGCGTGTCGCCCATGCCGGCGCCGAGCTTCTCGGCGAGGCCGGCGCCGATGATGATGCCGTTGGCGGTGGCGTGCAGCGCCGCCAGGCTGCCGGCGCGCAGGTCGTCCTCGATGTCGGAGACGCGCGGCTCGCGCGCCGGGTCGATGCCGCGCAGCGCGACGCCGACATCGCGCCCGCCGTAGCGCAGCACCACCTGGCCGCGCAGGGTGGGCGCGGCGCGCAGCCCCGGCAGCGCGTCGATCTCCGCCAGCCGCGCCTTGGCGTTGCGGATGCCGCGCAGCTCCTCGCGCGGCTTGAGCCCGCGCAGGGCGACCGCGGCATCTGGGAAGGCGCGGTCGACCGGCTGCGGCGGCGGCCTTCGGAAGCGGTCCTGCACAACGACGTGCGGCGAGGAATCGACAATGCGGGTGATGAAGTCCTGCTGCGAGCCTTCCATCAGCGAGGCCATCGCGATCGAGAAGCCGACCCCGGTGGCGACACCAAGCACCGCCACCACCGACTGGCGCGCGCGCCCGCGCAGATGGGTCAGCGCGATGTCGAGAAGGATCCCCACCCGCTTTCCGCCCCCTTGATCCGCACCCGCCCGCCGGCCGCCAACCCGTCCGGCGGTGCCACCACCACCCGGTCGGCCGCGCCGACGCCGTCGAGCACCTCCACCGCCGCCTCACTCACGAGCCCGGTGCGCACCGGTCGGCGCGCCACGGTGCCGTCCGCCGCCACCACCCAGACCTGGCCGTCGGCCACCGCGGTGCGCGGGATCAGCAGCGCGTCCGGCACCCGGCGCACGACGATGTTGATCTCCGTCGTCATGCCGACCAGCAGCGGCGTGTCGTCGGGCAGGCCGATGCGCACGCGGTAGTTCTTGTTGACCGGGTCGCCCTTCGGCGTGATGCGGTCGACGGTGCCTTCCAGCACGCGGTCGGCGAAGGCGTCGGCCTTGATCAGCGCGCGCTGGCCGGGCTGCACCAGGGGGATGTCCTCCTCGTCCACGTCGGCGGTGATCCACAACGGGCGCGGCTGGCCGACCCAGAGCAGCACTTGGCCCGGCTCGGCGATCTCGCCGATCTCGCCGTCGCGGCGCAGCACGACGCCGTCCATCGGCGCGACGAGCTGCATGTTGGCCATGCGCTCGCGCACCGCGGCGATGGCGCCCCGCGCCTGGGCGTGCTCGCTGGAGGCGCGCTCGAAGGCCTGCGCGCTGGCGGCCTGGGTGCGCGACAGCTCGCGGTAGCGCTCAACCTCGCGGGCCAGGAAGCGCTCGCGCGCCTCCAGCTCGGCGAGCCGCGCCCGCTCCTCGCCGTCGTCGAGGCGGACCAGCGGGTCGCCGGCCTTGACCTGCCGACCCTCGCAGCGGCACAGGTCGACGATGCGCCCGCGCACCAGCGGCGTCACCTTGGCCCACTGCACCGGCTCGACGATGCCGGTGGCGTAGACCGCCTGCACCGCCGGGCCGCGGCCCGGCGTCGCGACCTCGACCGTCGGCGTCGCGTCGAGGCGCAGCCACAGCGCGGCGCCGGCGACAGCGACGATCCCGATCGCGACGGCGGCAAGTCGGCGCAGGCGCACGCATCCCCCCTGGCGGGTTGAACGGCGGCCACTGTGCGGCAGGGCCTGCGGCGGCGCAACCGCGACCCGGTGACACATGCCGCGACCCTTGCTAGCGTGCCGGCGGCGCAGGCGGGAGGCGGCGATGAGGCTGGCACGCTACACGATCGGCGGGACGGAGAGCTGGGGCGTCGTGATGGACGGAACGATCGCCGACGTGGGCGCGCGCCTGCGCCCGCGGCTGCCGGACCTGCGGGCCGTGCTCGCCGCGAATGCGCTGGCGGAGGTGGCGTCCGCCGCAGCGGACGCGCCCAAGCTGGCCGCCGCCGCCGTGCGCCCGCTGCCGCCGATCGGCGACCCGGACAAGGTGATCTGCATCGGGCTCAACTACCGCGACCACGCCACGGAGACCGGGCGGGCGCTGCCCAAGGAACCCAGCATGTTCATCAAGCATGCGAGCGCGCTGGCCGACCCGGGGGGCACGATCGTCCGGCCGAAGGCATCCACCCACTTCGACTTCGAGGGCGAGCTCGCGGTGATCATCGGCCGCCCGGCGCGCCGGGTCGATCCGGCGCGCGCGTTCGACCACGTCGCCGGCTACGCCTGCTTCAACGACGGCTCGATCCGCGACTTCCAGGCGCATAGCGTGACCGCGGGCAAGAACTTTCCGCAGACTTCGGGCTTCGGCCCGTGGCTGGTGACGGCGGACGAGGCGGGCGACCCGGCGAAGATGACCCTGGCCACCCGGCTGAACGGGGCGGAGGTGCAGCGCAGCGGCGTCGATGCGCTGCTCTACGACATCCCGACCCTGATCGCCTACATCTCGTCGTGGACGACGTTGCTGCCGGGCGACGTGATCGCGACCGGCACGCCGGCGGGCGTCGGCTTCCGCCGCACCCCGCCCTTGTTCATGAAGGCCGGCGACACCATCGAGGTGGAGATCACCGGCCTGGGAATCTTGCGCAACACCGTGGCGGACGAGGCGTGATGGCGACGATCCGCATCCTGTTCTTCGGCGACAGCATCACCAACGGCACCAACGACCCGGCGTGCCAGGGCTGGGTCGGGCGCGCCTGCGCCGCCGCGTGGGGCCGCGGCCACGACGTGACCTGCTACAACCTGGGCGTCCGGCGCGAGACCAGCGCCGACATCCGCGCCCGCTGGGAGGCGGAGGCCGCGCTGCGGCTGCGGCCCGGCATCGCCGGCGGGCTGGTGTTCTCGTTCGGCGTCAACGACTGCACGATCGAGAACGGGGCGCGCCGCGTGGCGCCGGCCGACACCCTGGCGAACGCCGAGGCGATGCTGGCGAAGGCGAAGACGATGGCGCCGACTTTGATGATCGGCCCGACACCGGTGGACCGCGGCGGCGACAGCGCCCCGGTAGGCGATCTCGTCGCGCCGCTGCGCGACCTCTGCCGCCGGCTGGAGGTGCCGTTCCTCGACGTGCTGAACTGGCTCGACGCCCCGTGGTCGCCGTGGATGCGCGAGATCGGCGCCGGCGACGGGGCGCATCCCGGCCGCGACGGCTACGAGGCGATGGCGGCGCTGGTCGATGCCTGGGCGGCATGGCGCGCCTGGCTGCCCTGATCTAGTACAGCACCGCCGGCAGCCACAACGCGATCTCGGGGAACGCCAGCAGCAGCACGATCAGCATCGCGCAGGCGACGAGGAACGGCACGATGCCGGCGAATATGGTGCCGAGCGGCACGTCCGGCAGCTGGGCGCGGATGACGAAGACGTTGAGCCCGACCGGCGGGGTGATCAGCCCGACCTCCACCACGACCACCATCAGGATGCCGTACCACACCGGATCGTAGCCCAGCTTGACGATCACCGGCAGGAACACCGGCACCGTGACCAGGATGATCGCGACCGAGTCGAGGAAGCAGCCGAGGATCACGTAGAAGACGACGATGGCCAGGATCACCGCGATCGGCGACAGGCCGAGGGCGGCGATGGTGTCGGTCAGCAGCACCGGGATGCGGGTCTGCACCACGAAATAGGCGAAAATCCAGGCGCCCAGGATGATGAACATCAGCATCGCGGTGGTGCGCACGGTCTCCTGGATGCACTCGAGGAAGGCCGCGAAGGTGAGCTGGCGGGTCGCGAAACCCATCACGATGGCGGCGAACGAGGCGATGCCCGCGGCCTCGGTCGGGCTGAACCAGCCGGTGTAGATGCCGCCGACCGCGAGCCCGAACAGCAGCAGCAGCTTCCACATCGTCGCCAGCGCCATGATCCGCTGGCGCCAGGCCAGCTGCGGCCCGGCTGGCGACCATTCCGGCCGCAGGGTCCCGATCACCCACACCACCGTCATGAAGAGCAGCGCCAGCATGACGCCGGGGATCATCCCGGCGGCGAACAGCGCCGGCACCGAGACCTCGGCGGCCAGCGCATAGATCACCATGATCACCGACGGCGGGATCAGGATGCCGAGCGTGCCGGCCGCCGCGACGGCGCCCGTTGCGAGGCGCATGTCGTAGCCGGCGCGGCGCATCTCCGGCACCGCGATGGGAGTGAACGTCGCGGCGGTGGCGATCGACGACCCGCTGATCGCCGCGAAGCCGGCGCAGGCGCCGATGGTCGCCATCGGCAGCGCGCCGCGGCGCCCGGCGAAGATCGCGTTGGCGGCGGCGAACAGCTCCGCCGACATGCCGGACCGCGTCGCCACGGTGCCCATCAGGATGAACAGCGGCAGCACCGAGAAGGCGTAGCCGGCCAGGCTGTAAGGCGTGGTGCCGAACACCACGAACGCCCGCGCCCAGCCGTCGATCGCGGCATAGCCGACCAGGCCGACGATCCCCATCGCCGCCCCCAGCGGGAATCGGGCGAAGGTGAGGACGATCAGGCCGAGGATGCCGAGCAGCCCGATGATCTGCGGCGTCATGTCGACGACCGGCTGTTCAGCGCCCCGGAGGGATCGCGCAGGAAGACGACGACGACGACCAGCAGCGCGCCGGCGAGCCCGGCGAGCACCAGCGCGGCGTTGACGATCAGCGGCAGGTGCAGGTCGAAGGTGACCTCGTTATAGGTCACCATGTCGATCGCTGGCTGCACCATGTTCCACAGCAGCGCGGCGAGGAAGCCGACCGTGGCGAGCGCCGCGACGCCGTCCATCACCCGGATCGCGCGCGGCGGCAGGATGGCCTCGACCATCTCGATCTTGATGTGGCCGCCGCGCAGGAACGTCTCGGGGATGGCGAGGAAGCCGCAGGCGGCGAGGCCGAGCTCCACCAGCTCGTAGGCGCCGAAGATCGGCGCGTTCAGCCCCGACCGCATGCCGACGTCGGCCACGTTGACCGCGACCATCCACAGCAGCCCGGCGCCGGCGATCCAGGACAGCCCGCGCGCGAGCAGCGCGACGACAGGGAGCATCAGAACGGCGTCAGTTCATCGCCGCATACTTGGCCGACAGCTCCTTCAGCTTCCCGAAGGCCTTCCGGGCGGGCTGCCCCTTGGCTTCCAGCTCGGCGACGTGCTTGTCGATGTACTGCGCCGCCAGCCGCTTCAGCTCGGCGTCCGAGGCGGCGTCGAGCTTGGCGTCCTTGATGTTGGAGTCCTGCATGTACTTGGTGAACTCCGGGAAATCGTCCCATGTCGTCAGGGTCATGTCGACCGCGGCGGCGGAACCGCGCAGGCTGTCCACGATGGCGCGCAGGTCGGCGGGCAGCGATTCGTAGCGGGCCTTGTTCATCGTCATGCCGAAGCTGATCACGGAGGTCATCATCGGCGTGTGGTGCTTCACGAGGCTGCCGAGGCGGAACGAGAACACGCCGATCGGGTCGGTGATGATCCCGTCGATCGTGCCCTTCTGCAGCGATTCGGCCATCGCGGTCGCCGGCACGCCGACCGGCACGGCGCCGATGCTCTTCAGCATCTCGGTGACCGCGTTGGTCGGCGCCCGGTAGCGGCGGCCCTTCAGGTCGTCGATCTTGGTGACGGCCCGCGAGGTCTCGTAGACCGCCGACGGCCGGTTGTAGACGATCCACAGCAGGTGGGTGTCCTCGTGCTCCTTGCCCAGGAACTCGGGGATCATGTCCTGCGCCACCTGGGTCGCGACCTTGGAGCCCTTGACCCCGTCGGGGAAGACGTAGGGCATGTGGGTCAGCTCGGTCAGCGGGAAGCGGCCGGGCGTGGCGCCGTGCTGGAAGAACGACAGGTCGGCGACCCCGGAGCGCGCGAGGTCGTAGTGGCTGGGCAACGGTCCCATCGTGGCGCCGAGAAAGACATCCACCGGCCGGCGGCCGCCTGACTTCTGCTTGAATTACT
>JBFWQM010000143.1:0-14258 GCA_050249455.1 Rhodospirillaceae bacterium | reverse complement strand
GCGGTCCTGCTTGCCGGATGCAGCGACACCACGCCCTACCGCCCGGCGGTACGCGGCGAAGGCTATCGCGACCAGCAGGTCGCCGCCGGCCGCTATCAGGTCACCTTCATCGGCAACACCGTCACGGACCAGCAGACAGTCGAGGAATACATGCTGTACCGCGCCGCTGAAATCACCGTGAAGGCCGGCAAGGACCGCTTCACGATCCTGGAAAAGGACGTGGAACGCATCACGTCCGAACAGGTGATCTTCGAGGGGCGCAGCGGGCGCGGCCAGACCGACGGCGACCGCGCGCTCGGCCGCGACGACAGCTTCTCGCGCCCGGTCCACCGCTTCCGCGCCGCCGCGGTGATCCAGGTGACGGGTGGCGAGGGCCCGGCGCCGGACGGCGTGCGCACCTTCGACGCGCGCGCCGTGATGGCGCGGTTGTCGCCCAAGGTCGGCAGCGCCAGCCGTTCGTAAGGCAAACTCCACGCAGTCGAACCGAGAGGAGAGCGAAGATGGAGATCAAGGACATCCTAGTATACGCCGACAGCGGCCCGAAGACGGCCGAGCGGATTTCTTTCGCTCTTGGGCTCGCCCGCGACTGGAACGCGCATCTCGCGGCGCTGTACGTGATCCCGCCGCCGTTCATCCCGCCGTTCGACATGGCGGCGATGCCGGCCGACTTCTTCGAGAGCCAGCAGCGCAGCGCCCGCGAGCAGGCGGCCGCCGCAGAGAAGTCCTTCCGCGCCGCGGCGCAGCAGGCGGGCATCGCGGCGGAATGGCGCGCCGTCGAGGGCGACGCGGTCGACCTCCTCAACCTGCACGCCCGCCATGTCGATCTTGCGGTCGTGACGCAGGCCGACCCGGACGGCAAGGACATGAGCATGATCCCCGACCTGCCGGAGCTCGTGGCGCTCGACAGCGGCCGGCCGGTGCTGGTGCTGCCCTATGTCGGCATCCCCAGGACGGTGGGCACCAACGTGCTGGTGGCGTGGAACGCGAGCCGCGAATCGACGCGCGCCGTGAACGATGCGCTGCCGATCCTGCAGCGGGCCAAGAAGGTGACCATCCTCGCCGTCAACCCGGGCGAGGAGGCCGACACCGGCGACATCCCGTGCGCCGACGTCGCGCTCCACCTCGCCCGCCACGGCGTGAAGGCGGAGGCGGCGCAGACCGTGGCGCGCGACATCGACGTCGGCGACGTCATCCTGTCGCGCCTCGCCGACCTCGGCGCCGACCTCCTCGTGATGGGCGCCTACGGCCACTCGCGGCTGCGCGAGCTCACGCTCGGCGGCGTCACCCGCACGCTGTTCCGGCACATGACCGTGCCGGTGATGCTGTCGCACTGAAGGAACGGAAGGAACGGGGCCGGATACCGGCCCCGTTTCCCGCGCCGCCGCTGCCGGCTCAGTAGCAGCGCACCACGTCGCCGTGGCGGCGGCAGGCCGGCTCGGCCAGCGCGACGAACGCCTCGCCCAGGGTCTCGGGCGGCGGCAGGGTGTTCGGGTCCTCGCCGGGGAAGCCCTGCGCGCGCATCCGGGTGCGCACCTCGCCGGGGTCGAGCAGGTTGACGCGCAGGCCCGTCTTGGCGACCTCCGCGGCCCACGTGCGCACGATCGTCTCCAGCGCCGCCTTCGAGGCGGCATAGGCCCCGAAATAGGGGAACGCCGACGCCGCCGCGCCCGAGGTGACGAACACCGCGCGCCCGGCCGGCGCGCCGCGCAGGAACGGCTCTAGGGCGCGGATCAGCCGCCAGTTGGCGGTCAGGTTCACCGCCATAACCTCGTCCCACACCTTGGGCTCGAAGTGCGACACCGGCGACAGCGTGCCGAGCACGCCGGCATTGCCGACCAGGACGTCGAGCCGGCCGAAGCGCTGCGCGATCGCCGGCGCCAGGAGGTCGATCTCGTCGGCCTTGCGCAGGTCGAGCGGCACCAGGGTCGCGCCGGCGCCGTCGGGCGCGGCCTTGCGGACCCGGTCGTCGGTCTCCTCCAGCCCACCGACCGTGCGCGCGGTCAGGATCAGTCGCGCGCCTTCCGCGGCGAACCGCTCCGCCACCGCCGCGCCGATCCCGCGCGAGGCGCCGGTGACCAGCGCCACCTGCCCGGATAGCCGGCCGGTCATGCGCGGGGCCGCTTCGATCTTGTGTAGGGGCGGGTCTCAGACCCGCCCGCGGCATTGCGGCCGGCACCATCGCCGACGACAAAAAAAGAAAACAGGGCGGGTCTGAGACCCGTCCCTACGCAGCGTTGGTGCAAACGTCCGCTCACGCGAGCTGCGACAGCAGCGAGAGCTGGCGCTCGTTGCCGCCGCCTTCCTGGTCGACCAGGGCGATCGGGTAGTCGCCGGTGAAGCAGGCGTCGCAGAAGCGGCGCCGCTCGGCCTCGCGGCCCGGCTCGCCCATCGCGCGGTAGAGGCCGTCCATCGTGAGGAAGGCGAGCGAATCGACGCCGATAATGCGCGCCATCTCGGCGACGTCGTGGCGGGCGGCGAGCAGCGCCGAACGCTCCGGCGTGTCGACGCCGTAGAAACACGAATGCGTGGTCGGCGGGCTCGCGATGCGCATGTGCACCTCGGTCGCGCCGGCGCTCCGCACCATCTCCACGATCTTGGTCGAGGTGGTGCCGCGCACGATCGAATCGTCGACCAGGATCACCCGCTTGCCCGCCAGGACGCCACGGTTGGCGTTGTGCTTCAGCTTGACGCCCAGATGGCGGATGCGGTCGGTCGGCTCGATGAAGGTGCGCCCGACATAATGGTTGCGGATGATGCCGAGCTCATAGGGCAGCCCGACCTCCTCGGCGTAGCCGAGCGCGGCGGGCACGCCGGAATCGGGCACCGGCACCACGCAGTCGGCCGGCACGTGCGACTCGCGCGCCAGCTCCGCCCCGATGCGCCGGCGCGCCGCGTAGACGTTGGTGCCCTCGATCAGGCTGTCGGGCCGCGCGAAGTAGATGTATTCGAAGATGCACAGCCGCCGCGCGCGCTGCTCGAACGGGCGCAGGCTGCGGATGCCGTTGCGCTCGATGATGACGATCTCGCCCGGCGCGATGTCGCGCACGTAGGCGGCGCCGATGATGTCGAGCGCGCAGGTCTCCGACGCCAGGATGTAGGCGTCGTCCAGCCGGCCCAGCACCAGCGGCCGCACGCCCAGCGGGTCGCGCACGCCGATCAGCGCGTCGTTGGTCAGGGCCACCAGAGAATAGGCGCCCACCACCTGCTGCAGCGCGTCGATCAGGCGGTCGACCACGGTATTGAACTGGCTGATGGCGATCAAATGGATGATCACCTCGGTGTCGCTGGTCGATTGGAACAGGCAGCCGCGCTTGACCAGGTCGCGGCGAAGCAGGCGCGCGTTGGTCAGGTTGCCGTTGTGGCCGATCGCGAAGCCGCCGGATTCGAAGTCGGCGAACAGCGGCTGTACGTTGCGCAGCACCGGGTCGCCCTGGGTCGAATAGCGGTTGTGGCCGACGGCGGCGTCGCCGCCCAGCCGCTTGATCACCTGCGGGTCGCCGAAATTGTCGCCGACCTGGCCGAGCGAGCGATGGACGTGGAACTGCTGGCCGTCGAACGCCACGATGCCGCAGGCCTCCTGGCCGCGGTGCTGCAGGGCATGCAGGCCCAGCGCCGTCAGCGCGGCGGCGTCGGTGTGGCCGAACACGCCGAAGATGCCGCATTCCTCGCGCAGCTTGTCGTCGTCGAACGGGGTACCGAAGGACATCGCCACTCTGATCCCTAACCCAAGACCACTTATATAGGTTGCAGCGGAGCGGCCCGCACGCGGGAACCCGGCTAGGGGCGCTGGCTGCGCATCAGCCGGTCCATTTCGTCGCGCTGGCGCGCATCATAGCCGGATTTCTCCGCTGCGGCGCCGGGTTTCGGCGCCACCTCGATCAGCGTGCGCACCTGGTGCTGCGGGTCGTCGGCGCGGTTCTCGCGCCTGGGCCCGCCGCGGAACTGCGCCGGGGCGAACGACCGCAGCCAGTCGGCGCCGGCCTCGATCAGCGGCAACGCCCGCGATTCCCGCGCCCAGGCGGGCTGCTGCGCGCGGTCGGGCGGCAGATCCAGCACCGGAACCGCGATCAGCCACGCCAGGCACATCGCCGCGACGCCGAGCGCGAGGCCGAAGGCGAGGCCCAGGGTGCGGTCCAGGATGCTGAGCGCGCTGTTGCGCACCAGCCGGGACAGGGCGTGGCTGATCAGCGACAGGATGATCAGCGCGACGATGAAGATGCCGCCGATTGCCGCCACGTCGGCCAGCAGCGCGTTGTCGATCCAGTGCTGCGCCACCGGCCGCACGTAGGGGAAGGCGTAGAGCGTGATCAGCGCCGCGCCGCCCCAGCCGGCCAGCCCCAAGACCACCCGCACGAAGCCGAGAGCGAAGGTGATCAGCCCGCACAGCAGGACGATCGCGACGACGACGAGATCGAGCGTGGCCATGTCGCGCGTCCCTTACGCCCCGTCCGGGCGCAGGTCGAAGAATTCGAGCAGCCGGCGCAGGTGGCCGATCTCCTCCACCGCGATGTCGGCGTCCGCGCCGCGCGGCTCCTTGCCGTCGCGGGCCGGCCGCGCCGGCACCAGCGCGCGGGTGAAGCCGAGCTTCGCCGCCTCCTTCAGCCGCAGGTCGGCCTGCCCGACGGCGCGGATCTCGCCGGCGAGCCCGACCTCGCCGAACACAACCAGGCCCGGCGGCGCCGGCTGGTCGGCCAGCGCCGAGACCAGCGCCGCGGCGACCGCGAGGTCGGCCGCCGGCTCGACGACCCGCAGGCCCCCCGCGACGTTGAGATAGACGTCGCGGCCCGCCAGCGACAGGCCGCAGCGCGCCTCCAACACCGCCAGCACCATGGCGAGGCGGCCGGAATCCCATCCCACCACGGCCCGGCGGGGGGTGCCGAGGTTCGACGGCGCGACCAGCGCCTGGATCTCCAGCAGCACCGGCCGGCTGCCCTCGATGCCGGCGAACACCGCCGCGCCGCTGACGTCGGCCCGCGTCTCGGCGAGGAACAGCGCCGACGGGTTGCGCACCTCGGCGAGGCCGGCATCGGTCATCTCGAACACGCCGATCTCGTCGGTCGGGCCGAAGCGGTTCTTGATGGCGCGCAGGATGCGGAACTGGTGGCTGCGCTCGCCTTCGAAATAGAGGACGGTGTCGACCATGTGCTCAAGGACCCGCGGCCCCGCGATGGTTCCTTCCTTGGTCACGTGGCCGACCAGGACCAGGGCGAAGCCGCGCCGCTTGGCGAGGCGGATCAGCTCCTGCGCGCTGGCGCGCACCTGGGCCACGGTGCCGGGGGCGGAATCCAGGGTATCCACGTACAGCGTCTGGATCGAATCGACCACCACCAGCGCCGGGCCGCCGGCGGCGTCCAGGCTGGTCGCGATGTCGCGCACGCTGGTCGCGGCGGCGAGCTGGACCGGCGCGCCGGCGAGGCCGAGGCGCATCGCGCGCATGCGGATCTGGTCCACCGCCTCCTCGCCGGAGACGTAGGCGACCTCGCGCCCGCCCGACAGCGCCGCCGCGACCTGGAGGAGCAGGGTGGACTTGCCGATTCCGGGGTCGCCGCCGACCAGGATGGCGGAGCCCGGCACCAGGCCGCCGCCGCACACCCGGTCGAACTCGGCGATGCCGGTGACCGACCGCGGCGCCGGTGCCGGGCCGGTCGCCGACATCGGCAGGAACGCGATCTTGCCGCCCTTGCCGGCGCCCAGCCCCTTGGGCGGCGCGGCGACCACCGCCTCCTCGACGATGGTGTTCCAGGAATCGCACGCCTCGCAGCGCCCGGTCCACTTGCGGTAGCTGGCGCCGCAGCTCTGGCAGACGAAATGCGCCGCCGCCTTCGCCATGGTCAGCGGATCCGGGCTCTTTGTTTTTCCCGTCGTCTTCCGGCTGGACCGGAGGACCCATGCGGCGTGTGGGTCGTCCTCCGGTCAAGCCGGAGGACGGCAAAGAAAATATGACGTCGCCGCGCGCCGTTCACAGCCGCCGGATCTCCATCCTGATCGGGCCTTCGGCGCGGCCGTGGATGAACTGGTCGACCATGTCGTTGCCGGAGCGGTCGATCTCGGCGACCGGGCCCTCCCAGACGATGCGGCCGCGGTAGATCATCGCCACCCGGTGGGCGATCTTGCGCGCGCTCGCCATGTCGTGGGTGATGGTGAGCGCGGTCGCGCCCATGCGGTGCACGACGTCGACGATCAGGTCGTTGATCACGTCGGCCATGATCGGGTCCAGCCCGGTGGTCGGCTCGTCGAAGAAGATGATCTCGGGCTCGGTGGCGATCGCGCGCGCCAGCGACACGCGCTTCTGCATGCCGCCCGACAGCTCCGCCGGCGACAGCTCCGCGACGTCCGGCGACAGGCCGACCAGTGCCAGCACGTCGACCGCCTGCTTCTTCGCCTGCCGCCGCGCCAGGCCGCGCTCGGTCATCAGGCCGAACGCGACGTTCTCCCACACCGGCAGGCTGTCGAACAGCGCGCCGCCCTGGAACAGCATGCCGAACTTCTTCATCAGGCGGTCGCGGTCGCGCGTCCCGACGCCGACCGTCTCCTCGCCGTCGATCCGGATCGAGCCGGTATCGGGCGCCAACAGGCCGATGATGTTCTTGATCAGCACGGTCTTGCCGCTGCCCGACCCGCCTATCACCACCAGCGATTCGCCGGCCGCGATGTCGAGGTCGACGCCGTCCAGCACCACCTTGTCGCCGAACGACTTGCGCAGGCCGCGGATCGAGATCTTGGGCGGCTTGGCCTGGGTCACGAGAAGAATGCCTCGGTGATCAGGTAGTTGGACGCCAGGATCAGGATCGACGCCGACACCACCGCGTTGGTCGTCGCCGAGCCCACGCCCTGCGCGCCGCCGCGCGAATGGTAGCCGTGGTAGCAGCCCATCAGGGTGATCAGGAAGCCGAACACCGAGGCCTTGACCAGGCCGGACACGATGTCCTCCGCCTCCAGGTACTGCCAGGTGCTCTTCAGGTAGATCGCCGGGTTGAAGCCGAGCTTGTGGATCGAGACGATGTAGCCGCCCATCACGCCGATCACGTCGCCGACCAGCACGATGCACGGCAGCATGACCAGCCCCGCCATCAGCCGCGGCGCGACCAGGTACTTCATCGGGTTGGTCGACAAGGTGGTCAGCGCGTCGATCTGCTCGGTCACCCGCATGGTGCCGATCTCGGCGGCGATCGCCGCGCCGATGCGCCCGGCGATCATCAGGCCCGCCAGCACCGGCGCCAGCTCGCGCGTCACCGACAGGACGACCACCGTGGCGATCGCGCTCTCCGCATTGAAGCGCGAGAAGCCGGTGTAGCTCTGCAGCGCCAGCACCATGCCGGTGAACAGCGCCGTCAGCGCGACGACCGGCAGCGAGTAGTAGCCGATGTCGATCATCTGGCGGCCGATCAGCCGCCAGTAGAACGGCGGGCGCACGCAGTGGCTCAGCCCCGCGAACGCGAACAGGCTGATGCGGCCGGACGCGGCGACGAAGGAGAGGAACAGTCGCCCGACGGCGGCCAGGAAGTTCATCGATCAGTCGTCGATGTAGACGCGGTCGATGCGGCGCGCCAGGCGGGTCAGCACCTCGTAGCCGATCGTCCCGGCGGCGGCGGCGAGCGCATCCACGTCCTGGTGCGGCCCGATGATGTCGATGAAGTCGCCCGGCCGGCAAAGCGCCGGGGGAACGTCGGTGACGTCGAAGGTCGACAGATCCATTGAAACGCGGCCCACCAGCGGCACCCGACTGTCGCCCACGTAACCGACGCCACAATTGGAGAGACTGCGCAGAAGACCGTCGGCATAGCCGATCGCGGCGGTCGCCAGCCGGCTCGGACGGCTCGTAAGGCGGGTCGCACCGTAGCCAACGCCCCGATTGCTGTCAACGTCGTGCACCTGCAGGATTTTTGCTTTTAGACGAACGACTTGGGCGAGCCGATTGGCGCCTTCCGCCAGCGGCCAGAGGCCGTACAGCGCGCCGCCCGGGCGCACCACGTCGAAGTGGAATCCGTCGCCCAGGAAGACGCCTGCGGAGTTGGCGAGCGAGGCGCGCGCGCCCGGCACCAGGGCAGCGAGGCCGGCGAATTCCGCGCGCTGCGCCGCATTCATCGGATGCGCCGGCGTGTCGGCGCAGGCGAGATGGCTCATCACCAGCGCCAGCGGGAACCCGGCCAGGCTGCGGTCGGCCACCATGCGGCGGAACGCGGCGACGCTCATGCCCAGCCGGCTCATGCCGGTGTCGATCTTGATGCCGGCCGGCAGCGGTCCGCGCGCGGCGCAGAGGCCGGTCCAGCCCGCCACCTCTTCCGCCGACAGCAGGACCGGGATCAGGCCGAAATCGGCGCAGTCGGCGGCGGTGCCGCGGGTCAGCCCGCTCATCACGAAGACGCGCGGGCCGGGCCCCAGCGCCTCGCGCACCACCGCTCCCTCGTCAAGCGAGGCGACGAAGAAGTCGGCGCAACCCGCGGCGGCCAGCGCGCGCGCCACCGGCGCCGCGCCCAGCCCGTAGCCGTCGGCCTTCACCACCGCGCCGCACGCCGCCCGGCCGATCCGCGCGGCGAGGAAGCGCCAGTTGGCGGCGAGCGCCCGGAGGTCGACCGTCAGCACCGCCCCGGCGCGCGCGGCGGCGGCGGCGGTCAGTACGCCGGCTCGATTTCCGCCGCGTCGTCCAGGTTGTCGAACCGCGTGAAGCTCGCCTCGAACTTCAGCGGCACCGTCCCGATCGGTCCGTGGCGCTGCTTCGCCACGATGACCTCGGCGCGGCCGTACACCCGCCCCATCTCTTCCTGCCACTTCTCGTGCTCCTCGGTCCCCTCCCGCGGCTCGCGACGGCCGAGATAATACTCTTCGCGGAAGATGAACATGACGACGTCGGCGTCCTGCTCGATGGTGCCGGACTCGCGCAGGTCCGCGAGCTGCGGGCGCTTGTCTTCGCGCTGCTCGACCGCGCGGCTGAGCTGCGACAGCGCGATCACCGGCACGTTCAGCTCCTTCGCCAGGGTCTTCAGGCCGCGGGTGATCTCCGAGATCTCCTGCACGCGGCCGAACTCGCGCACCTGCTGGCTGCCCTGGATGAGCTGCAGGTAGTCGACCACGATCAACGACAGGCCGTGCTGGCGCTTGAGCCGGCGGGCGCGCGTGCGCAGCGCCGAGACGGTGAGCGCCGGGGTGTCGTCGATGAACAGCGGCGTCGCGTGCAGCTCGCGGCTCTTGATCACCAGGTTGTCGAACTCGTGCTGGTTGAGCTCGCCGTTGCGCACCTTGTTGGAGGGAACCCGGGTCACCTCCGCGAGGATGCGGTTGGCGAGCTGGTCGGCCGACATCTCGAGCGAGAAGAAGCCGACGCATCCGCCGTCCTGCACCGCCGCCTGCGCGGCGCTGAAGGCGATGTTGGTGGCGAGCGCGGTCTTTCCCATCGACGGCCGGCCGGCGAGGATGATCAGGTCGGACGGATGCAGGCCGCCGAGCTGGGCATCGAGCTGGCGGAAGCCGGTGGACAGGCCGGCCAGCCGGCCCTCGCGCTGGAACGCCGCCTGCGCCATCACGATGGCGCTGCGCATCGCCTCGGCGAACGGCTGGAAGCCGCCGTCCTTCTCCCCCGTCGTGGCGAGGTCGTAGAGGCGCTGCTCGGCCGATTCGATCTGGCTGGTCGCCGACTGCTCCAGGTCGCCAGCATAGGCGTCGTTGACCACCTCGGTGCCGAGGTCGATCAGCTCGCGCCGCAGGTGCATGTCGTGGATCAGCCGGCCGTAGTCGTCGGCGTTGACGATGGTGACGGCGTTCTCCGCCAGCCGCACCAGATAGTGCGCGCCGCCGACCTCGGCGAACGCCGGGTCGGATTCGAGGGCGTGGCGCAAGGTCGTCGGGTTGGCGATCTGGCCGCGCTCGATCACCGTCCGGCAGGCGGCGAAGATGCGCCCGTTGATGGCGTCGGCGAAGTGCTCCGGACGCAGGTATTCCGCCACCCTCTCGATCGCCCGGTTGTTGACCAGGATGGCGCCCAGGAGCGCCATCTCGGCCTCCAGGTTGTGCGGCGGCACGCGCGGTTCGGCGGCGTTCCGGCGGGGCAGGGCGGTGACGGGGTTCAGCATGTCAGGGCTCGGCCGCGGGAGGAAAGCGTGCACGCTATATTACCCGGCGGCGACCGCGAACGGGCGCAATAGGCGAATCACGTGGACAACGGGCGCCGGGCCGCCGCCGCCGCCTGTGGAACATGGGAATCGCGGGGAGCGATTTCGATCCGCGGCGGCGCGCGCCGCGGCCCCTCCCGGAGGGGAGGGGCGCCGGCGCATCGGGCGCGCGCCCGGCTACTCCGCCTTGATGTTGTGGTCGCGCACGACCTTGGTCCACAGCGCACGGTCCTTGGCGGCGAAGGCGGTCGCCTCCTCGGGCGTGGTGGTCCACGGCTCCAGGCCGAGCGTGCGCAGCCGGTCGGCATATTCGGGCAGGGCGAGTCCCCGCTTCACCTCGGCATTCAGCTTGTCCACGATCGGGCGCGGCGTGCCGGTCGGCGCGACCAGCGAAAACCAGCCGTACCAGACGGCGTCCGCCATGCCGACCTCCGTCAGCGTGGGCACGGTCGGGAAGTTGCGCCAACGTTCGGCGGAGGTGACCGCCAGCAGGCGCGCGTTCTTGCCCGACTGCATGGTCACCGCCGTGGTCGACGGATCGATCGACCACTGGATCTCGCCCTGTATCAGCCCCTGCATGATCGCGTTCTGGCCGCGGTACGGGATGTGCTGCGCCTGGAAGCCCAGCCGCTGCTTGAAGAGCTCGCCCGCGAGATGCGACGAGCCGCCGATGCCGAACGAGCCGTAGTTCGACTGGTGGCCGGGCGTCTTCACCCAGGCCACGAACTCCTGGTAGGTCGTCACCGGAGTCTTGTTGCTGACCTCCAGCACCAGCGGGAAACGGGTCAGCATCGAGATCATGACGAATGCCTTCTCCGGCTCGTACGTCATGTTTTGGTAGAGCGCGTGGTTCACCGCCATCAGCGCCTGGCCGGCGACGTTGAGCGTATAGCCGTCCGGCGGCGCGGCGGCGGCGACCTGGCCGGCGGCAATGCCGGCGCCGCCGATCTTCGGCTCCAGCACGAACGGCTGCCCCAGCGCCTTGGACAGGTGGTCGGTGACGGCGCGTCCGATCAGCTCGGTCGGGCCGCCGGGCGGGTAGCCGAACATGACCCGCACCGGCTTCGTCGGGTAGTCCTGCGCGGCGAGCGGCGCAGCGAGAGCGCAGGCGGCGAACGCCGCCGTCGCAAGCAAGCGGAACGACATGTGAATTCCCCCTCCGTCCGGCGCGCAAAGCGCCGGTTGGGGGCATTCTCGCCGGGACCGCGCCCGCGCGCCAGACCGTCGACGGCGCAGCCGGCCGGTCAGGCGGCGATGTTGGGCCGCGCCGGGACGGCGAGGGCGCGCTCGGTGTCGATCATGTAGTCGCGGGTCAGCGGCACGGCGTCCTGGCTGCGGCAGAGCTGCATCTGGAACACCATCTGGTTCCAGTACCGGAAGGCCATCTCGCAGCCCTTCAGGTAGAACTCCCACATCCGGCAGAACCGCTCGTCGTAAAGCTCGGCCACCTTGCCGCGGTTGGCCTGGAAGCGGTCGTGCCAGTGGCGCAGCGTCTCTGCGTAGTGCAGCCGCAGGATCTCGATGTCGGTGACGAACAGCCGCTCGCGTTCCACCGCCGACAGCACCTCCGACAGCGCCGGCGAGTAGCCGCCGGGAAAGATGTACTTGCGCAGCCAGGCGTTGGTGTTGCCCGGCGGCTCCATCCGCCCGATCGAATGCAGCAGCGCGACGCCGTCGGGCGCCAGCAGCGTGCGCACCTTCTCGAAGAACTCGCGGTAGTGCGCGGCGCCGACGTGCTCGAACATGCCGACCGAGACGATGCGGTCGTAGGTGCCGGCCTCCTGGCGATAGTCCTTGAGCAGGAAACGCGCGCGGCCGGCCAGCCCCGCCTCCTCGGCGCGCCGGTTGGACAGCTTGTGCTGTTCCTCCGACAGGGTGACGCCGGTGACCTCGGCATCGAAATGCTGCGCGAGGTAGAGGCCGAGCCCGCCCCAGCCGGAGCCGATGTCGAGCACCCGCATGCCCGGCTCGATCATCAGCTTCGAGGCGAGGTGGCGCTTCTTGGCCTCCTGCGCGACGTCCAGGCTGTCGTGCGGGGTGCGGAAATAGGCGCAGGAATACTGGCGGTCCTTGTCCAGGAACAGGTCGTACAGCGCCCCCGACAGGTCGTAGTGGTGGGCGACGTTCTTCTGCGCGCGCCCGACCGGGTTGTGCTGCTGCAGCCAGCGCAGCTGCAGGCCCAGCCAGTCGCGGATGCGGAAGAACCGGCTGTCGCCGACCGCCGACAGGTTCATGCAGCACAGCTCGATGAACTCGGACAGGCTGCCGCGGTCGATGCGGAGCGTGCCGTTCATGTAGGATTCGCCGACCGCGAGGAACGGGTTGGTCAGCAGCCGCCAGTGCAGCGACCGATCGTGCAGGCTGATCGCCACCTCGGGCCCAGGCCCGCCGACGATCCGGTGTCTTCTTCCCGCCGCATCCGTGAGGTCAAGGGTGCCGGCGGTGAGGATCTTTTCCAGCGCACGCGCGAGTAGCATGCTTCTTCGCTCCCTATTCTCGGCCGCTCCCCCGGGCCTTGTTTGAGCATGCGGAAGGGAACTATCCGCACGCGTTCTCCGAAAAGATTAATACCAAACTCGGGCACGGCCAAGACCGTCACGCCCAGGTGGATATGCGCCCCTCCCTGGGCAGATATTCGAGGATGCGGTGGTTGTTGGTGTCGGCGACCAGCAGCCGGTCCGGCCCGTCGCACGCGAGGCCGGCCGGCTCCGCCAGCGGCAGGCAGACCGGGTCGGTGCACGTCAGGCCGGACTCGTCGAGGTCGTCGATCCGCGCTGCCGCGAGGTCGATGACGCGGACCGCGCCGTTGTAGCTGTCGGCGACGTAGAGCCGGCCGTCGGGGCTCACGGCGATGCCGAGCGGATGCTGCAGCAGCGCCTCGGCCAGCGGGCCGCTGCGGTGGCCGAAATCGAACAGGCCGGTGCCGGCCAGGGTGGTCACCCGCGCTTCGCCGTCCAGGCCGACGGCGCGGATGGCCGAGGTCTCGGCGTCGGCGACATAGAGCGTCTGGCCGGCGATGGCGAGCCCGGACGGCTGCGCCAGGGCGGCGCCGCGGCCGTGGCCGTCCTCCAGGTCCTCGGCCCCCGATCCGGCGAACGGCGCCGCCGTCATGTCGTCGAGGTCGAGCGCGATCACCTGGTGGGTGCCGGCGTTGGCAACATAGAGGCGGCGGCCGGCGATCTCCAGGTCCCACGGCGAGGCCAGCGCCGTCTCGCACGCCGTCGTGACGGTGCGCAGTACCGGGCCGCGGCGGCCGTAGCCGGCGATGGTCTCGACCGCGCCGTCGGCGAGCACGATGCGTCGGACGGCGTGGTTGCCGGTGTCGGCGACGTAGACGGCGTCGGCCGTGCAGACCAGGCCCTGCGGCGCGTTGAAAGCGGCCTCCGCCGCCGGCCCATCGTCGAAGCCCGGCTCGCCGCTGCCGTAGCGCGCCTGCTCGCGGCCCGCGTCGTCGAGGATCACGACCTGGTTGTGGCCGGCGTCGGCGACCGCCCACCGCTTCGCCGCGCCGGGCACCCGCTTGATCTTGCCCGGGAAGCGCAGCCGGCCGCCCGGCACCGCGACCGGCGCGAGGTCGAGCGGCGCGGGCGCCAGCGTGCCCTCGCCCTGCGCCTCGGCGAGGAGCTCGTTGACCACGTCGATCAGCTTGACCGGGTCCGGCTCGCCGGAATGGCCGCCCAGCACGCGGCCGTCGGGGCTGACGAACACCAGCGTGGGCCAAGCGCGGACGGCGTATTGCTGCCACAGATGCATGTCGGGGTCGTGCACCACCGGGTGGACGATGCCGTAACGCGCGAGGGCCGCCTCCAGGTTCCGCGGGTCGCGCTCGGCGGCGAACTTCGGCGTGTGGACGCCGATCACGGCGACGGCGTCGGGGAACGTCTCCTCGACCACCCGCAGGGTAGGGACCATGTGCAGGCAGTTGATGCAGCACAAGGTCCAGAAATCGAGGATGACCAGCCGCCCGCGCAGCGCGGCGAGGCTGAGCGGCGCCGGCACGTTGAACCAGGTCGCGCCCTCGAAGTCGATCTCCGGCGCATGGACGGGCGACGTCATCGCGGCCTCCTCACCAGCCGGACGCGCCGGCGACGCGGCGGAAGTCGGCGGCGGCGACCAGGCCGTCCTCGTCGCGCGCCACCGCCTTCACCGACC
>JBFWQM010000142.1:0-14259 GCA_050249455.1 Rhodospirillaceae bacterium | reverse complement strand
TCTTCGAGTACGTCGACCCGACCACCGGCGGCCCGGTGATGCCGACGATGTCGTTCCGCAGCCAGATGCTGCGCCCGCGCGAGAAGACGACGGCGCACCGCAAGACCGCGAGCACCGTCTTCTGCGTGCTGGAGGGAGAGGGCTACACCGAGGTCGAGGGCGTGCGGCTCGACTGGTCGCGCAACGACGTGTTCACCGTGCCCGGCTGGCTGTGGCATCGCCACGTCAACACGAGCGGCGCCGATGCATTCCTCTACACCGTCACCGACGAGCCGGCGATGAAGAAGCTCGGCCTGTTCCGCGAGCAGGCGCGCGATGAGGACGGGGTCGTGCGCGCCGCGTGATCGCCGGCCGGGCGAGCCGCGGGTTCGCCCGGCCTCCTGCCTCGCCTCCCGTCAGTCCAGCGGGACCGCACTGACGCGCAGCACCGTGATGGTGCGGCCGGGGTGTTCGCGCGTCGGCGCGGCGATCGTCTGGCCCTGGCGCAGGCCGATCAGCGCCGCGCCGATCTGGGTCAGCACCGACACCTTGCCGGCGGCGATGTCCGCCTCCTGCGGGTAGACCAGCTGCACCGTGCGGTCGGCGCCGGTCGCATCGTCGCGGAACCCGACGAAAGACCCCATCGCCACCACGTCGTCGGGCAGCGCCTCGGGCGGCACGACCTTGGCGCGGTCGGCCTCGTCGAGGAGGGTCGAGGCCACCTCCGGCACACGGTCGATCGCCGCGTTGGCGAGGCCGACCAGGCGGTCGTAGTCGCGCTCCGAGATCATGATGGCCGGCGCGGCGACGCGCCCGGCGACGGGGTCGTGGGACTTCATGTTGCCCTCCTCGCGGCCCGAATCCGGACCGGCGCCGCGATCGCGGCGGTTTGATCGTTGCGGCGGTTTGATCGTTGCAGTCGTGGAGATGTCGCGGGCCCCGGGATCGCGGACGGCCGTCCGCAAGCCCGGGGTCAATTGCCCAGGAGGAGGCGTCCTGCCTGACGCAGGCGGCGGAGGGGGACCGGATCGGACCACATGACTCAATGGAAATGGGGGTTGCGGCGCAATTTTCAACCGATCCGGCCGTGCTATATCTGCGCCATGACGACCGTCCGACCGCCCCGTCCCCTTCCCGGCCGCCCCGCGCCCGACCGCCGCCTTTGCGTCGCGCCGATGATGGACTGGACCGACCGGCACTGCCGCGTGCTGATGCGGCTGATCGCGCCGACCGTGCTGCTCTACACCGAGATGGTGCCGACCGGCGCGATCCTGCGCGGCGACCGCGCCCGCTTCCTGGGCTATGACCCGGTCGAGCACCCGGTCGCGCTGCAGCTCGGCGGCAGCGACCCGGCGGCGCTCGCCGAATGCGCGGCGATCGCGACCGAATGGGGCTACGACGAGGTCAACCTGAACTGCGGCTGCCCGTCGGACCGGGTGACCACCGGGCGCTTCGGCGCCTGCCTGATGGCGGAGCCGGAGACGGTCGCGCGCGGCGTCGCCGCGATGCGCGCCGCCACCGCCCTGCCGGTGACGGTGAAGACGCGCATCGGCATCGACGACCGCGATTCGTGGGAGGAGCTGGTCCATTTCATCGCCGCCGTCGCCGATGCCGGATGCGACACGTTCATCATGCACGCGCGCAAGGCGTGGCTGAGCGGGCTCAGCCCGAAGGAGAACCGCGAGATCCCGCCGCTGCGCCACGACGTGGTGTGGCGGCTGAAGGAAACCTTCCCCGATCTGACCATCGTCATCAACGGCGGCATCGCCGACGTCGATGCCGCGCGCGCGCACCTCGCCCGCGTGGACGGCGTGATGGTCGGGCGCGAGGCCTACCAGAACCCCGGCTGCCTCGCCGCGCTCGCCGCCGCGCTGCAGGACGGCCCGTCGCCGGCGCCGCGCGAGGCCGTCGTCGCCGACTACATCCCCTATGTCGAGCGGCAGCTCGCCGCCGGCGTGCCGCTGAAGCGGATGACCCGTCACATGCTCGGCCTCTACCAGGCGGTGCCCGGCGCCCGCGCCTTCCGCCGCCACCTGTCGGAAGCGGCCCTTCGTCCCGGCGCCGGGATCGAGGTCGTGCATCAGGCGATGGCGTTCGTGCGTCCGCGGCCGCCCGCCGAGGCCGCGGCCCGGGAGCCTGCCGCCGTCCCGGCTTGAACCATGCCCCCGCCGCCCGTCGCGCTTTCACGGGTTCGTGATCGGCGACGGTGATCCGCGACACGATCCCTGTCGAATCAACTCCGTAGGGCCCGCCTCGTCCGACCGTGCCCCCCGCCGCGACACCGTGCCGGGTTGCAGATGTGACGGGGATCACCGCCGACTTGATTCGAGTCGCGATCTGCTCCCGATGGAGCGTCGCGTTTCGCGCCGGACGGGATCGGCGCCGTGATGTGTGCGCACGCTGTGCAGCGGAACGTTGGATGGAACGGACTTCGGGAGACGTAGCGAACCGCCGCCTGGCCAGGCAGCTCATGGCGATGGATCTCTTGACGCCGGAGCGCGAGCTCGCGCTCGCGACCCGCTGGCGCGAAGCGCGCGACGAGGCGGCGCTGCACGCGCTGGTGCTGGCCTACGGACGTCTGGTGCTGGGCCACGCCGCGCGCTTCCGGCGCTACGGGCTGCCGGTGGAGGACCTGGTGCAGGAAGGTCAGGTCGCGCTGCTGCAGGCGGCGGAACGGTTCGACCCGTCGCGCGGCGTCCGCTTCGTGACCTATGCGCAATGGTGGATCCGCGCGGCGATGCAGGAGTTCATCCTGCGCAACTGGTCGATCGTGCGCACCGGTTCGACGACCACGCAGAAGTCGCTCTTCTTCAAGCTGCGTTCGCTGCGCGCGCAAATCCTGCGTGACGGCAGCGACGGCGACACGAGCGAGCAGATGGCGCGTCTCGCCGCGGCGCTGGGCGTGGATGCCGCCGACGTCGAAGCGATGAACATCGTGCTCGCCGGTCGCGACCGCTCGCTCAACGAACCTGGCGGCGCCGGCGAACGCGAGCGCCAGGAGACGCTGGCGGACGTGCGTCCGACACCCGAAGACATCGTAACGCACATCGAGATCCAGAACCGCGTGACGCGCACGATCGAGGATGCGCTCGCGGCGCTGAACGAGCGCGAGCGTCACATCATCGTCGCGCGTTGCCTCGATGAGAGCGGCACGACGCTCGATGCGCTGGGCCGCACGCTCGGCATTTCAAAGGAGCGCGTGCGCCAGCTCGAGAAGCGCGCGCTCGACAAGATCCGCACGCGGCTCGATGCGGAAAGCGGCGATCCGCGCGATCTTCTGACGACCGCCTGAATACGCGCGCGCGCTTAGCGTTTGCGCGTGCGGCGCACCGAAGTCGCGAAATTTTCCCTTGTGCGAGACGACCGTTTGCGTAGCATCCGATGAGGCGCAACGACGCTTCAGTTCGTGTGCGCAACGCGTCGACGACAGAACCGGGTGCGTCGACTCGTTCTCTCGAACGAAAGGACAAGCGATGCCGACCGGGACTGTGAAGTGGTTCGATGCGAAGAAGGGCTTCGGCTTCATCGCGCCCGATGACGGAGGGAAGGACGTGTTCGTTCACATCACCGCCGTCACGCGCGCAGGAATGGAATCGCTGAAGCAGGGTCAGCGCGTTTCGTTCGAGACGGTGCCGGATCGCCGCGGCGTGAAGGCCGAAGGATTGGGCGAGGTCGCCTGACCGGCGACGACGACGTCGCGTCAAAGGCGCTGCGCGCCAGGCGCCGAAAACAGATCCGGCCGCTCGAACGGCCGGGCGACAGGGAACACCCCGCGTCTGATGAAACCGGCACCGGTGCGTCCGGGCCGCTGCGAACAGGAACACCCCCATGAACAAGAAGCGCGTGTCGAGCCCGCAGGTCGGCGAACCGCCGCCGCAGACCTGGTCGAACTGTCTTGTCGTCGGCAACCAGGTGTTCATCGCGGGGATGACCGCGCGCGGCGCCGACTTCGATTCCGTCGGCGGCGACGATTCCTACGCGCAGGCCAAGACCATCTTCGCCAAGATCAAGCACCTGATGGAAGCCGCCGGCGGATCGATCGACGGCGTCGTCAAGCTCAACATCTTCGTCACCGATATGGACGACCGCGAAGGCGTATGGCGCGCGCGGCGCGAGTTCTTCAGCGGCGACTTCCCGGTCTCCACCCTGGTGGCGGTCAAGGCGCTGGCGCGGCCCGAGATGCGCGTCGAGATCGAGGCCGTCGGCTTCGTCTGAGGAAAAGAAAAAGACGGCGGCCGCTGGGCCGCCGTCAAGTCGGAGGGACTTTCCGGGATCAGAGACAATCCGGGCGCTTCCGAAGGGACATGACAGGCGCCCGGTGCTCGGATCAAATAATTGCAAGTTCGATGCCAAGTCTAGACTCGTGGCCGAGAACAGGCGACTAGATGGTTAAGGTCGGACTCTGCGCGCGCGGGTTGTAAGATTTTCCGACAATCCAGCACGTCTGTACGGCGACGGCGCGGGGCATCTCCTGAGTTTCGTGGCGGGAACCTCGCAGGGTGCCACGGAATTGCGCCAATTGACGAACACAGTGGCGGCGGCGGCGCAGTGGCCGCCGAACCGGGAGTGCCGATGAGGCGGTTGCGACACGGCGTGCGGCGGACGGCGGCGGCGATGCTGGCCACTGTCGCACTGCTGGCCGGCTGTGCCGCCGAGGGCCGGCGCGATACGGTGACGCCGGTGGCGCCCGCCGGTGCGGCCGGCCCGGCGATCACCTGGCAGACCCGGTTGTCCGCGGACACGGTGGACGTCACGGTGACCGATCCGCACCGCTACTGGCGCATCGAGCGGTTGACGCTGGTGGCGCCGGGCGGCGCGACCGTCCCGGCGCAAGAGATCACCCGCGAGACCGTGCGCGACAACGACCCCTACGGCTATGGATACGGCGGCAGTTCGGTCGGGATCGGCGGCGGCTGGGGATCGCGCGGCGGCGGCGGTCTCGGCATCGGCATCGGCATCCCGCTGTTCGGCAGCGGCGCCTCGGCCGCCCCGCCGTCGCGCGTCGCTGCGCGCATCCGCCTGCCCGACGCCGCGGCCTACCGCCAGTCCGCGGCCGCCTGGCGCATCCGCATCGAACTCACCGACCCCAACGGACAGACCAGCCATGCCGAGATTCCGGCGCCCGTTCCGCAAGGCTGAGCGCGCCGCCGCGCTCGCGCTCCTGCTGCTGGCGGGCGGCTGCGGGCTGCCTTACCCGCTGTACACGCCGCAGGAGGTGGCGCGCAATTTCGGATATTCCGAGCAGGCCTTGTCCGATGCCAGCTACCGCGTGTCCTACGTCGTGCCGTCGTCCACCGGCTTCGACACGGGGCCCGCGAACCGGCGCGCGCAGGCCGACGCGCAGGTGGCGCTGGCCTACGACCTGGCGCTGTGGCGCGCCGCGGACATTGCGCTGCAGAAGGGATTTCCCGCTTTCGCCGTGACCGACCGGGTCAACGACGTGGCGGCCGACCTGCGCACCGACTTCTACGACCCGTGGCCGTATCGCTGGCATCGCCGGCGCTACCCGTTCGACCCCTATCCCTACTACCCCTATTACGCCTACGACCGGACGGCGACCATCGGGGCCGCAGTGACGCTGACCGTGGAGCTGCGCCGCACCGCGGGACCCGGCGCCTTCGATGCCGCCGCCGTGCGGGCCGAGGTGATGGCCCGCCGCCCCGGCGCCGCCGGGCCGCCGCCAGGCTCCTGACCCGCCGGCGGGCCGGCCCGCCTGGGGTATACCGCCCCGCGAAACAGCAAAATGTAGATCAGTCAAGGGGATTCGCGTCCGGACGCGAGTATGTTTCCATTCCGTTCCAGATCAGGCGACCCGCGCGTTCGCTCAGCGGTCCCCCCGGGTAATATCGTTGCTCAGTTAATGCTTTACGCGAACTCGCGCTTAACGAGTATTAACCAAAACATCTTCGGCGAAATTGAGGAACATTTGCTTGTTTGATGGATTAAATGTTCCTAGACTTTTAAAGGACCGAAGCAAGCCAGCGAGGGGAGACGATGACCACCTATCGCCGCAAGCTCGCTACGGCTGGCGCCGTCGCGGCGGTGGCGCTGGCGGCCTTCGCCTTGCCGGCGGCGGCGCGGCCCGGCGCTGCCCGGACCGACGCGGAGATCCACTGCCTCGCGCTCAACGTGTATTTCGAGGCGCGCGGCGAGCCGGTGCTCGGCAAGTTCGCCGTCGCGCACGTGACGATGAACCGCCGCGGCGACCCGGCCTTCCCGGAATCGGTGTGCGCCGTGGTCCGCCAGGGCGGCGACAAGCAGCGCAACCGCTGCCAGTTCTCTTGGTGGTGCGACGGCAAGCGCGACCAGCCGATCGACCTGCGCGCCTGGCAGGAGAGCCAGTCGATCGCGCGCGCGGTCTACCACGGCGAGACGGAGGACCCGACAGGCGGCGCGCTCTGGTTCCACACCAAGAAGGTGAAGCCGACCTGGCGCCGCGAGGTGAAGCGCAGCGCCCGGATCGGCGACCACGTGTTCTATCGCCGGCCCGGCCAGCCGATGCCGGTGGTGGCGGCGCGCGAAGCCGGGCCGCCCGCCGACGGCTTCGCCGCTCAGCTAGCCCTGATCAAGGGGTGGGACGGTGCGGACGTCGAGGACAGCGACGCGGCCCTGCTCGACTTCGGCGACGGCCCGGCGGAGCGCGGCCTCGAGCTCGCCCGGTCCGGCGATCGGCCCTTCGGCCCACGCTCCGAAGCCGCGCGCCACGGTCGCGAAGTCGATGGCCGGGTCCGGCATGCGCTGGCCGATCCAGGCATTCTCGGCCGGGCGGCTGCGATGATGGGCGACCTCGATCTGATGCTGCTCGTCGTTGCCCCACGTGCTGTTGTTGTTGACGACAACGAGGAGCGGGATGCGGTAGTGGACCGCCGTCCACAGCGCGCCCGGGTACATCACGAAGTCTCCGTCCCCAAGGATCGATACGGCGAACTTGCCTTCATCGCGGAGCGCCAGCGCCGCGCCGACCGACGCGCCCGGACCGTACCCGACGCCCCCGCCGCCGCTCGAGCCTAGGAAGCGGCCGGCGCCGTCGAACTGCCACAGCCCTTCCGGGAACACGATGCTGCGGCCGAGCAGGACGTAGTCCTTGCCCTTGACCGCTTGGTACACCGCCTCGGTCAACCGCGGAACGATCACCGGCGAACGGTCCCACTGCTTGTCCCAGCGCGCCCGCTGCGCCGCGCGCAGGGCCTTGTGCCGGACGGCCAGCGCCTCGGTGCGCGCGGCGATGCGCTGGCGCGCCGTTGCATCGGACGCCAGCCGCGCCTTCACCGCGTCGAGCAGCATCGCGAGCCCCAGCGCCGGCTCGCAGTTGAGCTGGAGGTCGACCGGCGGCATCGGGCCGCCATAGGCCGCCCAGGCGTTCACCGCGTATTCGGTCATCGAGACGTCGATGACGGTCGGGCGCTGCGCCGCGCCGGCGGCGCCGGCGATGCTGCTGCGCCGGCTGGAATACATACCGAGCAGCGCGTTCAGGTCCTGTACGTCGAACGAGATCACGACGTCGGATTCGCCGAGGATCTTGGCGTCGCCGTTGAGGTTCTGCGGGTGCGCGGTCGGCATGCAGACGATGTTGTGGTCGTCGCGGTAGGCGGCGCCCAGCGCCTCCACCAGCGCCTGCAGCGGCGCGCCGGTCTCGCGGCGGATGCCGAAGCGTCCGCCGATGACCAGCGGCTGGCGCGCGCCGACCAGCGCCTCGGCGGCCTGCGCCAGCGCGCCGGGGTTCGGCGCGACGGGCGCGGCGGGGCGGTAGCGCGGATGGTCGAGCTCCGGCACGGCCAGCGAGGCGTCGATCGCCGTCTCCTGCACCGCGCAATCGACCGAGACGTAGACCGGACCGCGCGGATAGGTCTGCGCGATGCGGTTGGCGCGGGCGATGCTTTCGAGCGTCGCCGAGCCGGTCGGCGGCTCGTCGGTCCACTTCACCCATGGCTTGACGATGTCGCTCTGGGTCGAGGCGGAATGCACCCAGTCGATGAACCGGCGCTCCGCCGGGTCGATCGGGCCGGCGCCGCCCAGCACCACCACAGGGGTACGGTCGCACCAGGCGTTGTAGACCATCATCGAGCCGTGCATCAGCCCGACCAGGTCGTGGACGACCGCGAGCGCCGAGCGCCCCTTCGCCTTGGCGTAGCCGTGCGCCATCGCGATCGCCGCGCCCTCGTGCGTCGCGAGGATGATCTTCGGGCGGATGTTGCGGCCGTGGTTGACCAGCGAGTCGTGCAGGCCGCGGAAGGTCGATCCCGGCAGCAGGAAGACGTAGTCGAAGCCAAGCGCCGCCATCACGTCGACCATCGCGTCGGAGACATAGGCCGCCTCCGACCGGTTGGCCGGCAGGTTGACCGGCGTCTCGTCCGGCGTCGTCGGCACCGTCCGCGGCATGTCGTTCATCGCATCCTCCCCTCGTCGATTGCTGCGATCAGTGCATCGCGCGGCGCGCACGTCAACCCGGTCGGTATCGGCCACCGGTGTCGCCGCGGTGTCGCCGATGATGGGACACCATCTCGGCGTTCCTGCCGTCGGGGATACCGCGGCCCCCACCTCACCCCGACCCTCTCCGCCCCCGAGGGCGGAGAGGGAGACCGAGGAAACCCTCCCCGCCCTTCAGGGGGGAGAGGGTGCGAGCGCAGCGAGCGGGTGAGGTGGGTCTCGCCACCGACAGATGCCGGTCGAAGCGAAACCGGACAACCGTGGGCCGGACCCGCGTGTCGCTCAAAGCCAGAGACCTAGAACAGCCGTCCGCCCGGCATGTGGGTGAACGTGCTCATCTCGTGGCAGGGGCCGACCGGCTCGGTCCCGCAGACGTAGTCGCGGCCCAGCTGGCCGACCGACGTCACGCCGATCAGGCCCATGGCGTTGACGACCTCGCGTTCCACCAGCTCCAACGCGCGCACCAGCGCCGCCTCGCCGCCGGCGGCGAGCGCCCAGCCCTGCAGGCGGCCGATGCCGACGGCGGTGGCGCCCAGGCACAGCGCCTTGAGCACGTCGGTGCCGCGCAGCATGCCGCCGTCGACCGCGATCTCGGCGCGGCCGGCGACCGCGTCGACGATCTCGGGCAGCATCTGCATCGTGCCGCGGCCATGGTCGAGCTCGCGCCCGCCGTGGTTGGAGACGTAGACGACGTCGACCCCGTGCTCGACCGCGAGCTTCGCGTCGGCCGCCGTCGCGACGCCCTTCAGCACGAACGGCAGCCCGCAATACTCCTTGATGTGCGCCATCGAGTCCCAGGTGAGCTTGGCCTGCAAATGCCGGTTGGTCTCGCGCTGCACGCTGGGCGGCAGCCAGCGGTTCATCAGCTGTCGCTCGCGGATGCCGTAATAGGCCGCGTCGACCGTCAGGCACAGCCCGGCGTATCCCGCGGCCTTCACCCGGTCGAGCAATTCCTCGATCCACTTCATGTCGCCGCGGACGTAGAGCTGGAACACCTTCGGATGCGGCGTCAGGCTCGCCGTCTCCTCCAGCGGCGGGTCGGTGACGGAGGAGACGAAGTTGATCGTGCCGAACGCGTGCGCCGCCTTCGTCACCGGGGCCGCGCCGCCCGGGATGATGGTCTGCAGCGAGCCGACCGGGGCCATGAACACCGGGATGCGCAGCCGGTGGCCCATGAAGGTGGTGGACGGGTCCACCTTCTCCACGTCGCGCAGCACCCGCGGCAGGAAGGCCAGGCTGTCGAGCGCGACGCGGTTGCGCCGCAGCGTCGTCTCCGATTCCGCCGCACCGACCAGGTAGTCCCATACGTTGCGCGACAGGTTGCGGTAGGCGGCCTGAATGATCTCCTGGTTGCTGACGTAGTCGGCGGACATCGGCGTTCCCTCTCGGCTTGCGGTTGCGCCATCTTCGGCGCACCGGCCGGCCGCTGTCGACAGGAACGCGCGGCCGCCCGGGGCGTTATGCACTGGCCATGGACGCCAAGCCCGACACCGCCGTCGCCGACGAAAGCCATCCCCTGGCGGATGCCTTCCGCGCCTTTGTCGCAGAGGCCGACTATCCGTGCGTCGGCGCCAAGGCGGCGCTGGCGCGCGGGCAGCTCGACTTCGCGGTCGGGCGCGACATCCGCTCGGGCTGGAACGACCTGCCGATCTCGCGCCGGCTCACCGGCTTCGCGGCGGACTATCGGCGTGAACCGACGTTGTTCCGCAGCTTCGTGGCGATCTTCGAAGGCCCGCGCGACCTCGACGAGGCGGCGTTCGAGCGCTGCCTGTGGCGGCGGGTCCAGTCGCTGAGCGACAAGGACGCCTGGTACGGCTACGACTACGACGCGCGGGTCAGCCACGACCCGCAGAGCCCCCATTTCTCGCTGAGCTTCGGCGGCGAGGCGTTCTTCGTCGTCGGACTGCACCCTCGCGCCAGCCGGCCGGCGCGGCGCTTCGCGGCGCCGACCCTTGTGTTCAACCTGCACGACCAGTTCGAGCGGCTGCGCGAGGAGAACCGGTACGCGCGAATGCGCGAGACGATCCTGCAGCGCGACGAGTCGCTGTCCGGCTCCGTCAACCCGATGCTGGCCGAGCACGGCAAGGAACCCGAAGCCCGGCAGTACAGCGGGCGCGCGGTCGAGTCGGATTGGCGATGCCCGTTCCGCTACCGCGGGGACGACCAGGGAGCCGACCGCTGAGGCGCGAGATCCCGCCGCGAAAGGGCACCGCGTTCGAGCTATCGCGCGGCGAGCGGCTGGCGGTGATCGACCCCCGGGGCGGCCAGGTGGCCGACCTGCTGGCCTTCAACCGCTACGACGTGCGCGAGGTGATCTCTGCCGGCCGCACGTTCGACTATCTCAGCCGCATCTACCTGACCGCGGGCGACGCGCTGTATTCCAACCGCAGCAACGTGCTGCTACGCATCGTCGAGGACGACGTGGGCCGCCACGACTTCCTGCTGAGCCCGTGCTCGGCGGAGATGTTCCGCATCCTCTACGGCGACGACCGGCCGCACCACGGCTGCTTCGGCAACCTCGCGCGGGCGCTGGCACCCTTCGGCGTCATGCCCGACTCCATCCCGGTCGCCTTCAACTGCTTCATGAACGTGCCGGTGGACAGCGCGACGGGAAGGTTCACTGTCGAGCCGCCCCTCAGCAAGGCGGGCGACCGCATCGTCTTCCAGGCCGAGATCGACCTCGTGATCGGGCTGACGGCGTGCTCGGCGCCGCTGTCCAACGGCGGCAGCTTCAAGCCGATCGCCTACGAGATCGCCGCCGCGGGGTGACCGGCGCCGGCTTGGCCAGCCGCTTCATGTTGGCGCGCACCTTGCGCAACGCGGGCCGGGCAAACGCCCGCTGGCCGATAAACGCGTGCTGCCACATCGAGGCGTACATCGCCGGCAGGGTGGCCAGCCAGCGGACATAGCCTTCGGCCGCGGCCGTCCCCTTCTCGGCGATCATCCGCCGGACTTCCGGCCCGCCGCTGGGGTCGCCGGAGAATAGGGCCCGGGCCACCAGGGCGTGGCGGGCCGCGATCGTGAACGCGGCGGCATTCATCGCCGCCGCGTTCTCGTACCAGGTCGTCCAGAGCTGCATCGGTGTCATGGACGGGCCAACCGCCGCCGCGGCGCTTTGTTCCGCCGCCGGCGTTGATCGTCCGGCCCGCGCGGGTAAGATCGCGCTTTGCCCGACGGAGCCCCCTTGATGGACAACCCGCCGATCATCGGCACCCGCCTGCCGCGAAAGGAGGACGACCGCTACCTTCGCGGCCGCGGCCAGTTCGTCGCCGACATCGCGATGGTCGGCATGATGGACGTGGCGTTCGTCAGGAGCCCGGTGGCGCACGCGCGCATCAAGGCGGTGATCGTGCCGCCGGAGATCAGCGACAGCGTGTTCACCGCCGCCGACATGGCCGGCGTCAAGGCGATCCGCGCCGTCTCGGCTTTGCCCGGCTTCAAGCCGTCGGAGCAGCCCGCGCTGGCCGACGGCAAGGTGCGGTTCGCCGGCGAGCCGGTGGCGATGTGCGTCGCCGCCACCCGCGCCGCGGCGGAGGACCTTGTGGCGCAGGTCGAGATCGACCTGGAGGAGCTCCCGGCGCTGACCGACATGCTCGCCGCGCGCAAGCCGGGCGCCGCGCTGGTGCACGAGCAGTGGGGCGACAACGTGTTCGCCGAGACGCTGGTCGACGGCGACATCGACGGCGCGACCCGAGGCGACGTGGTGATGGTGCGCCGCCGGCTGCGCATGGCGCGCCAGTGCATGGCGCCGCTGGAGGGCAAGGGCGCGGTGGCCCACTGGGACCACCGGGTCGGCCAGCTCATCCTGCAGACCGCGACGCAGATGCCGCACATCGTGCGCACCGGGCTGGCCGGCGTGCTGGGGCTGGAGGAGCGCCAGGTCCGCGTCATCGCCCCCGACGTCGGCGGCGGCTTCGGCTGGAAGGGCCTCCTTCAGCCGGAGGAGGTCTGCATCTCGTGGCTGACGCGCAGGCTCGGCGTGCCGGTCCGCTACCTGGAGGACCGGCGCGAGCACCTGGTAGCCGCGGCGAACGCGCGCGAGCACTTCTACGACCTGACCGCCTATGCCGACCGGTCGGGCAAGCTGCTGGCGCTCGACGCCGTCGCCTCGGTGGATGCCGGGGCGTACTCGATCTACCCGTTCTCGGCCTGCCTGGAGGCGGCGCAGGTCGGCTCCATCCTGCCCGGCCCCTACGACTTCAAGGGCTACCGCTGCCGCACCTACTCCGTCGCCACCAACAAGCCGCCGATCGTGCCCTATCGTGGCGTCGCGCGGTCGGGGGTGTGCCTGGCCATGGAGTTCATGATGGACGCGGTGGCGCACGTCGTCGGGCGCGAGCCGTGGGAGGTCCGGCTGGAGAACCTGGTGCGGCCGGAGCAGATGCCGTTCGACAATATCACCAAGAAGCACTTCGACAGCGGCGACTATCCGTCCGCGCTGCGCCGGGCGGTGGCGGCGATCGACGTGCCCGCGTTGCGCGCACGGCAGAAGACCCGCGAACCGGACGGCCGGCTGATCGGCCTCGGCGTCTCGATCTACTGCGAGCAGGGCGCGCACGGCACCGCCGTCTATTACGGCTGGGGCATCCCGATGGTGCCGGGCCACGAGCAGGCGTGGGCGCGGCTGACCCCCGACGGCGGGCTGGAGGTCCGCGTCGGCGTGCAGTCGCACGGGCAAGGGATGGAGACGACCCTGGCGCAGGTCGCCAGCGCGGTGCTCGGCATCGACCCGGCGCGGGTCGACGTCGTGCACGGCGACACCGGGCTGTCGCCCTACTCCACCGGCACCTGGGGCTCGCGCAGCATGGTGATGGCGGGCGGCGCGGTGGCGAGCGCGTGCAAGGTGCTGGCCGAGCGGGCGCGCCGCATCGGCGCCCACCTGATGCAGGCGCCGTTCGAGGAGACGGTCCTGGAGGGCGGGGCGGTGCGCGCCGGATCCGGCAGCGTCTCGCTCGATGAAATCGCGCGCACCTGGTACCTCAAGCCGCAGAACCTGCCGGCGGGGATCGACCAGGGCGGGTTGGAATGCACCGCCGGCTACAAGCCCAAGGTCGACCACGGCACGTTCTCCTATGCCGCCCACGCCGCGGTCGTCGCGGTGGACCCGGAGACCGGCGCGGTCGAGATCCTCGACTACGTGGTGGTGGAGGACGGCGGCACCCTGGTCAACCCGACCATCGTCGAGGGCCAGGTGTTCGGCGGCGCCGCGCAGGGCATCGGCACGGCGCTCTACGAGGAGAGCCCGTACGACGCGAATGGCCAGCCGCTGGCCACCACCCTCGCCGACTACATGCTGCCCGGCACCACCGAGGTGCCGGACATCCGCATCCTGCACATGCACACGCCGTCGCCCTACACCGAGTTCGGCGTCAAGGGCATCGGCGAGGGCGGCGCGATCGGCCCGCCCGCCGCGCTGGTCAATGCGATCAACGACGCGCTGCGCCCGCTCGGCGTCGAGGTGACCGAGACCCCGGTCTCTCCTCGCCGCCTGCGCGAGGCCATCGCGCGGGCGGTCCTGCCCCCTTGAAACGGATTCCCGCCCTCCTAAATCGGTAGGCCGGCGGCCCGTCGCGGCCGCCCGCCCCCGGCTCCGGCCGGGTTCGCGCTTTGCTTGTGGGATGCTTTGATCTTGCGGGGATCGTGCGATGGACCTGTTGCAGGAACACCTGTTCGAACGCCTGCTGACGCGCTACGAGAAGCGCTTCGGCGACCAGCCCGACATCACCGTGACGACCGTGGACGACGCCGTCCAAAGGATGCGGCATGACCTGGCGGCGATGCCGCCGCCGCGGCAGCCGTCCCCGATGTCGACGCATTGCGGCTGACGGCGGGGCGACCCGTCCCCCACCTCAC
>JBFWQM010000141.1:0-14348 GCA_050249455.1 Rhodospirillaceae bacterium | reverse complement strand
GGATGCCGAACCAGATCGCCGTCTGCTCCTTGGTCAGCCCGAAATCGAGCGAGAACAGGATCGGGATGAACACCGGCAGGGTCAGCAGCACCATCGCCAGCGAGTCCATCAGGCAGCCGAGGACCAGGTAGATCAGCAGCATCATGAAGAGGATGGCGAGCGGCGGCAGGCCCATGCCGCCGATCCACTCGGTGACGGCGCCGGCCATCTGGGTCAGCGCGATGAAGGCGTTGAAGATCTCGGTGCCGATCAGGATCAGGTAGATCAGCGCGGTCGTCTCCGCGGTATCGACCAGGCAGGCGCGGAAGCCGCGCCAGCGCATTTTGCCGATGGAGAAGGCGAAGAAGCCCACCGCCGCCGAGCCGATCGCCGCGCCCTCGGTCGGGGAGAACCAGCCCTGGTAGATGCCGCCGATCACCAGCAGGAACACCGCCAGCACCGGCCAGACGTCGCGCATCGCGCGCATCTTCTCGCGGAACGGCAGCCGCTCGACCGCGGGGCCGGAGTTGGGCGCGATACGGACATAGATCGCGACCACGATCATGTACTGGATGGTGGCCAGGATGCCCGGGATGAACGCGGCCAGGAACAGGAAGCCGATCGACTGCTCGGTGTAGATCGCGTAGATGACCAGGATCACCGAAGGCGGGATCAGGATGCCGAGCGTGCCGCCGGCCGCCAGCGTGCCGGTGATCAGCGCGCCGGAATAGTTGTATCGCCGCATCTCCGGCATCGCGACCTGCGACATCGTGGCGGCGGTGGCGAGCGACGAGCCGCAGATCGCGCCGAACGCGGCGCAGCCGCCGATGGTGGAGATCGCGAGCCCGCCGCGCAGGTGGCCGAACCACGCGCTCGCCGCCTTGAACAAGGCCTGGTTGAGGCCCGCCTTGGTCGCGAGCTGGCCCATCAGGATGAACAGCGGGATGACCGACAGATTGTAGTCGGCCAGCCGCGAATAGGTCGAGTTGTTCAGCGTGCTGAGCAGCGGCTGCCAGCCGACCAGGATCGAATAGCCGAGCCCGCCCATCATGAACATCGCGATGCCGACCGGCATGCGCGACAGGATCAGCACCACCGTCAGGCCGAAGAACAGCAGTCCGATTTCGAAATGCGCCATGGCGGCCTACACGTCTTCGACGCCGGCGTGCTTGCGCCGGTAGGCGCCGATGACGCTGGCATATGCGGTGTAGAGGCACACCGCCGACCACACGATCGAGAACAGCGAGGCGGCGAAATAGCCCGCCCACAACGGGATGCGCAGGAACATCGAGTTGTCGTCGCGCTCGTAGGCAAGCACGCCGCCGACCATCAGCCGCCACGCGATCAGCAGCACGACCGCGGCGAAGATGACGTTCATCACGGCGTCGATGGCATTGCGCACGGATGGCGGCAGCGGCTGGGTGAACACGTCCGCGACGATGTTGGAGCCGCGCATCTGGCAGTACGGCATGAAGGCGAAGATCGCGAACGAGCAGCCGAACTCGACGATCTCCTGGTCGCCGAGGATGGGGGCGTTCAGCGCAGTGCGCCCGATCACGCTCGCCGTGGTGAACAGCACGACGAAGGTCAGCGACAGCCCGCCGGCGACGGCCAGCATCTCGCTGATGACTTCGAGAGGACGGCGGATCGCAGCAGCCGGCTGCCGCGGCGGAGCCCCGCCGCCGCGGGGCTCCGGGTGCGCGTCAGTCATGAACTCAGGAGCCGGCCTTGTGCTTGGCGACCAGCGCCTGCAGCTCGTTGAGCATCTTGCGGCCGTCGAGGCCCTTCTTGTCGACCTCGGCGACCCACGAGTCGTAGACGGACTTGGACGTGGCGCGCCAGCGGGCCTCCTCGTCGGCCGACAGCTTGATGATCTCGTTGCCGCGCTTGATCGCCGCGTCGCGGCTGACCTTGCCGTTCTCGTCCCAGCGCTTGCCGTAGACCCGGCCGAACTCAGGGCCGATGCTCTTGTCGATGCCGGCCTTTTGCTGCGGCGTCAGCGCCTCGTAGCTCTTCGGGTTCATCACGATGAGGAGCGTCGAGTTGTACATCGGGATTTCGGTGTGGAACTTGGCGACCTCGCTCAGCTTGAAGGTCTCCATGATGATCCACGGCACCATCATGCCCTGGGTCTGGCCGCGCGCCAGCGATTCGTAGACGTCGGTCAGCGGCATCTGCACCGGGACGCCGCCGAGCGATTCGACCGCCATGCCGATGTAGCGGCCGGCGACGCGGATCTTGAGGCCCTTCATGTCCTCCATCTTGCGCACCGGCGTCTTGGTCGTGTGGACGAAGCCCGGGTCGATCGCGTTGATGGAGATCAGCTTGAGGCCGTCGAGCTCGCCCTTGGCCTGGTTGGTGATCCAGTCCCAGGCCACCTTGCTCATGACCTCGGCGCTGGCGCCGATGAACGGCAGCTCGATGCCTTCCAGGATGGTGAAGCGGCCGGGGTGGTAGCCGGGGAGGGTGTAGGAGATGTCGACCACGCCGTTGAGCGCCTGGTCGATCAGGTCGCGCGCCTTGCCGCCCAGCGCCATGCTGAAATAGATCTGCAGCTTGAGCTTGCCGCCGGAGTTCTTTTCGACGTCGGCCGCCAGGTGATCGAAGATCAGGCCGGTCTCGACGCCCTTCGGCGGACCCCAGGTGTGGAAGCGCAGCGTCTTCACGCCGTCCTGCGCCAGCGCGGCGGGGGCGCCGGCTGCGATGGTCGTAGCCAGGAGCGCTGCAGCGCCGAGGCGGGCGACGATGTTGGAAACCGCCATTCGTTCCTCCCTATCACGCGCGGATTTCAGTAATCCGCTTCCGATTTCTGCGCAGAGACTAATCGATTCGCACGCGAGGGGCCAGCCTGTCCTCTGGGCAAAGGCGCGCTACGAGCGGGCCGCGGCGCGCTCGATCGCCGCGCGCAGCGCCCGGTACAGCGCCGCGCCGTCCAGCCCCCGGGCATCGGCGGCGGCGATCCACGCCTGGTGGACCGGCTCGGCGGCGGCGCGCCAGCGCGCCAGCTCGGGGGGCGGCGGCACCGCGACCTCCTGGCCGAGCTGCCGCGCCATGGTGCGGGCATCGCGCGCGCTCGCGTCGTGGATTCCCCCGTACTGGGCCCCGAAGGCCGGGCCGGTGGCCCGGGCGATCGCCTCGCGCAGCGCAGCGGGCAGCGTGTCGTGGCGCTGCCGGCTCATCAGCACGAGCAGGATAGGGTGATAGAGCGGCGCGTCGGCGTGCCGGTGCACCCCCGACCACGCCTTGGCCGGCAGCACGGCGAGCCACGGCAGCACGACGCCGTCCGCCTGGTTTGCAGGGGCGGGAATCGCGCCCAGGGCCGTTGCCGTCGCGGCGCCCCATGGGCCGGTCACCGCGAGGCGCAGGCCTTTCAGGTCTTCCAGTCGCTCGACCCGGCGCGTGGTCGTGTGCACCGCCGCCGCGTCGGCCGCGCTGATCGACAGCAGCCGGTAGGGCGCGACGTCGGGGCCGGCATCGCCGTCGGCGTAGTCCCACGCCGCCTTGCTGACCGTCTCCGCCGCGGCGGCGAGGAACGGCAGCTCGAGCGCCTCCAGCCGCGGGAAGGCGCCCGGATGCTGCGCCAGCGTAACGGCGACGATGTCGGCCTCGCCGCGCGCGATCTGGTCGAGCAGACGGTCGGCCGGGAGCCCCGGCGTGACGTCCACCTTCAGCCGTTCGTCGGAAAGCACGGTCAGCGACCGGGCGAGCGGCGCGATGACGGCGCCGGTCTCGAAAGCATGCGGCCCGCCGGCGTGATGCCAGCGCAGCGTCACGGTCTCCTGGCCCGACGCCGGGGCGGCGGCCAGCGCCAGCGCGGCACCGATCGCCCGCAACGCCGCGCCGCCCCGCATCGCCGTCAGATGCCCACGATGGTGATGCCGCCGTTGGGCGCGATCACCTGGCCGGTCATGAAGTCGGTCTCCGGCGAGGCGAGCCACGCCACGGCGTAGGAAATCTCGACCGGCTTCGCCAGGCGGCCGAGCGGCACCTCCGATTCCATCTTGCGGATGCGCTCCATGCCCAGGCTGTTGCGGGTCAGGTCGGTCTCGAGCAGCCCCGGCGCGACGGCGTTGACCATGATGTTGAACGGCGCCAGCTCGCGCGCCCATGACTTCACGAAGCCGGACAGCGCCGACTTGGCCGCCGCGTAGTGGCTGGCGAAGGCGCTGCCGCCCATCGCGAAGTTCGACGAGATGTTGATGATCTTGCCGTAGCGGCGGGCCTTCATGCCGGGAAGCACGGCCTGCGTGGCGAAGAAGCTGCCCTTGACGTGGACGCCGAACATCCGGTCGAAGGTCGCCTCGTCGATGTTCTCGATGGTCAGCCCCTGGCCGGCCACGCCGGCGTTATTGACCAGGATGTCGATGCGGCCCATCGCGGCCTCGGCCGTGGCGATGCTCTGCTTCAGCGCCGCGACATTCTGCACGTCGCCGACCATGACGTGGCAGCGCCGGCCGTGGCGGCGGACCTCCGCCGCGGTGGTTTCGGCGGCCTCGCCGTTGACGTCCTGGACGATGACGTCGGCGCCGCGCTCGGCGAGCAGGCCGGCATGCGAGCGGCCCATGCCGGCGCCGGCGCCGGTGACGAGGGCGACTTTTCCGTCGAGGGGCGACATCGGAGGCTCCGTGGTACGGGTGTCTATTCGGGGTGTTCGCGCCGCCACAGGGCGGCCAGGGCGTTGCGGTCGATCTTGCCGCGGTCGTTGCGCGGGATGGCGTCGATGAACGCGACCGCCTTGGGCCGCTTGGTGGCGGCGAGGGCGCCGGCGGCGTGGGCCAGCACCGCGGCCTCGTCGGGCCCGGAGGGGGCGCGGCGGACGACATAGGCGACCACCGCCTCGCCGTAGACCGGGTCGGGCACCCCGACCGCCGCGGCCTCGGCGATGCCGGGATGGCTGATCAGCGCCTGCTCGACCTCCATCGGCGAGATGTTGACCCCGCCGCGGATGATCAGGTCCTTGGCCCGCCCGGTGATGTGCAGGCAGCCGTCGGCGTCGAAGTGGCCGAGGTCGCCGGTGCGCAGCGGCTTGTCGCGGATGCAGGTGATGCTGCGGTCCTCCAGCAGGTAGCCGTAGGCGATCTGCGGGCCGCTGATCTGGATCTCGCCGGTCTGGCCGGGCGGCAGGTCGCGGCCGTCCTCGTCGACGATCCGCATGTCCTGGTAGACGCAGGGGCGCCCGACGGTGCCGATGCGCCGGTCCCACGGCCGGTTGCCGGCCAGCATGCCGCCCTCGCTCATGCCGTAATGCTGCACCAGCGGGAGGCCGTAGGCCTCCTCGAACGCGCGCAGCTGCGCCTCGTGCAGCGGGGCGGTGCTGCACGACATGAAACGGACGCCCTTCAGGACCGAGCGGTCCACGTCGACCCGGCGGTTGAGGAACATGTTCACCACGGCCGGGATGCCCAGGATGATGGTCGGGCGCTGGGTGGCGATCCAGTCGAAGAACCGGCTGTGCGAGAACTTGCGCGCCATCGCCACCGTGGCGCCCGCCATCAGCGCCGGCACAAGGCTGAGCGTGTGGGTGGAGGCCCAGGCGAACGAGCGGTATTCCAGGAGCCGGTCTTCCGGCGTGATTCGCCACAGCACGACGCAGGCCTCGGGCACCTTGGGGTAGCTGTCGTAATGGTGGATGACCCCCTTGGGCGCCGCCGAGGTGCCGGAGGTGAACCCGATCACCGACTCGTGCTCCGGCCGGCCGACGAAGGGAACCTCCGGCAGCGCCGGCACCGAGACGAGCTGGGCGAACAGGTCGGCGCCGCCCGCCGCCGGCGGATAGCTATCGAACGGAACCCAGTCCCCCGGCAGGCCGGCCGGGAGGGCAGGGTCGACGGCGGCGGGTCGCCACAGGACCAATTTGGGTTGCAGCCGATCGATCAGCTCGCGTGCCTGCGCCCCGACGCTCTCGATGTCGATCGGGCAGACCGCGGCCCCGCGGCGCAGGATGCCGAGGAAAAGGAGCGCCGTCTCGATGACGTTGTCCGACAGGATGACGACGCGGTCGCCGCCGCCGACGCCCCGGTCCGCCAGCCAGCGGGCGATGCGGTTGCACAGGTCGTGGACCTCGCCCCAGTTGAACGTCTTCGCCTGGTCGATCGCCACGATGGCGGGCTTGTCGGCAAAGGCCTTGGCGTTCGCGGCCAACCAGTCGCGGAACGTCTCGCGCTCGGTGTCGATCGCCCGGTCGGCGACCGGGGCCGTGGTGCTCATGCGTGCCTCCCTGGCGGCAGCGGCGCGTAGAATAGTCGAGTGCGTGCGACTGTCCAGCCGCCTGCGCGACGCAGCGGTTCCCGGTTGCCAGCTTGCGCGGAACGGCTATTCTCCGCCGCACCGACGCCGACCCCATCGGCGCCGACAAGAGCAAGCGGCGCTGCCGGCGCCGCGACAGGGCAGGAGTTCGGGATGTCGACGCTGACGCGCAGGGACTTCATGGCGGCTGCCGCGGCCGGCGGCGCCATCCTCTCGATCACGGGCGGCGCGCTGGGCCAGACCGCCGTGCAGGTCGGCATTCCGGCCGACACCTCCAACAACCTGCCGCTGATGATCGCCTCCGTCCTCAACTACTTCAAGGACGAGGGGCTGGAGGCCCGGGTGGTCCCGGGCGGTGGCGGCGCGAACATCCGCCAGATGGTGGCCGCCGGCCAGATCCCGTTCGCGATGGGCGACGTCGCGCATCCCCTGGCGATCACCGCCAACGGCAAGCCGTCCAAGGTGCTGCTCGCGATCGACACCCGCGCCACCGTGGCCAACGTGATGGTGCGCAAGGACCTGTGGGAGAAGGGTGTCACCACGGTCGAGGCGCTCGGCAAGCTGAAGAAGGCGGACGGATCGAAGCCGACGATCGGCGTCACCCGGATCGGGTCCGCGACGTGGCTCTACGGCACGTTCATCATGAACGCGGCGGGGCTGCTCGATAACGTCAATTTCGTCTCGGTCGGCGACGGCTCGCCGATGCTCGGCGCCTTCAAGTCGGGCCGGATCGATGCGGTCATGGCGAACTTCGTGACCTACTTCGCCGTGCTCGACGACGACATGGGCAAGGCCGTCTTCGACATCACCGACAAGGGCAACTGGGACAAGTTCTTCGGCTCCAGCATCCCGAGCCAGTGCCTGTTCGCGCTGGAGGACACCGTCAAGGCGCAACCCAAGGTGACGCAGGGCGTGGTGAACGCCATCTACCGTGCGCTGAAGCACATCGAGAAGACGCCGGCGAAGGACCTGTTCGCCGCCATCGACGGCAAGTTCATGACCGCGTTCAAGCCGGACGTCGCGGTGCGCGAAATCGACGCGATGAAGCCGATCTTCGACTTCAACGGCGAGATCAGCGAGCAGATGTACAAGAACGGCGGCAAGATCTGGTTCAACGAGTCGACCAAGATCGAGCCGCAGCCCTACGCGAAGATGGTCGATCTCCAATATCTGCAGGCCGCCAAGAAGAAGTTCGGCTGACGTGGCCGCGGAGCGGGTGATCGTTCGCGACGCCGGCGCCGCGCCGGCGCGCGACGCGGCACGACATCGCATCGAGGCGCGCGAGCTGTCGAAGGCGTTCTCGCTGTCGGGCAGCGATTTCCTGGCCGTCGACCGCGTCTCGTTCTCGATCCGGGAGGGCGAGTTCGTGGCGCTGCTCGGGCCGTCCGGCTGCGGCAAGAGCACCATCCTCAACATGATCGCCGGCCTGATCCCGATCACCGGCGGTGACGTCCTGCTCGACGGCGAGCCGGTGGTGACCGGCAAGGTGCGGCCGCAGGTCGGCTATGTCTTCCAGCGCGACACGGTGTTCCCGTGGCGCACGGTCCGGCGCAACATCGGCTATGGCCTGGAGCTCGGCGGGATGTCTAAGGCCGAGCGCGAGTCCCGGGTCGACGAGGTGATCCGCCAGGCCGGCCTGAAGGGCTTCGAGGACGCCTATCCGCTGATGCTGTCGGGCGGCATGCGCCAGCGCGTGGCGCTGATGCGCACCCTCATCATGCAGCCCCAGGTCCTGCTCATGGACGAGCCGTTCGGCGCGCTCGACACCCACACCAAGCTCGAGATGCACAAGTTCCTGCTCGACATCTGGGAACGCGAGCGCCAGACGGTGCTGTTCGTCACCCACGACCTCAGCGAGGCGCTGACCCTGTCCGACCGGATCATCCTGCTGTCGGCGCGACCGGGGCGGCTGAAGGAGGACTTCGTCATCCCGTTCCCGCGGCCGCGCGACGCGATCGCGATCCGCGAGACGCGGGAGTACGGCGAGCTGTTCGCCAGCATCTGGCATTCGCTCGGCGCCGAGTTCGCCAAGACCCGGGCGGAGTAGGCGATGTCGCGGCGCACGATGATTTTCCTCGGCCAGTGGGGGCTCCTCGTCTTCATCCTGGTGATGTGGCAGTGGGGCTGGGATCTCAAGCCGACCTTCGGCTGGGTCATCCCCAACATCCTCGACCCCTATTTCATCTCCAAGCCGTCGCTCATCTGGCATCGCTTCCTGGAGATGGGCTGCTTCGTCTCCGAGCGCGGCGGGTGGTGGACCTTCGAGCGCGAGGGCGCGTTCCATGCCTGCCTGGTCCAGGCGAAGGGCAATCTCTGGACCCACACCCTGGCGACGCTGAAGAACACGTTCTGGGGCTTCGTCGTCGGCGTCGGCAGCGGCGCGGCGGTCGGCGTGATCCTCGGCCGGTCGGCGACGCTGGCGAAGATCTTCGAGCCCTACATCGTCGCGTTCAACTCGCTGCCGCGCGTGGCGCTAGTGCCGCTGATCATCATCATGTTCGGGCTGGGCGACGTGTCGAAGATCGTCACGGCGCTGACCCTGGTGTTCTTCGTGGTGTTCTTCAACACCTTCGAGGGCACGCGCTCGGTGGACCGCGACCACATCAATGCCGCCCGCTTCCTGGGCGCCAACCCATGGCAGATCACCTGGACGGTCTACATCCCCTCGGCGCTGGCGTGGCTGTTCGCCTCGCTGACCCCCGCGGTGTCGTTCGCGCTGATCGGCGTGATCGTCGGCGAGTTCATCGGCTCCGAAAGCGGCCTCGGCAAGGTGATCATCGAGGCCGAGGCGACCCTGCAGACCGCCGACATGATGGTGGCGCTGTTCGTCCTGATGGTCATCGGCGTCGCGCTGGTGATCGGCGTCCGCGAGGTCCAGCGCCGCCTGCTGAGCTGGCAGCGCCACCACGCAGAGGCGCTGTAGGGCGCTTCAGCGGGCGGGTTGCCGCAGCGCGACGTGCCGTTCGTAGTGCGACAGCACGTCGCCGATCAGCTGTTCGCGCGTGTAGCCCATCACGTCATAGTCCTGCTCGCCGTCGAGCAGCCGCGGCTCCGCACGGTAGTAGCGGTGGCGGTCCTCGGCGCCGGGACGGACCCGCTCGCGGACGGCGAACTCGGGCGCGGCATAGCGGCGCAGCCGGACATCGTAGATGAAGTCCGGGCCCTCGCCGTGACGGACGATCAGCTCCACCCCGCGCTCCCGGCGCTGCGCCTCGGCTTCGAGGCCGGTGCTGCGGATTTCCGCCGCCACATCGTTGAGCGCCGGCGCCGCGACATCGTCCAGGAACGCATGGGCGCGTTCGCGCGACGGATGCGACAGCAGCGTGCGCAGCCGCTGCTGCCACGGCACGTCGGCGCCGCGGATCGGGATCGCCGCCGGATAGCCGTGCACGGGTGCGTGCGCGGTGTCGCGCTGGAGCGCCTTGGCGAGGCCGTAGCAGACGAACAGCAGGACCACGGTGAACGGCAGGGCGGCGGTGATCGAGGCCGTCTGCAGCGCTTTCAGGCCGCCGGCGGCCAGCAGCACCGCGGCCACCGCGCCGGCGCTCAGCGCCCACAGGATGCGCTGCCAGATCGGGCCGTCGTCGGCGCCGCCGGAGGCAATGGTGTCCATCACCAGCGCCGCGGAGTCGGCCGACGTGACGAAGAAGGTCACCACCAGGACGGTCGCGACGATCGCCGACAGCGACGACAGCGGCAGGAACTCCAGGAAGTGGAACAGCGCCGTCGAGACGTTCTCGTCGACCGCCGCGGCGATGGCGCCGGCGGCGGTAGTCCGGTCGAGGCTGATCGCGGCGTTGCCGAAGACCGTCATCCAGATGAAGGTGAAGCCGACCGGCGCGGCCAGCACGCCGAGCACGAACTCACGCACCGTCCGCCCGCGCGAGACGCGGGCGATGAACATCCCGACGAACGGCGACCACGCGATCCACCACGCCCAGTAGAACAGCGTCCAGCCGCCGATCCAGCCGCTGGGCCGGTAGGCGTAGAGGGTGAAGGTCTTCTCCACGATGTCGCTGAAATAGGCCCCGACGTTCTGGACCAGCGCCTTGAGCAGGAACAGCGTCGGGCCGGTCAGGAAGACGAACAGGACGAGGAGGAGGGCGAGCCCCAGGTTGAGCTCGCTCAGCCGCCGGATGCCGACGTCGAGGCCCGAGGCGGCCGAGGCCGTTGCGCACAGCGTGATGCCGGCGATCAGGACGAGCTGGACCGCCAGCGTGTTCGGCGTGCCGAACAGATAGTGCGCGCCGGCGCCGATCTGCATGACGCCGAGCCCGAGCGAGGTGGCGACGCCGAACATGGTGCCGAGCACGGCGAAGACGTCGGCGGCGTGCCCGATGGGGCCGTAGATGCGCCGCCCGAACAGCGGGAACAGGGCGGAGCGGACCGCCAGCGGCAGGCGATGGCGAAACGCGAAATAAGCCAGCGCCAGGCCGACCACGGCGTAGATCGCCCAGGCGTGCAGGCCCCAGTGGAAGAACGTGATGACGAGGGCGCGGCGGGCGGCCTCCACCGTGCCGCCTTCGCCGACCGGCGGGCTGATGTAGTGCATCATCGGCTCGGCGACGCCGAAATACATCAGTCCGATGCCCATGCCGGCGCTGAACAGCATCGCGAACCACGTGGCGGTGCCGTAGTCGGGCTCGGCGTCGTCGGGGCCCAGCCGGATGCGGCCGGCGGGTCCCAGCGCGATGACGACGACGAACACGAGGAAGACCGCCACCGCGACGACGTAGAGCCAGCCGAAGGTCTCGACGATCCAGTGCTGCGCGTCGGCGAACAGGGTTGCCGCCCGGTCCGGCCACAGCGTGCCGAGCACGAGCATGGCCACGGTGCAGGCGACCACGGGAAAGAAGACCGGCGGGCTCAGCCGCGTGCGGCCGAGCCCGGAGGCAGTCCCGTCTTGCGGCATCGGGCGCTCCCTCGGCCCGCCTGCCTCACGGCTTGCGGAAGTGGAGGATGCCCCAGGCGAGGTAGCCCTTGTCGGCTGCCTCCACCCAGTTGGCGAGACCGACCAGCATCCGGTCGAGGTACTCGGTGCTGATCCGTCCGGTCAGGCTCGGATACCGGCCCTGCAATTCCTCGCGGACGCGGACGTAGTGGTGGCGCAGGTTGGGCGTCAGGTCCTCGAGCCCGACGGTCTCGAACCCGATCCGTTCCGCCGCCGCCTGGTAGAACGAGAACGAGCCCAGGCTCTGCAGGTGGATGCGGTCGTAGACCGGCTGCAGGACGCCCGGCGGGCAGCCGTCGGCCTGCATCGGATCGGTGAAGATCAGGTGTCCGCCCGGCTTCAGGACGCGGAACACTTCCCCCAGCACGCGGTCGCGGTCGCCGCTGTGCAGGATGGCGTCCTGCGACCACACGACGTCGTACTGCCCATCGTCCTCCGGGATGTCCTCGAACGAGCCGTGGACCACCGAGACCAGCCCGGACAGCCGCTGCCGGCGCGTCTGGTAGCGGTTGGTGTCGTTCTGCGCCTCGCTGAGGTTGAGGCAGCGGACCCGGCAGCCGAACTCGTTGGCGAGCAGGCGCGCGGCGCCGCCGTAGCCGGCCCCGATGTCGAGCACGCAGGTGTCGGCGCCGATTTCCGGCAGCATCCGGGCCATCCGCTCGACGGTGCGACGGCTGGCCGTCTTGATGTCCTTGGTCTCGTCGTAGAGGCCGATGTGGATGTCCTCGCCGCCCCAGATGTCATGGTAGAAGGTGTCGGCGTCGGCGCTGTCGTAATAGTCCTCCGTGATCGACTCGAGATCGGCGGCGGACGTGTCCGACTCGCCGCGCGCGCGGTAGCGCGGCCCCGGCTCGATCTTCTCCGCGACGTGGATCAGGTAGTCCGGCTCGGCCTCCTGGTAGGTCTCCTGGAAGTCGCCGTATGTGCGCACGTGCAGGAACCCGGCCTCGTTGAGCAGCCGGCGCGTGTAGTTCTTGCGCAGCGGGAACATGTTCAGCGTGTAGTGCGACTTGTCCGGGAAGCTGTAGCGGAACCGGACCAGCCCGTCGTCGACGTGGATCGGCTTGGCCGAGACGCGGTCGCCGCAGTAGTAGAACTGGTGCTTGGTCTTGAAGCCCTGGTCCAGGATCGCGTCGTAGTTGCGCTGGTCGATGATCAGGATGCCGTCGTGCTTGAGCGCGGCATAGAACTCGGCCAGCGCGCGGCGGCGGTCCATCTCCTCGAACAGGTGGGTGAAAGAGTTGCCCAGGCAGATGATGGCGTCGTACTTGCCCTGTATCTGCCGGTTGAGCCAGCGCCAGTCGGCCTGGGTCAGCTTGAGGATGAGGTTGCGGCTGCGCGCGTTCTCGAACGCCTTGGAGAGCATCGCGGCATTGCCGTCCACCGACGTGACGTCGAAGCCGGCCTCGGTCAGCCGCACCGAGTGGAAGCCGGTGCCGCAGGCGACGTCGAGGATCTTGTGCTTGCCGCGCGAGCGCAGGATGTCGATGAAGAAGTCGCCCTCGCCGTCGGCGCGGGCGTTCCAGTCGATCAGCTCGTCCCATTTCTCGACGAAGCTGCGCACGTATTCGGCGCGGTAGCGGTCGGTCTCGCGCACCGCCAGCGGGTCGCTGCCGTATTCCTGGGTGTCGGTGACGAGCTCGTTGTTGAGATGCCTGGCGTCGGTCGCGTTCATCGCGGGCCCTCCCATTCGGATTTTGGCGGGATGCCGGCGGCGGATACGGCATCACCGTCCCGCCCCGCATCGGTGCTGTGATCATCTGCCGGCGAGGTCGGCGTCCGGCGGCGAATGGAGCGTCGTGTGGGCGGCGGATGGCGCGCCCACAACGCGGCTACGCGACCATGGTAAAGGGTCGCATCTGAATGAACAGTCTTGAAATGAAGAAAGTTTCTGCTATGGAGACCCTGAATATTCGTAATGGTATACGTATATCACCGTAGTAATTACTACGGTAACGCGATATCCGTTGACGCTGATTCAACCTCTGCCGGCGCCCTGAATCCTGGCGGCGGATTGCATTTAGATCGTCAGCCCCTGACGATCTGCTTCGCCTTGTCCGGCATGAATTCGGTCTGGCAGTGGGTGCAGCGGAGCGCCAGGTCGCCACGCTCCACCAGGTTGTCGGCGACGTGGAACCAGCCGCCGCACGACGGGCACGACACCCAGGTGGTGTTGCCGCGCTTCTCGAAGAACGCTTGCTCGTCGCTCATGTCTCAGGCTTTCGGCCAGTGGCGCGAATCGGCGCCGGCGATCAGGGAGTGGGCGTGGCGCAGCGTGTCGTCGCTCACCCGGTTGATCGGCGCGACGGGCTTCGGACCGCCGGCGATGCGCGCGCGCGGCAGGGTGGCGTCGATCGCGAGCTTGGTGGAGGTGTTCCAGCCCAGCGGCAGCGACGGGTCGAGGTTGCCGGGGCTCAGCCCGTCGATCCTGATGGTGTCGCGGTGCCACTGGGTGCGGGTGGAGATCGCCCACATCACCTGGCGGTCGTCGAACATGTCGATGTCGGTGTCGACCGCGACGACGAACTTGAGGCGGCGGTAGCCGAGCGCGGTGGTCAGCGCGTCGCGCACCTCGCCGGTCCGCGGCTCGTGGAGCTGCAGGTAGGCGTGGTAGCGCCGACCGGAGAAAGGCACGTGCACGTTGACCAGCGCCGGCGCCGCGCCGCGGCACATCGTGTAGATTGTGCCTTCCATCGCCATGTTGTCGGGGATCAGATGGTCGGGCAGGCCCGAGCCGATGTCGTGGTAGATCGCGTCCCGGCGGTGGGTGATGCAGGTCACCTCCATCACCGGCTGGGCGACCTGCGGCCCCTGGTAGCCGGTGTACTCGGCGAACGGGCCTTCCGCCTCGAAGCGGTCGGGCGGGATGAAGCCCTCGATCACCAGCTCGGCGTCGGCCGGCACCATTATTCGCGCGCCGTGGGTGATCGACGGCACGACGCGCAACGGCTCGCCCAGCGCCCCGCCGGCGGAGGCGAAGTGGCTCTGCGGGTAGCCCTGCTTGGCCTGAGCGCCCATCTGCGCCGCCGGGTGGTGGCCGACCCAGATGGCGACCGGGCAGGCCTCGCCGCGTTCCCAGAACCGCCGCACGTTGAGGTGGCTGTGCGAGTTCTCGTAGATGTAGATGCCCATCAGCCGCGGCCCGCGGAGCTGGCAGCGGTGGATGGTCAGG
>JBFWQM010000140.1:0-14531 GCA_050249455.1 Rhodospirillaceae bacterium | reverse complement strand
TACAGCAGCATGAAGCTGACCAGCACCATGCCGCCGGCGAGGAGATGGGCGATGTCGAACGGCAGGGTGCTCATCAAATGCTCGCCGAGACGAAGCGCAGCAGCACCGCGAGCAGCGACAGCATCAGCGCCGCGCCGAGGAACTCCGGCACGCGGAACACCCGCATCTTCGCGATCGAGGTCTCGAACAGCGCCAGCACGAAGCCGCCGGCGAACACCTTGGCCAGATAGAGCGCGCCGCCGAGCAGGAACGCCGCCGCGCCGGCGCCGGCCGCCGCCATCCCCCACGGCGCGAACAGGCAGGCGAGAAGCGACACGTAGAGCAGCAGCTTGAGCGAGGCCGCCGCCTCGATCATCGCGAGGTGGCGGCCGGAATACTCCAGCACCATCGCCTCGTGCACCATCGTCAGCTCCAGGTGGGTCGCCGGGTTGTCCACCGGGATGCGCGCGTTCTCCGCGATCGCCACCATGATCAGCCCGACCAGCGCGAGGCCGAGCGACACGCGCAGGCCGACGTCGCCGGTCTGCATCACCAGCGCGATCGAGGAGAGCTGCGTGGTGCCCGCGATCAGCGACAGGGTGAAGACGATCAGCAGCATCGCCGGCTCGGCCAGCGAGGCGATCATCATGTCTCGGCTGGCGCCGATGCCGCCGAAGCTGGTGCCGACGTCGAGCCCGGCGAGCGCCAGGAAGAACCGCGCGGTGCCGAGCAGCGCGACGATGGCGATCAGGTCCGCCGACCACGAGAACAGGAGCCCGGTCGCGAAGGTCGGCACCAGCGCGGCCGCCACCCAGATCGCGGCGAACACGATGTAGGGCGCGGTTCGGAACAGCCACGAGGCGCCGTCGGCCAGCACGACCTCCTTCCTGACCAGGCGCAGCAGGTCGCGGTAGGGCTGGATCGGCGACGGCCCGCGGCGGCGCTGCAGCCGCGCCTTGGCGAGCCGGATGAAACCGGTCAGCAGCGGCGCCAGCAGCAGCACGACCGCCATCTGCACGCCCTGCACCAGGAGGTCGGCGATCACTGCCATACCGCGAGCACCAGCAGCAGGATCACCAGCGACGAGAACACCAGGCTCAGATAGCGGCGGATGGTGAGGAACTGGAGCGCATTCAGCCGCTCGGCGCCGAACGAGATCGCCGCGGCGATCGGGTCGTAGATGCAGTCCCACGCGAGGTCGCGCAGGCGCACCTCCAGCCGTGCCGGGCGCGCATCGCCGGGCGGCGGCATTTCGACGCGCTCCGCCGCGCGGAAGGCAAGGGTGCCGAAGACACGGCGGATCGGCTGGGCGAAGCTGCCGGCGGAATACTGCGTCAGCGGGCTGGGATCCGGGAAGCCGCAGTCCCACGGCGGCGCGCGGCGCAGCGCGCGCGAGGCGAGCCGGTGGATGGCGTAGGCAGCGAGCACCGCCGAGGCCGTGACGAAGACGAGCAGGATCAGGCCGTTGTAGGAGCTGCGCGCCGCATCGATCGGGATCAGCGTCAGCCACGGCTGGCCCGCCTGCCGCGGCATCTCCGCGCCGACGAGGCTTGCGACCACCGGCGCGATCGCATCCAGCGCGAGGCCGGGCAGCGCGCCGGCCACCACGCACAGCCCGGCCAGGAACGCCATCGCCGCCAGCGACAGCCGGTCGACCTCGTGCGCCTCTGCGCTCGCCGGGCTTCGCGGGCGGCCCAGGAAGGTGATGCCGTAGGCCTTCACGAAGCACGCCGCGGCGAGCGCCGCCGACAGCGCCAGCGCACCGCCTACCGCCGGCACCACGAACTTCAGCCCCCATTGCGGCAGCCCAGTGCCGACCAGGATCGACTGGAAGATCAGCCACTCGGACGCGAACCCGTTGAGCGGCGGCAGCGCCGCGATCGCGACGCACCCGACCAGCACGAACAGAGCACTGCGCGGCATGCGGTGGATCAGCCCGCCGAGCCGCTCCATGTCGCGCTCGCCCGTCGCGGTCAGCACGGCGCCGGCGCCGAAGAACAGCAGGCTCTTGAACACTGCGTGGTTGAACACGTGGAACAGCGCCGCCGCCAGCGCGATCGCCGCCGCGGCCGGCATCGCGTTGGCCGCGAACGCGAGCGACAGGCCAAGGCCGACATAGACGACGCCGATGTTTTCGATCGACGAATAGGCCAGGAGCCGCTTGAGGTCGCGCTGCATCAGCGCGTACAGGATGCCGGCCACCGCCGTCGCCGCGCCGAGCGCGAGCACCACCAGGCTCCACCACCATGCCGGCTCGCCGACCAGGTCGAACACGATGCGGATGAAGCCGTAGACCGCGACCTTGGTCATCACCCCCGACATCAGCGCCGAGACGTGGCTCGGCGCCGCCGGGTGCGCCAGCGGCAGCCAGACGTGCATCGGCACCAGCCCCGCCTTCGAGCCGGTGCCGAGGATCGCGAGCGCCAGCACCAGCGCCGACAGCGCAGCGGACTCGCGCCCGGCGCGGATCGACGCGAAGTCGTAGCCGCCGTTGGCGCCGGCGAGCAGGCCGAAGGCGAGAAGCAGCGACAGCGTGCCGAAGCCCGCCATCATCAGGTAGACGTAGCCCGCCCGCGCCGTCGCCGCGTCGCGATGGCTCGACATCACCATCGCCCACGACGACAGGGACATGAACTCCCACGCCACCAGGAACGCGAACGCATCGTCGGCGACGACGACGAGGTTCATGCCGGCGAGGAACGCCGGGTAGAACGGCACGACCCGGTGCGGCGCATGCTCGTGCCGGCCGTAGCCGAGCGCGTAGAGGCTGGCCGCGCCGCCGCCGAGGTTGACGACGAACAGGAAGTAGGCGGCCAGCGGATCGATGCGGAAATGCGCGCCGAGCCAGGGGATGCCGAGCGGCAGCACCATCGCCGCCGGCGCCGCCGCCACCTGCATCGCGGCGGCGACCAGGATGACGACGGATGCGGCGAGCGCCGCGCCGTAGACCGCCGGCGTCGCCGCCGCCCGCCGCGCCATCGCGACCGCCGCGACCGAGGTCGCGAGCAGCAGGGCGACGGCGGCGAGGATGACGGTCAGGGTCATGCGAGGACCGCCCGGGCGGGAGCGTCACCCCCACCCAACCCTGCCCCGTCGAGGGGGAGGGCTCTTTTCCCCCTCCCCTCGCGGGAGGGGGATAGGAGGAGGGGGCGCCTGCCGCATGGGAGATGTCCGGTCACCGCCGTCACCGCCCCCGCAGCCTGACGCCGCGGCCGCCGGCGGGGCTCGGCGCGCCGTCGCCGATCAGCTCGATGCCGAGCGTGCTCAGCGCACCGATCAGCTTCATCAGGGAATCGATGTTGCCGCGCACGCTGCCCTCGCTCGCCTCCATCCGCTGGATGGTGGGCAACGACAGGCCCGACGCCTCCGCCAGCGTTCGCTGGTCGATGCCGAGCAGCGCCCGTGCGGCCTTCATCTGGGCGGCCGTAATCATGTTTGAGACATCAAAACTGGTGTCTAACAGGCGATATATGACTTATAAGCCCGCCAAACTCATGGTACAAGTGGGAAAACTAGAGGTTCTGCCGCGGCCGCCACGCCAGGAAGTTGTCCTCGATCAGCGTGATCGCGTGGTCGAGGATCAAGGCGAAGATCGTCAGGGTGATGACCCCGGCGAGCACGGTGTCGATGTCGAGCGTGCCTTCGGCCTGAAGGATCAGGTAGCCGACCCCGGCCGACGAACCGAGGTATTCGCCCACCACCGCGCCGACGAAGGCCATACCGACCGAGATGTGCAGGCTGGAGAACACCCACGACATGGCGGACGGGATGTAGACGCGGCGGATCAGCTGGCGCCGCGTCGCGCCGAGCATGCGCGCGTTGGCGACCACCACCGGGCTCACCTCGCGCACGCCGAGATAGACGCTGTAGAACACGACGAAGAAGACCAGGGTCACGCCGAGCGCGACCTTCGACCAGATGCCGAGGCCGAACCACACCGCGAAGATCGGCGCGAAGATCAGCCGCGGCATCGCGTTCAGCGCCTTGATGAACGGGTCCATCACCTCGCCCCACAGCGGGTTGAGCGCGAGCCACAGCCCGAGCACGAAGGCGAGCGAGGTGCCGGCCGCGAACGACAGCACCGTCTCCGCCAGCGTGATGCCGAGGTGGCCGTAGAACCGCGCCGAGGTCAGCCAGTCCGCGATGATGCCGGCGACGACCACGGGCGAGCCGAAGAAGAACCGCGGCAGCACGTCGGTCGCGACGCCCGCCTGCCACGCCGCGATCGCGCCGGCCAGCAGCAGCGCGCGGTACAGCCACACCTTGTGCCGCATCTGCATGTCAGGCGCCCTTGCCGCGGGCATAGGAGCGCAGCACCTCGGCCTTCAGCGCGTCCCAGATGCGGCGGTGGACGTCGAGGTAGGACGGCGACTGCACGATCTCCGTCACGTCGCGCGGGCGCGGGATGTCGACGGCGAACTCGGCGATCGGGCGGGTCTCCGGCCCTGCCGACATGACGACCACCCGGTCGGACAGCGAGATCGCCTCCTCCAGGTCGTGGGTGACGAAGAACACCGACTTGCGGTCGGCCGACCAGATGTCGAGCAGCTCGTTCTCCATCAGCTGGCGGGTCTGGATGTCGAGCGCGCTGAACGGCTCGTCCATCAGTAAGATCTTCGGGTCGAGCACCAGCACCTGCGCCAGCGAGACTCGCTTCTTCATGCCGCCGGACAGCTGGTGCGGGTAGCGGTCGCCGTAGCCGCCGAGCCCGACGCGGTCGAGCCACGTCTCGGCGCGCGCCGCAGCCTCCGCCTTCGGGACGCCGCGCAGCTCCAGCCCGAAGGCGACGTTGCCGCGCGCGGTCAGCCACGGCAGCAGCGCGTCGGTCTGGAACATGTAGCCGGCGTGCCCGTTGATGCCGGCCAGCGTCGCGCCGAACGTCGCGACGGCGCCCGCGGTCGGCGCCAGCAGCCCGGCCGCGACGTTGAGCAGGGTCGATTTGCCGCAGCCGGTCGGGCCGACGATGGCGACGAACTCGCCGTCGGCCAGCGTGACGGTCGAGTCGCGGACGGCGGTGTAGGGCCGCGGCGAATTCGGCGACGGCGGGAACGTCACCGTGACGCCGCGCAGGTCGAGCGCGGGGGCCTGCGTCATGCGCGCGGCGACGTTGCCGGGCGGGTCTGAGACCCGCCCCTACGTATGATCGAAGTGATGCACACGGCCTGTGTAGATCCCGGTGTTACGTAGGGGCGGGCCTCAGACCCGCCCTCCTTCCGCCGCTACGCCGCCCGACTGCCGGCGGCGGCGTTGCCCGCCTCCTCCAGGATCATCTGGCCGAAGCCGGTGACCATCGGGTGGTAGTAGTTGCGGTGCAGCCGGCGCAGGTCGTTAGACAGCGCGCCGCGCATCACCAGCCACATGATGATCTCGACCCCGTCGGCGCCGCCCTTCTCCATCAGCTCCTGGTGGGTCATGCGGGCGATGCGCTCCGGGTCGCGCTCGATCAGGTCGAGGAATTCGTTGTCCCACGCCTCGTTGTTGTAGCCGTAGCGTTCGCCCGAGAGCTGGTGCGAGAGGCCGCCGGTGCCGGCGACCACGACCTTGATGTCGTCGTCGTAGGCCTCCACCGCGCGGCGGATCGCCTTGCCGAGCTTGAAGCAGCGCATCGCCGACGGGATCGGCGGCTGCAGCACGTTGACCACGATCGGCACGACCGGGACCGTCCACCGCTTCTCCGGCGGGAAGAAGCAGGCGAGCGGGGTCAGGAAGCCGTGATCGAGCGGCATCTCCTGGCACACCGCAATGTCGAACTCGTCATCGACCAGCGAGTGCGCGAGCTGCCAGGCGAACTCCGGGTGGCCGGGCACCGGCTCGTACGGCCAGCGGCCCCAGCCCTCGTCGGCGATCTCGTGCACCGGCGCGACGCCGAGCGCGAAGCACGGGTACTTGTCGAAGAAGAACGTGTCGGCATGGTCGTTGGCGATCAGGATCATCAAGTCGGGCTTCTGCGCCTCCAGCCAGCGGATCATCGGCTGGTAGCCGTCGAACAGCGGCTTCCAAGCCGGCGTCTGGTCCTTGCCCGTGTTCAGCGCCACCGCGATCGACGGCGCGTGCGGCGAGCCCAGCCCGCCGATGATGCGGCCCATCAGCTTGCCTCCTTCACGTTGCGGGTGGCCATGAATTCCTCGTAGGTCTGGCCGCGCATCGCGGCGCCGGTGCGGTTCTGGCCGAAGCCAAGCGCGTTCGACAGCTTGAGGATCATGAACGTCGAGGTGCCGTAGCGCAGCATGCCGTTCCAGTCGCGCTCGCGCACCAGCTTCTTCTCCTCCTCGTTGAGGCCGGCCGCGTTCATCACCTTGTCGGGGTCGGCCTTGAACGCCTCGCGCACCGCTTCCTGCATCAGGCTCATGCAGAACTTGGAGAAGCGGTAGCCGCGGGCGGCGCGGATGCCGGTGGTCAGGTAGGTGCCGGGGATCGGCTTCGAATAGTCGATCTGCCGGCTCTTGATCCGCAGGATCTCGGGCGCGTCGGCGGTGCCCGGCGGCGGGAATTTCTCGGTCATGGCGGCGGCCTCCCGGCGGGCGTGCGGCCCGTCCTGCACATCTAACATGCCTGCCACGCGGATCGAACCGCGCCTTGAAGCCGCGGCGCCCGCGACCCAGATGATAAGCAATCCTCATTATATGGAACGATTACCGATGACCGTCCTGCCGGCGGACCCGCAGCGCAGCTTCGGCTTCCTGTTGCACGACATCGCGCGCCTGCTGCGCGCCGACTTTGCCCGCCGGGTGCGCGCCCACGGCCTGACCCAGGCGCAGTGGCGACTGCTCGCCCACCTGGCGCGCCAGGAGGGGGTCAACCAGGCGACCCTCGCCGACGTTCTCGACGTGCAGCCGATCACCCTCGCCCGCCTGGTCGACCGGATGGCGGCGGACGGCTGGGTCGAGCGGCGGCCGGATCCGGCGGACCGCCGCGCCTTCCGCCTCTATCTGACCGGCAGGGCGCAGCCGATCCTGGGCGAGCTTTGGCGCCACGCCGGCGCGGCGATCGAGACGGCGATGAGCGGCCTGCCGCCGCCCGAGCGCGAGCAGCTCATCGAAACCCTCCTGCACGTGAAGCGGAACCTCGAGGACGCCGGCCGCGCCGCGCCCGACGCCGGCGGAAAGAACGACCATGTCGCCTGAACCCGAAGCCACCGAGACTCCTGACGTCGCGCCGGACCGGCGTCGGCGCCTGCGGCGCGCGCTGATGCTGCTGGGGCCGCTCGCGGTTGCGGCGGCGGGCGGCTACTTCTACCTGACCGGCGGGCGCTACGTCGGCACCGACAACGCCTACGTGAAGGTGGACACCGAGATGGTGAGCCCGCAGGTGTCGGGCCCGATCGCGGCCGTCGAGGTCGCGGCCAACCAGCGGGTCGATGCCGGCCGGGTGCTGTTCCGCATCGACGACGCGCCGTTCCGCCTGGCGCTCGCGCAGGCGGAGGCGGATCTCAATGCCGCGCGCACCCAGATCGAGAGCCTGAAGGCGTCTTACCGGCAGAAGCAGGCCTCGCTCGCGCTCGCGCGCACCAACGAGGCCTATGCCCGCCAGGAGCTCGACCGCCAGACCCAGCTTCTGAAGTCCAACGTCGTCGCCCGCGCGCGCTACGACGAGGCCCGGCACGCCTACGACGCCGCCCACGCCCAGCTCGCCGTCGTGCAGCAGGACATCGCGCAGACGCTCGCCGAGCTCGCCGGCGACGCCGGCATCGCGGTGGAGGCGCACCCGACGTGGCGCGCGGCGCGGGCGGCCCGCGATCGCGCCGCGCTCGACCTCGCCCACACCGCCGTGCGCGCCGGCATCGCCGGCGTGGCCGGCAGGAAGCCGGTGCCCGGCCAGTACGTCACCGCCGGCGAACCGGTGATGAGCGTCGTCGCGGTCGGCGACGCCTGGATCGAGGCCAACTTCAAGGAGACCGACCTCACCCACGTGCGGCCGGGCCAGAAGGTGACGTTCGACGTCGACACCTATCCCGGCCGCGAATGGACGGGCCACGTCGAGAGCATCAGCCAGGCGACCGGCGCCGAGTTCTCCGTGCTGCCGCCGCAGAACGCGACCGGCAACTGGGTCAAGGTCGTGCAGCGCATCCCGGTGCGCATCGCGGTCGACGCGGCGCCGGGCGACCCGCCGCTGCGCGCCGGCATGAGCACCGACGTCGAGATCGACACCGGCCACCGCCGCGCGATGCCGGCGCCCTTGCGCGCGGCGGCCGACTGGCTCGACGGCGGCGTCGCGGCGGCACCGGCGGCAGCGCGCACGCCATGACCCCCGCCGCGGCCGGATCCGCGCCGGCGGAGGGCGCGCGGCGCGGGCTGATCACCGTGTCGATCATGCTGGCTACGATCATGCAGGCGATCGACACCACCATCGCCAACGTCGCGCTGCCGCACATGCAGGGCAGCATGTCGGCGACGCAGGACCAGATCGCCTGGGTGCTCACCTCCTACATCGTGGCGGCGGCGATCGTGACGCCGGCGACCGGCTACCTGGCCGCGCGGTTCGGCCGCAAGCAGGTGTTCGCCGTCGCGGTCGCCGGGTTTACCGTCGCCTCCATGCTGTGCGGCGCAGCGACCTCGCTGGAGGAGATCGTGCTGTTCCGCCTGCTGCAGGGCGCGTTCGGCGCCGGGCTGGTGCCGCTGTCGCAGTCGGTGCTGCTCGACACCTACCCGAAGGAGCGCCACGGCTCGGCGATGGCGCTGTGGGGCGTCGGCGTGATGGTCGGCCCGGTCGTCGGCCCGACCCTGGGCGGCTGGCTGACCGAGGCCTACGACTGGCGCTGGGTGTTCTACATCAACCTGCCGTTCGGCCTGCTGGCGCTGGCCGGCATCCTGGCGTTCCTGCCGGAGACGGGGCGCGATTTGCGCCGGCGCTTCGACGTCACCGGCTTCGCGCTGCTGAGCCTCGCCATCGGCGCGCTGCAGATGATGCTGGACCGCGGCGAGACGCTCGACTGGTTCTCGGCCACCGAGATCGTGGTCGAGGCGACGCTGGCCGGCCTCTGCCTCTATCTTTTCCTGGTCCACACCTTCACCGCCGACGGCACGTTCATCGACCGGCGGCTGTTCGCCGACCGCAACCTGGTGGTCGGCCTGGCGCTGATCTTCGTCGTCGGCGTCGTGCTGCTGGCGACGATGGCGCTGCTGCCGACGTTCCTGCAGAGTCTGCTCGGCTACCCGGTGGAGACGACGGGCTACGTGCTGGCGCCGCGCGGTCTGGGCACCATGATCGCGATGGCCGTGGTCGGCCGGCTGGTCGGCCGGGTCGATGCGCGGCTGCTGATCCTGGGCGGCCTCGCGCTGACCGCCCAGTCGCTGTGGGAGATGGCGGGGTTCACCGCCGACATCGCGCCGTTCGACATCGTGCGCAGCGGCTTCGTGCAGGGCCTCGGCCTCGGCTTCATCTTCGTGCCGCTGAGTACCCTGACCTTCAGCACGCTCGATGCTCGGTTCCGCACCGAGGGCACGGCGCTGTTCAGCCTGATGCGCAACATCGGCTCCAGCATCGGCATCTCCGCCGTCGTCGCAGCGCTCGCCGCCGGCACGCAGGCCAACCACGCCCGGCTGGCCGAGCATGTCAGCCCGCTCAACCCGCTGATGCAGACCCTGCCGCCGGCGTGGGACCCGGCCACCGCCGCGGGGCTTGCCGCGCTCAACGGCGAGGTGACGCGCCAGGCGGCGATGATCGCCTACCTGGGCGACTTCCAGCTCATGCTGCTGGTCACGCTGGCGATGGTGCCGATGCTGCTGCTGCTGCGCCGGCCGCCGCGGACGGCGGGCGTGGAAACCGTGATCGACTGACCGGTCAGGCGGCCGCGGGCGCCGGCCGGCGGCGGCGGGACGCGATCCGCTGGGCGGCCTCGCGCAGCGCCGCGACGGTGCGCGGCCGCCGCGCCGCGCGGCCGGCCGCGGCCGCCAGGTCGGGATCGAGCGACAGGAACGCGGCAAGCGCCGCCTGCGCCGGCGTCGGCGCATCGAGCCGTTCCGGCCGCGGCGGCTCCACCGCGGCGCCCGGAAGCGCGCCGGATTGCGCCGCGCCCAGCCATCCGAGGTAGAGCGGCCGCAGGTCGCCTGCCGCAAGGTCCTCGCGCAGCCCCGCAAGCCGCGCCGCGTCGGCAGGAGCCGCGGCATCCGCCGTCGCGCGGAACTCCACCACCAGGTGGCGGCGGGTCGGCCGCAACGCGAGGCTCGCGCCGGCGCAATAGGCCGCGGCCGCGCTGGGGTCCACGGCGGCGAAGGGAACCCGCAGCGCGAGCATCCGTCCGGCGTCGCCGTCCGCGCCGAGATGGACGTCGAACCAGCGATCCAGCAGGGCCTCCGGGTCGGTCGCCCCGTCGAGGTCGAGAAGCCTGTCGGCGGCAATGCGCGCGCACGGGTAAAGTCCCCGCAGGACGCGGATAGCCGACTCGTCGAGCGTGGACCCGACGACGAGGAATTCGTGACGCCGATGGTCGCTCATGGCGGGGAGTCATAGCGCGTGCGGCGATTCGGCGCGATTTCGCCGAAGCGCAGCCGATTCGCGCGGCGGGCCGCCGGCTACGGCGCCCGCCCGTCCTCCAGGCAGGCCGCGACGACGCGGCGCAGGTCTGCGATGCGGAACGGCTTGCGCAGGGTCGCATGGGCGCCGAGGCTGCGCGCCACGCGCAGCGCGTCCGCGCCGCTCATGATGCCGCCGCCCGACATCGCGACGATCTTGAGCCCGGGACGGGTCTTGCGCAGCTCGATGATCGTCTCGATGCCTTCCTTGTTGGGCATCAGGATGTCGGTGATCACGACGTCGACCGGATGCAGGCCGAGCAAGGCGGTCCCTTCGACCCCGTCCGCGGCCTCGTACACCGTGTGGCCGTCCGAACCCAGGCCGGCGGCCAGCAGCCGCCGCATGTCCACCTCGTCGTCGATCACCAGCACGCGCGCCATTCCGGCCGGGGCTCCTCGGTCCACTGCGACGACATTCGATACAGCCGAATGGTTAACCGCAGCTTGCCGGGGACGGCGCCTCAGGCGGGGACCGGTACGGCCTCGCGCAGCGCCGGCATCACCTCGTCGCGGAACAGCGCCAGCGAGCGCATCTCGCGGGCATGGCCGAGGGTGCCGAAGGCGAGCTGCAGCACCAGGTAGTTGAAGCCGCACTGGCGGGCCTGGGCCACCAGCTCCCGCCGCACCGTGTCGGGGCCGCCGACCACCAGGGAGCCGGCGGCGCGGGCCGCGTCATAGTCGGCCGACAGCGCGATCGGCGGCATGGTGCCGTTCTCGCGCCACAGCCAGACCAGGCTGTCGAACCACTTCTCGTAGGCCGGCCGCGCGATGCGCTCGGCCTCGGCGTCGCTGTCGGCGACCACCATCGCCCGCATCGCCCCGGCCAATGGATCCGCGACCGGCGCGACGCGGGTGGCGCGTTCGGCGGCATGCTCCGTCCAGGCGGCGCGGAACGCCGCGATGATCCCCGCGATCCGCTCGTTGCCGCCCAGCGTCACGCCGTTCATGCCGTAGCGCGCGGCGAACGCCGGGCCGTGCTCGCCGCGCAGGCCGTACCACAGCGGCGGGTGCGGGCGTTGCGCCGGCTGCATCACCACCGGCACGTTGTCGTAGCGGTAGCGCGCGCCGGCATGGGACAGGCGGTCCTTCGTCAGGCCCTGGTAGAGCACCTCGAACACCTCGTCGTAGCGCTCCTGCACCTCGTCGAAGCTGACGCCGAGCGCGTCGAACTCGTGCGGCGAGATGCCGCGCCCGACGCCGATGTCGAGCCGGCCGTGGCTCAGGCTGTCGAGCATCAGGAGTTCCTCGAGCAGCCGGTAGGGATTGTAGAGCGGCAGCAGGAACAGCAGGGTGCCGAGCCGGATGCGCGTCGTCTCGCGCGCCACGGCGGCGAGGTAGACGGTCGGCGACGGCGTCGTCGACAACGGCGTCGCGTGGTGCTCGGTCAGGTGGTAGCCGTAGAAGCCGGCATCCTCCGCCGCCTGCACCAGCGCCATGCGCTCGTCGAACAGTTGCGCCAGCGGCTCGCCGCGCTGGTCGATGTAGTCGAATATGCCGAACTTCATTTCGCCTCCACCGGCGGTTCTGTGCCGCCGCAATGCCGTGGATGCAGTGTCAGCCGACGAACGCCGGCTCCGCAAGCCCCCGCACGCCCGGATCGAGGGCGAGCAGCGCGCCGGCCAGCGGCTGCGCGGCGAGCGCCGCCGCGTCGAGCCGTGCGGTCCCGGTGGTGATGTAGAGCGTCGCCAGGTCCGGCCCGCCGAAGCCGACGCTGGTCGGCCGCTCGGTCGGCAGCCGGATGGTGCGCATCAGCCGGCCATCGGGGTCGTAGCGGTCGATGCCCCAGCCGCCGATGCGCGCGTTCCACAGGCAGTCCTCGGCGTCCACCGTCGCGCCGTCGGGCAGCCCCTGCCCGTCCGGCACTGTGGCGAACGTGCGCCGGTTTGCGACAGCGCCGGTGGCGCGGTCGAAGTCGTAGACGTCGATCCGGCGGGTGAACGAGTCGGCGAAATACATCCGCCTGCCGTCGCGCGAGAATGCCAGCGCGTTGGGCATCGCGATGCCGTCGGCGACCGCCGTGACGGCAAGGTCGCCGCCGATGCGATAGAGCCGCCCGACCGGTTGCGGATCGGGGTCCTGCACGGTGCCGACCCAGAACCGGCCGGCGGGATCGACCTTGCCGTCGTTGAGCCGGTTGGCGGATCGGCGGGGCTCCGGGTCGACCAGAAGGCCGAGGGCGCCTGTCGCGGTGTCGAGCGCATGGAGGCCGCTGCGCAGCGCGACGATCAGCCCGCCGCGGGCGCGCAGCCCGATCGAGCCGACCTCGCACGGCATCGTCCACGACGCCTGCGCGCCGGTGGCGGGATCGAGCCGCCACACCGCCGGGCGGCGGATGTCGACCCAGTAGAGCGCCGCCTCGGCCGGCGACCACAGCGGGCTTTCGCCGGTGACGTCGCGGTTGTTCGCGGCCGCGACGACCTCGGCAACGGCCATCAGTCGGCGTGCCCGGGCATGCCCTCGCCGCGGGCGATCTTGATGCCTTTGATGACCTCCTTCAGGGCGCCACACAGCGGCAGGCTGAGCCGCGCGATGTCCGCCTCTGCCAGCACGATTGACATGTCCTTTTCCGCCCACGGCATCGGGTTGCGGTCGATCTGCGTCTCCAGCGCCCAGTTGCTGGCGCTCGAATCGAGCAGCGCCAGGCGCAGCGCGTCGGCGGGCACGCCCAGCGCGCCGGCAAGCCTGAGCCCCTCCGTGTTGGCGGAAATGCACGCCCACAGGATCAGGTTGTTGACCATCTTGCCGACCTGGCCGGCGCCCAGCGCGCCGACGTGGTGGACGGCATCGGAGAACGCCTCGAACGCGGGGCGGCAGCGCTCGAACGCCGCCGAGTCGCCGCCGCCCATGACCTGCAGCTTGCCGGCTTCCGCCGCCGGCTCGCCGCGGCACAGCGGGATGTCGAGCGGCGTGACGCCGGTGCCGTCGAACCGCGCGCCAAGCTTCTTCATGGTGCGCGGCGCGATGGTGGAGGCGACCGCCACCACGGCGCCCTTCGGCGCCGCGGCCACGACGCCGTTCTTGCCGAACAGCGCCGCCTCGACCTCGTCGTCGAAGCCGACGACCACGATGGCGAGGTCGCATTTCTTCGCCGCCGCGGCCGGCGACGACGCGGTCTCGATGCCGTCGGCCTGCGCCGCCTTGCGCGCGGCGTCGCTGACGTCGTAGCCGACGACGGAGAAGCCCTTCGCGGCGAGGTGGCGCGCCATCGGCCGGCCCATGCGGCCGAGGCCGATCATCGCGACGTTCTTCACGGGATCCGCCATGGCGTCAGGCCGCGATCAGCTTGCGGCGCTGGCCGGCCTGCTCCATCAGCGGCAGCACCTGGTCGACCCACTGCGCGAGCTCTTCCTTGTAGTTGACCCACGAGATCAGGCAGCCGTCGACGCCCATCCGTGTCAGCACGTCGATCTCGTCCACGATCTGCGCCGGCGTGCCGACCAGCGGGTAGCCGCCATGGCCGGCGATGAAGTGGAAGCGGAACTGGTCGAGCACCTTGGGGTCGAGCGTCTCCGACTGCATGCCGAAGATGCGCAGCAGGTTGTCGGCGGCGGTGTAGTCGCCCTTCTCGCGCACGTAGTAGTCGAGGTAGCGCTTGGCCTCCGCCTCGGTGTCGCGGCAGACGACATAGACGTGGATCCACACCTGGACCTCGCGGCCGGCGGCGCGCGCCATCGCCTTCAGCTTGTCGACCTGCGCCTTGCCGCCTTCGAAGTTCTGCTCCTTCAGGATCAGGAAGTTCATGTCGGCGACGGTGGCGGCAAAATGCTGGCCGGACGACGAGCCGCCGGCGTTCATGATCGGCGGGAACGGCTTCTGGATCGGCTTCGGCTCGCTCCACGCGCGCTTGGACTGGAAGTAGCGTCCCTCGAAGTCGAACTCGCCGTCATGCGACCACAGCTTACGCACCAGTTCCACCCACTCGGCGCCGTAGATGTAGCGCTCGTCGTGGTCGAGCCAGCCGGCGTTGAACATCTCGAACTCGTCCTTGAACCAGCCGCACACGACGTTGAGGCAGAACCGGCCGTTGGTGACGTGGTCCAC
>JBFWQM010000139.1:0-14653 GCA_050249455.1 Rhodospirillaceae bacterium | reverse complement strand
GGGACAATAGGTGTAGCCGAAATAGACCATCATCAGCGAGCCGCGGAAGTCGGCGTCGGTGCGGGTGCGGCCGTCCTGGTCGGTCAGCGCGAAGGGGCCGCCGATCTTGGCGATGCCGGAGGATCCCGACCCGCCGCCGTACAGCACCATCATCCCGACCGCGGCGACCACGACGAACGCGGCCACCGAGGCGACGATCAACGCGAGCTTCCTCACGAACTCTCCCCGCGGGCGGACGGCGCCCGCGGGTCAGATATAGGCAAAAGCGCCGGCCGGGGCCACTGCGACGATTGCGCCGCAGCCAAGCCGCGCGGGCCGAATCCGGTCGCGGCTGGGCCGCGACGGGCTATCGAGGTCGCGGCTACGCCGCGACGGGCAGCGCATGGACGTGGACGTCGTGCGCCGACAGTTCTGCCAGCACGCGCGTCGCGGCGGCCTCGTGCGCCTTGTCCCGGCACCGCACCCACAGCAGGATCCCGCCGGCGGCAAGCTGCTCCTCCATCCAGTCGGCGTGGCGGTCGCCCAGGAAGCGGGCGAGCGCGGAGCCGAACAGCCCGCCCGAGCCCGCAGCGAGCCCGGTGGCGACGATCGTGCCGGCCAGGGTGCCGCCCGACGCGACGATGGCGCCCGCCGCGGCGATGGCGCCGACATACATCAGCCCGCCGATCAGCAGCCCCTGCCCGTCGCCGACCTCCTCCGGCAGCGCGAGCGCCCGGCGCGGCACGGCCGCGTCGTCCTCGGCCTCCTCCACCCGGTGCAGCCGATGGCCGATGGCGGCCTCGATGGCGGCCTGCGGCGCCATCACGCTCAGGTCGGCACGGTCGAATCCGTGGCTCAGGAGCCGGTCGACGGCGGCGTAGAGGCCCGCCGTCGAGCGGAAGACGCCGACGGCCTCGCGGACGAAGACGGACGATGTCTTGGCGGCCATGTTTCCCTCCACTGCGGCGATCCGGGGTAGGGTCCCTGCCTTGTACGCATTTCCTCGGATGCCGTCAGGTTCCATTCGACGCCCGATTCCCTGTCGATTTGTTAACGTACGGCATGTCAAGCGTGGGGGCGATGCGACGGATGGTAACGCAAGGTGAACACGGCCGCGGCGGCGGCGGCGGATGACCGCCGCCATGCTCGGCGGCGGCGTGCCGCTGGTGCTCGCCGCGCTCCTGGCGGAGGTGCTGGTCGGCGCCCTGCCGGGCGTGCGCGCCGCCCTGGCCGCGCCGGCCGCGGCGGTTTCGGCCGCCGCTGGCTGGTTCGAGCGGCGGCTCAACCGGGCCCGCCGGGGCACCCGGATGCTGGCCCTGCGCGGGCTGATCGTGGTCGTGATCCTGGTCGGCCTCGCTGCCGCGGCCGGCGCCCTGCTCGACGCGGCGGTCGGCGGCGCACGCTGGGGCGAGGCGGTGCACGTCGCGGCGCTGGCTTTCCTGATCGGCTTCCGGCCGCGGCTCGATGCGGCCCGCAGGGTCGGCCGGGCGCTGGCGGCGGGCGATGCGGAGGCGGCGCGGGGCGCGCTGGCCGCGGCCGGCCAGACCGACGTCGGCGCCGGCGACCAGCATGCGCTGGCGCGCACCGCGATCGAATCGCTGACCGAACGGCTGGCGGGCGGCGTGGTCGGCATCGCCTTCTGGTACGTGCTTCTCGGCCTGCCCGGCGCCTTCGCCTTCCGCGCCGCCAACGCGGTCGCCGCGCGGATCGGCCTGCCGACGCCGCATCTCGCGACCTTCGGGCTGTGCGCGGCCAAGCTCGACGAGGCGCTGCGCTACGTGCCGGCGCTGGCGGCGGGGCTGCTGGTCTCGCTGGCGGCGCTGTTCGTGCCGGGCGCCAGCGCCGGCCGGGCGCTGCGCACCCTGCTGCGCGACGGCCGCCGCCATCCCCTGCCGTCGGCAGGATGGATCGACGGCGCCGCGGCCGGGGCGCTCGGCCTCGCGCTCGCCGGGCCGCGCCGGATCGGCGGCTACACCCTGCCCGGCCCGTGGATCGGCGACGGCCGGGCGCGGGCGACGGCGCAGGACGTCCATCGGTCGTGCTGGCTGGCGGGGGTCGCGTGGCTGTTCGTCGTCGCGGCACTCGCGCTCTTTATCGTCGCGGCGCGCCCCTAGCTTGCATGCGCGGCCGCCGATCACGACCTACTACCGAGGCATTGCGAGGCTCGACCACACCATGATCCTGTCCACGGCCGGCCGCTGCGTCGCCGCCCTGCTGCTGCTTCTCGCTGCGGCGGGTACGGCGCGCGCGCTCACCATCAACGACATGTTCGACAACTACGTGGCGGAGGAGGTCGGTTCCGCGCTCTACCTCGCCATGACGACGGAGGCCTATCGCCACATGCTGGCGGGCCGCGAGGCGCAGGCCCACTGCATCAGCCAGAACCTGGTCATCCGGCGCGACAAGGCCGGCAAGGAGATCGTGCCGAAGCCGTTCGCACAGCTGCTCGAGGCGTTGAACGGCCTGCGCGAGCGCGACGACCGCTACGTGGAGGACTACGTCCTCGGCGCCGTCAAGCAGTTCTGCGAGAAGGCGCCGGCGCTCAAGCGCAACCAGAAGCCGGCCGTCGCGCGGCTGCCGGTGTCGTCGTTCTTCATGCTGCCGACCGACAAGGAACGCAGCGTGATGCTCACCTTCGCCACCTCGACGCAGGCCTTCCGCATGCAGGTGACGGGCGAGCGGGCCCGCGGCGACTGCGTGATCGAGAAGCTTCTGCCGCAGAAGGACGCGCAGGGCCGCATGGTCGAGCCCGCGGGGCTCCGGCAGCTCGCCGCGCAGCTTGCCGCCAACCGCACCAGCCGCGACCAGTCGGTCGAGTCCTATGTCTGGGGCTCGATCAACCACCATTGCCCGGCGTCGTAGTCGGGCGGCCGCCGGCCTATCTGGACATCCGCCCCGGTAGACGTCGGGTCACTGCCGCACCACCAGCGCCTGGCGCAGGGCGTCGGCGGCGGCGTTGGTCGGGCGGCCCTCCAGGACGATGCCGCGCGCCGTGGCGCCAGCGCCGTAGTAGGCCGTGTTGTAGCTGTCGCGGCTCTTGACGACGGCGCCCTCGAACGAGAAGCCGCCGAACAGGCCCTTGGCGCGCGCGAAGGAATAGATGTCGGCGTTGAACGCCGACGTCGTGGCGCCTTCCACGCCGGCGCCGACCGGACCGATCGCGATCGATGCGTCGGCGCCCAGCTTGAACTCGTCGCTCATCATCGCGCGCAGGCCCTTGTCGGTCATGACGACGAACATGACCTCGGAATCCTGCACGCCCGCCTGCAGCCCGAAGCTCGCCGCGCCGAGGGTGTAGAACGCCGGGCCGACCCAGGCGCCGTCCTTGCGCGCCAGCAGCACGCCGCTGCCGCCCTCGGCGCCGATCAGGAAGCCGGCCTTCACCAGGCTCGGCACCACCAGCACGCCGCGCGCCCGCGCCACCCACTGGCGCAGCGACGGGAAGTTCGCATCGGCCAGCATGCTCTCGGCGGTGATCCGCGCCTTGTCCACGATCTCCTGCTGCTCGCGCCCCGCGCGCGCCGGCCAACTCGCGGTCAGCCCCGCCGCCACGGTCGCCGCGCCGGCGGCCAGCAATTCCCTGCGTCGCATGGATACCCCCATCCGTCTGTCCCCGGCGGCATTGCCGCCGATTCGCCCGCGGCTGTCAATTGCGCACGGCGACGGCCGATCCTAGATTGCGCACCATGTCCGACACCGGCTCGTTCGACGAAATCCGCGCGCTGCTCGCCGCGCTGCCCGACGCCGATGCGGCGGCGGCCGCTGCGGCGGCGCCGCGTGCCGAGGCCCTGGGCGGGCCCGGGTCGCTCTATGCCTGGCTGGCGGCGTGGCAGGGCCGGGCGCGGCCGCAGCTCGAGCGGCCGCGGCTGTGCGTGTTCGCGTCCGGCCACGGCATCGCGGTCCATGCCGGCATCGACGCCGCCGCGACGCAGGCGCGGCTGCAGGCGCTGATCGACGGCGACGCGCCGGCGCACCGGCTGTGCGAACGGCTGGACGCGGACCTGCGCGCCTACGACATGGCGATCGGGACGCCGACCGACGATGCCTGCCGGCGGGCCGCATCGTCGGAGCCGGCCTGCGTGCGCGACCTCGCCTACGGCATGATGTCGGTCGATCCCGGCATCGACCTGCTGGGCCTCGATGGGTTCGGCGCCGGCGACCGCATCGCCGCCGCGGCGCTGCTGACGCGCCTGTACGGCGGGGCGCCGACCGACTGGCTGGAACCGCACGAGGCGCCCATCGCGGCGCGCGCGCTGGCGCGCCACGGCGCGGACGCCGATCCGCTACACGCGCTGGCGAGCCTTGGCGGGCGGGAGATTGCGGCGGTCGCGGGCGCCATCGTCGCGGCGCGGCTGGCGCGCACGCCGGTGGTGCTGGACGGGTTCGTCGCGACCGTCGCGGCGGCGGTCGTGCACGCGCTCGATGACGGCGCGATCGACCATTGCCGGCTGGCGCGCATCGAGGAGGCGCGCGGCCATGAGGCGCTGGCCGGGCGCCTCGGCCTCGCGCCGATCCTTGGTCCGGCCGCGGGCGGCGGCGACGGCGTCGCGGCGGCGCTCGGCGCATCGCTGCTGCGGACGATGGTCGCGGGGGCGGGCTGACCCGCCGCCGCGCTACTCGCCCATCTGCAGCAGCAGGCCGCGGTTGCGGGCGATGCGGAAAATGTGCAGGAAGAACCCGGCGCCCAGCAGCAGGTAGACGACGTCGAGCGCCGCGGCCCAGGCGAACAGGTCCCAGCGGAACACGCCCTCCAGCATCACCGACCGCATGCCCTCGAACACGTGCGCCGACGGCAGCGCCCACGCCACCGGCTGCAGCCAGCCGGGCAGCACCGAGATCGGGTAGTAGACGCCCGACAGCGGCGCGAACGCGAACACCGCGACCCACGCCAGGCTCTCCGCCCCCAGCCCGTAGCGCAGCACCAGCCCGCAAACCGCCAGCCCGACCGCCGCGCCGAAGATCAGCAGCACGCCGAAGAACGCGACCAGCGGCAGCCCCATCTCGAAGATGGAGTAGTGGTAGAGCGGGATGGCGAGCAGCGCCGCCGGCCCGATGCCCAGCACGACGCGCAGGAGGCCGATCGCGATCAGCGAGATCGACCATTCATAGGGCCGCAACGGGCTGGCGAACAGCTGGCCCAGGTTGCGCGACCACATCTCCTCCAGGAACGACACCGCGACGCCGATGTTGGCGCGGAACAGCACGTCCCACAGCAGCACCGCGGCGATCAGGATGCCGGCCGCCTGGGCGACGAACGAGCTGTTGGTGCGCATGAACTCCGAGAAGAAGCCCCACAGCACCATCTGCATGATCGGCCAGTAGGCGAGCTCGAAGATGCGCGTCCATGAGCCCTTGAGCAGATAGAGGTAGCGCCGCACCATCGCCATGATCCGGCGCGGCGAGAACGGGACGGCGCTGGCGTGCGCGCTCGCTGCGCCGCGCGGGCTCATTGCGCGGCGCTCCGGGCCGCCTCGGCCTTGCCGCGGCCGCGCGCGATGTCGAGGAAGACGTCCTCCAGGTTGTCGCGTCCGTACTTGGCGATCAGCCCGGCGGGCGAGCCGCGGTCGACGATGCGGCCGGCCTTCATCATCAGCACCTCGCTGCACAGGCGCTCGACCTCGGTCATGTTGTGCGAGGCGAGCAGGATCGTGCCGCCCTGCCGCTCCTGGTAGCCGCGCAGGTAGGTGCGCACCCAGTCGGCGGTGTCGGGGTCGAGCGAGGCGGTCGGCTCGTCGAGGTAGAGGAGCTCGGGGTCGTTGAGGAACGCCTTGGCCAGCGCCACGCGGGTCTTCTGGCCCGACGACAGCGACCCGAACGGCCGGTCGACGAAATCGCCGAGGTCGAGGTCGCCGACCAGCGCCTCGATCCGCCTTTTCGGCGAATCGACCGCGTAGAGCTCGGCATAGACCGCGAGGTTCTGGCGCACCGTCAGCCGCTTCGGCATGTCGACATAGGGCGAGCAGAAGTTGATCCGCCCCAGCACCCGGTAGCGGTGGCGCAGCATGTCCTCGCCCAGGGTCATGATCGACCCTCCGGTGGGGGTCAGGAGGCCCAGCAGCATCGAGATGGTGGTGGTCTTGCCCGCGCCGTTGCCGCCCAACAGGGCGACGACCGCGCCGCGGGCGATCTCGAAGCTGACGCCGTCGACCGCCTTCACCGCCTGGAAATGCTTGGTCAGGCCGTCGGCTTTGACAATGATGTCGGACATTTGCGCAATATGGCGGCAGCGGGCGGCGGTGGCCAGCCCCGGAGAGGACGGGGAGCGACGGGCCGGACGGCCCGGTCTATATATTGAGCGCGCGCCGGGACGGACAAGGGCGTCCGGCGCAGAGGAGGGGGCGCATGGCGCAAGCCATGCCTATAAGCGATATCGACAGCCGCCGGGCGACGGGCCCGACGCCGCTCGACGATTCGGGCCGCGTCCGGCTGCGCACCCTGGCGCGCATCCAGTGGGTGGCGATCGCAGGACAGGCCGGGGCCCTGCTGGTGGTCCATTTCGGGCTCGGCTTCAAGCTGCCGCTGGGGCCGGCGCTGGCCATCGTCGCCGCTTCGGCGCTGCTCAACCTCGCCATCACCATCGACCGGCCGTCGGGGCTGCGGCTGGGCGAGCGAGCCGCCGCCTGGTATCTCGGCTTCGACATCTGCCAGCTCGCCGCGCTCCTCTATCTGACCGGCGGGCTGCAGAACCCGTTCGCGTTCCTGCTGCTGGCGCCGGTGACGGTGTCGGCCACCATCCTTTCGGTTCGCGTCACCATCATCCTGTGCGCGCTGGCGCTCGCCTGCATCAGCCTGCTGGCGGCCTACCATCTGCCGCTGCCGTGGGGGGCCGACCAGCTCAGCCTGCCGTTCACCTACGTGATCGGCGTCTGGGTGGCGCTGGCGCTCGGCATCGTGTTCTTCGCGACCTACACCTGGCGGGTGGCGGAGGAGGCGCGGCGGATGTCGGACGCGCTGGCGGCGACCCAGATCGCGCTGGCGCGCGAGCAGCAGATGTCGGCGCTCGGCGGCCTCGCGGCGGCGGCGGCGCACGAGCTCGGCAGCCCGCTTGGCACCATCTCGCTGGTCGCGCGCGAGCTGGGGCGCGAGCTGCCCAAGGACAGCCCGCTGACCGAGGACGTGCAGCTCCTCATCAGCCAGGCGGAGCGGTGCCGCAAGATCCTCGCCGAGTTCGCCGCCCGGCCGGGCGCGGACGGCGGCATCCCGTTCACCGACGTTCCCGTCGATGCGCTGGTCGAAGCCGCCGCCGCGCCGCACCTCGACGGCCGCGTGGTGGTGGTGTTCGACGCCGGCCCGGCGGCCGACGCAGAGGACGAGCCGGCGCCCATCGTCATGCGCAGCCCGGAGTTCATCCACGGGCTCGGCAACCTGGTGCAGAACGCGGCGCAGTTTGCCCGCCGCGAGGTCGTGGTCCGCACCCGCTGGAGCGGCCGCGAGATCACCGTCACCATCACCGACGACGGGACCGGCTTCCCGCCGCACGTGCTGGAGCGGCTCGGCGAACCGTATATTTCCGGCCGCAGCCGCGGCGGCAGCCACATGGGACTCGGCGTATTCATCGCGCGGACTCTGTTGAACCGCACCGGGGCTACGGTATCCTTCGCCAACGGCGAACTCGGCGGCGCGGAAGTGGTGGTGCGCTGGCCGCGGGCGGCGCTGGTCAAGTCGGCCCAGGGTGGCCGTTGACCGTATAGGGGAGCGAGGACAGATGGCGGACGCAACCGACGGCAAGGCCCAGCTCGCGCCCGGCCTGGAGGCGCTCAGCGAGGCCGACCGGGTGCTCCTGATCGTGGACGACGACGAGCCGTTCCGCACCCGCCTGGCCCGCGCCATGGAACGGCGCGGCTTCGCGGTCCGCACTGCCGAATCGGTCGCCGCCGGCCTCGCCGCGGCGTCCGAGAGCGCACCGGCCTTCGCCGTGCTCGACCTGCGCCTTGCCGACGGCACCGGCATCGACATCGTCGGCCGCATCCGCGAGCGGCGGCCGGACGCCCGCATCGTCATGCTGACGGGCTACGGCAACATCGCGACCGCAGTGGCGGCGGTGAAGGCCGGCGCGGTGGACTACCTGGCGAAGCCCGCCGACGCCGACGCGATCGAGGCCGCGCTGCTCGCGCGCAAGGGCGCCCTGCCGCCGCCGCCCGAGCACCCGATGTCGGCCGACCGCGTGCGGTGGGAGCACATCCAGCGCGTCTACGAGCAGTGCGACCGCAACGTGTCGGAGACCGCGCGCCGGCTGAACATGCATCGCCGGACCCTGCAGCGCATCCTGTCCAAGCGTGCGCCGAAGGAGAACCAGTCCTAGGGCGGGGTTCTCGGCCCCATCTATCCCGTCGTGGCCGGTCTCGTCCCGGCCATGAAGAGTCTGCTTGGAACCCTTGCGTGGCCGATCCTTCCTCATCCCGCCTCGCCGCGCCGTCGACGTGGCACTTCGGGCCGCCGGACGCCGCGGTGGTGGTGCGCAATGCCGAGGCGCTGATGGCGCACCTCGCCGTCCACCTCGGCGGCTGGCCGGTGCGGCACGCCGGCGACGCCCCGCCGCCGCCCGAGATCGACGTGATCGTCGCCGGCGCCGCGGACATCGGGCTCGCGTTCGCCGATGCGCCGCCGCTTTCCTTCGACGATCCCCCGGCGGCGGCCGGGGCGCTGGCCGATGCCCTGGTGACGCGGTTCGCGGCGAAGGCGGGGCGGCTCGACTTCGCGGCGGCGGCGGTGGCGGCGCCGGGCGGGCTGGTGTGCCTGGTCGGGCCGCCGCGGTCGGGGCGCACCCTGCTCGCGCTGCAGCTCGCGGTGATCGGCTGGCGGCTCCATGCCGATTCGCGGCTCGCCGTCCGGGTCGGGCAGGGGGCGCCGGCCGGCCTGTGCCTCGGCCTGACGCCGCGGCTTTCGATGCCGCTGCCGCCCGACGTGGGGCCGGCGCTTGCGGAATTCGTGGACGGCTACCTGGAGATCAGGAATGGCCGCGACGGCTATCTGAAGCTGTGGGCGGGCGAAGCGGCCGGGTTCGGCGACGAGGCGGCGATCCGGGCGGTGGTGGAGATCGCGCGGGAGGAGGGGGCCGAGCCGGTGCTGGCCGAGGCGGGGACGCACCCGGTTCTCGGGGTGCCGGCGTTCACGTTGCGCTACGGCCGGAGCGCCGAGGCGGCGCGGGTCGTCTACCGGCGGTTTTCGGGCCGTGCCTGATGTGCGGCGGCGCCCCCTGCCCCAACCCCCTCCCACGAGGGGAGGGGGCTTTCACAGCACCTCGCCCTGGCTCCCCCTCCCCTCGCGCGAGGGGGTTGGGGGGAGGGGGCGATTCCGGGTCCGGGACGCCTATGGCGCCCGGTGGATCCACAGCGCCGTCTCGTTGACCGAGAAGATCGGCTTGTAGTGGCGGATCGAGGTGGCGGCGACCACCGAGCGGATCTGGTTGTCGAGCACCAGCGCCCGGCCGTCGTGATAGACCACCAGGATCGCATGCGCGATGCGCAGGTTGAGGTCGTTGAGCACGACCACGCGCATCTGGTCGTCGCTGAAGCCCAGGCTGCGCAGCGACATGTACTTGGCGATCGCGTAGTCCTCGCAGTCGCCGCGGCGGGTCAGGAACTGGCGCGGCGTCGCCCAGTAGTCCGGCACGCCGTAGTTGACCGGGTCGGTCAGGTACGACACCTCGTTGAGGTGCTTGTTGACCGCCTCGATCTGGGTCATGCGGTCCTTGCCCTGCAGGTCGCGCAGCAGCGCCTTCCAGTCCTGCAGGTGGCAGCGGGTGAAGAACGTGGCGTCGCACGGGCCGTCGGGCACCGTGCGCTCGTCGGCGTAGCGATCGAGCACCCCGGTCCATTTCGGCAGGCTCTGGAGCTGGGTGGACCTTACCTCGGTGGTGCCGAAGATCGACGGCGCCGCACCCGGGGCGGCCTCGCCGGCGCGTGCCGACAGCGCCGCCGCCAGCGCCCCGGCATAGAGCGCGGACATCAGCCCGCGCCGCAGCCATGTACGCTTTCCGGACATCGCCGTTCCGTCCGCAACAGTGAACGGCGGCCAGGATAGTGAAGGCATCGTTAAGGCATTCCTAACCGCCGGGGCGGAGAATCCGCAGGGTTGACCGGGCCCTGCGCGGCCCGCGGAGGATGCCTTGGCCGAACGCGACGCGACGATCGAAGACCGCACCCCGCCGGGCGCCCTGCGCGCGATCGGGCTGACCGCGGCGGCGATCCTGGCGCTGGGCGTCGTCGCCGCCGTCCTGGTGTTCCGCTTCGCCGACGCCGAGCGGGCGCGCGAGCTCGCGCAGTGGCAGGCCCGCCTCGCCCTCGTCGCCGACACCCGCGCCGCCGCGGTCGACGGCTGGCTCGCCCGCCAGTTCGACGAGCTCACCGGGCTCGCGGAGAACGAATCGCTGCAGCTCTATGCCGTCGGCCTCGCCGAAGGCGCCCGCTCGCCTGCCGCGACGGCCGAAGCCGAGGCGTTCGCCGGCTACCTGCGCAACCTGCTGGCGGTGGTCGCCGACCGCGCCGGCTTCGTCGGCCGGCCCCTGGGCCCGGACACCGCCGCCAACGTCAAGCGGGTCGGTGTCGCCGGGCTCGCCCTGGTCGACCTCGGCGGCGCCATCGTCGCCGCGACCGAAGGCATGCCGGCGATCGACGGCCGGCTGCGCACGTTCCTTGATGCGACGCCGCGCGGCGAGCGCGGGCTGCTCGACATGCACCGCGGCCCGGCCGGCACGCCGACGATGGCGTTCGCTGTGCCGCTTTCCGTCGCCGCCGGCAACGGCGGCACCCGGCAGATCGGCTGGGTCCTGGGCGTGAAGGAGGTGGCGCGCGAGCTCTACCCGCTGCTGCGCCAGCCCGGCGCGACGTGGCAGACCGCGGAGGCGCTGCTGGTTCGCCGCTCCGGCGCCGGCATCGAGTACCTGTCGCCCACCCGCGACGGCAAGGGGCCGCTGGAGCTGACCCTCGCGGCCGACCCGGATCGCCTCGCGGCGGCCCATGCGGCGGCCAACCCCGGCGGCTTCGCGCAGCGCCGCGACTACCGCGCGGAGACGGCGCTGGTCACCGGCCGCGCCGTCGCCAACGCGCCGTGGACCCTGGTCTACAAGATCGACGCGGCGGAGGCGCTGGGCGCCAGCGAAAGCCGGCTGACGCGCCTGGTCGCGATCCTGCTGCTGGCGGTCGCGGCCGCGTGCCTGGCGCTGTTCGCCGCGTGGCGGCACGGCGCGTCGCGGCGGGCGGCAGCGGCGGCGGGGCGCTACCGCGACCTCGCCGCGCGCTACGAGGCGCAGAGCCGCCTGCTGCGCCTGGTCACCGACAACCAGCCGAGCTCCATCGTCATCGTCGGCGACGACGGCCGCGTGCGCTTCGCCAACCGCACCGCCGCCGACCGGGTGCAGATGGAACCGCCCGACATGGTGGGCAAGCCGCTCGCCAACGTGATCGGCAGCGCCGAGGCGGCACGCTACGAACGGTTCAACGCGACGGCGCGCCAGGCGGGGACCGTGGTCACCGACGAGCACCGCAGCGGCGCCAACGGCGACCTGCGGGTGGCGCTGGCCCGCCACGTCCCGGTGCCGCCCGGTCCCGACGTCCCGGCCGGCGTGCTGGTGGTGGAACAGGACATCACCGAGGCGGTGCGCGAGCGCGAGCGCCGCGGCCGCACTTTGGCCCGGCTGGTCGGCACCCTGGTCACCCTGCTCGACCGCCGCGACCCCTATTCGGCCAACCATTCGGAACGCACCGCGACGATCGCCCGCGACGTCGCCGCTGACATGGGCCTCGACGACTCGATGCAGGACACGGTCGAGACGGCGGCGCGGCTGATGAACATCGGCAAGATCCTGGTGCCGGCCGGCCTCCTGACCCGGGTCGGCGGCCTCGACGAGGCGGAGATCAAGCGGGTGCGCGACAGCATCCAGGCCGGCGCCGACCTGCTGGACGGGATCGAGTTCGACGGCCCGGTGGTGGAGACCCTGCGCCAGCTCTACGAACGCTGGGACGGCACCGGGGAACCGGCCGGGCTGAAGGGCGAGACGATCCTGATCAGCGCCCGCATCGCCGCCGTCGCCAACGCCTTCGTGGCGATGACCAGCCCGCGCGCCTGGCGCGCCGGCATGGACTTCGACGCGGCCATGGACGCGCTCAACCGCGATGCCGGCAAGGCCTACGACCGCCGGGTCGTGGTCTCGCTGTGCCACCTGATCGAGAACCGCGGCGCCCGCGAGACATGGGGCGCGGACGCTGCCCGCGCCGCCCACTGAACGGGGCCCGCGATGGTGGAAATCAGCGCACCGCCGCGGCATAGTGCGGGCATGCTTTCACGACTGTTCGGCCGACGGCGCGAACCCAGCGCGCCGCCGAGGGCGCCCGAGGGGATGCGCCTCTACGCAATCGGCGACATCCACGGCCGGGCAGACCTCCTGGCCGACCTGCATGCGCGGATCGTCGCCGACGCCGCGCGCGCGACGGAGGGGACCGCGCTGGTCGCGATCTACCTGGGCGACTACGTCGACCGCGGCGAGGCCTCGCGCGCGGTGATCGACATGCTGATCGACGACCCGCTGCCGGGGTTCGAGCGCGTCCACCTCAAGGGCAACCACGAGGAGATCATGCTCGCCTTCCTCGACGACCCGGCGGCGGCGCACAGTTGGCTGTTCAACGGCGGCGACGCGACCCTGTTCAGCTACGGCGTCGGGTTCGAGCAGGCGTCGAGCCGCGAGGAGCGGCTCTTGCGCATGCGCGACGGGCTCGACGCCGCGCTGCCGCTGGGGCACCGCGCATTCCTCGATTCGCTCAAGCTCTATCACGCGGCGGGCGACTACCTGTTCGTCCACGCCGGCATCCGCCCGGGCCGCAAGCTGGAATCGCAGGAGTCCTCGGACCTCCTGTGGATCCGCGACGATTTCCTCCACAGCGGCGACGACCACGGCTGCTGCGTGGTGCATGGCCACACCATCAACCCGGACCCGGACGTGCGGCCCAACCGCATCGGCATCGACACCGGCGCCTATTACACCGGCAAGCTCACCTGCCTGGTCCTGGAAGGCGCCGGCAAGCGCCTGATCCAGACCTGAACCGAACGAACCCACAAGGACGAACGACATGACGAACGGCAAGCGCGTGCTGGTCACCGGCGGGGCCGGTTTCATCGGCTCGCATCTGTGCGAGCGGCTGCTCGCCGACGGCGCCGACGTGCTGTGCGTGGACAACTACTTCACCGGCCGCAAGGACAACATCGCGCATCTGCTCAGCAACCCGCGCTTCGAGGCGATGCGCCACGACGTGACGTTCCCGCTCTATGTCGAGGTCGACGAGATTTACAACCTCGCCTGCCCGGCCTCGCCGATCCACTACCAGTTCGACCCGGTGCAGACGACCAAGACCAGCGTGCACGGCGCGATCAACATGCTGGGGCTGGCCAAGCGGGTGCGCGCCAAGATCCTGCAGGCCTCGACCAGTGAGGTCTACGGCGACCCCAAGGTGCACCCGCAGCCGGAAAGCTACTGGGGCAACTCCAACCCGATCGGGCTGCGCGCCTGCTACGACGAAGGCAAGCGCTGCGCCGAGACGCTGTTCTTCGACTACTGGCGCCAGCACAAGCTGCGCATCAAGGTGGCGCGCATCTTCAACACCTACGGCCCGCGCATGCACCCCAACGACGGCCGCGTCGTGTCGAACTTCATCGTCCAGGCGCTGAAGGGCGAGTCGGTGACCGTCTACGGCAAGGGCAACCAGACCCGATCGTTCTGCTTCGTGGACGACCTGGTCGACGGGCTGATGCGGCTGATGGCAAGCGACGATGGGCTGACCGGGCCGGTGAACCTCGGCAACCCGGGCGAGTTCACCATCCTGGAGCTGGCGGAGAAGGTGATCGCCAAGACCGGCTCGCGCTCGCTGATCGTCTACAAGGAGCTGCCCGCCGACGACCCCGTCCAGCGCCAGCCCGAAATCGCGCTGGCCAGGTCGAAGCTGGGCTGGCAGCCGACCATCCCGCTCGACGCCGGCCTCGACCGCACCATCGCGTATTTCGACAAGCTGCTGAAGTCCGGCGCCGCCTAGCGGGGCCTTGACAGGCCCGCGCCGGCGCGGGAGGAACACGCGCCATGGACATCGAGCGCACCTTCGAGGCCGAATTCGACCAGCACGAGGCGGTCGTGCGGGCGACCCGCGGCAGCCTGAAGGAGCCGTTCCTGCGGCTCGTCACGGTGTGCCGGGTGGCGGTGGAGCGCGGCAACAAGATCGTCTTCTTCGGCAACGGCGGCAGCGCGGCGGACGCGCAGCATTTGGCGGCCGAGCTGGTGGTGCGCTACCGCACCGACCGCGCGGCGATCGCCGCGATCGCCCTGACCACCGACACCTCGATCCTCACCGCCGCCGCCAACGACCTCGGCTTCGAACAGGTGTTCGCGCGCCAGGTGCGCGCGCTGTGCCGGCTGGGCGACGTGGTGATCGGGTTGTCGACCTCCGGCACCAGCCCCAACGTGCTGGCGGCGATGGCCGCGGCGCATGAGGTCGGCGCCGTCGCCGCCGCGCTGTCGGGGCGCGACGGCGGCAGGCTGGTCGGCCTCGCCAACCCGCTGCTGATCGTGCCGTCCGACGTCACCGCGCGCATCCAGGAGATGCACATCATGCTCGGCCACATGCTGTGCGGCGCGCTGGAGGACTCGCTCGCCGTGACCCAGGCGGCGGCCGCGGCGCCGGGCGAGACGGGG
>JBFWQM010000138.1:0-14675 GCA_050249455.1 Rhodospirillaceae bacterium | reverse complement strand
TTCGGGTCGGCGTTGATCGCGTAGCCGAACAGCACGAGCTGGATGATCGGGATGCCGAGCATCATCGCGAAGGTCAGCCGGTCGCGCCGCATCTGGGTGAATTCCTTCACCATCACCGCGACGATGCGCCGCCACGCGCGGGCGATGCCGGATAAGATCATGACTGTTCGGCCTCCGGCCGCCCCCTCCCCCAACCCCCTCCCGCGAGGGGAGGGGGCTTTCGAGCCCTGCCCCACGACGGGGGAGGGTTGGGAGGGGGTGACGACGCCGCGCCGATGCTCGTCACGACACGCCCTCCGCCTCGCGCCGGCGGGTGAGCTGGATGAAGACGTCCTCCAGCCCGGCGCTCGATTCGGTCCAGCGCAGCGCCGGGTCGCCGCGCCACGGCGCGATCGCGGCGTCCAGCGCGGCGCGGTCGGTGCCGGCGACGTGCAGCGAATTGCCGAACGCGGTCGCCATCTCGATGCCCGGCGCGGCGCGCAGGGCGGCGGCGAGGTCGCCGATCCGCGCCTGCGCCGATGCCGTGACGGTCCAGGTATGCAGGCCCGAGTCGCGCACGATCTCGTCCACCGTGCCGTTGGCCATCATCCGACCGTAGGCGATGTAGGCGATGGCGTGGCAGCGTTCCGCCTCGTCCATGTAGTGGGTGCTGACCAGCACGGTCAGGCCGGCGTCGGCGAGGTCGTGGATCTCGTCCCAGAACTCGCGCCGCGCCTTGGGATCGACGCCGGCGGTCGGCTCGTCGAGCAGCAGGAGCTTCGGCGTGTGGAGCAGGCACGCGGCGAGCGCGAGCCGCTGCTTCCAGCCGCCCGACAGGGTGCCGGCGAGCTGTCGGGCGCGCCCGGCGAGCCCCAGCCGCTCCAGCGCCTCGTCCACCCGCGCGCGGCGGCCGGGCACGCCGTAGACGCGGGCGACGAAGTCCAGGTTCTCTCGCACGCTCAGGTCCTCGTACAGGCTGAAGCGCTGGGTCATGTAGCCGACCTCGCGCTTGATCGCCGCCGCTTCGCGCCGGATGTCGAAGCCGAGGCAGGTGCCTTCGCCCGCGTCGGGGGTCAGCAGGCCGCACAGCATCCGGATGGTGGTGGTCTTGCCCGACCCGTTGGGGCCCAGGAAGCCGTGGATGCGCCCGCGCTCGACCTGGATGGAGAGATCCTCCACCACCGTGCGGCTGCCGAACCGCTTGGCCAGCCCACGGACGTCGATCGCGTAGTCCGGGGCCATGGCTCAGCGCCCGTTGCGGCGCAGGGTCACGTCGACCGGCTGGCCGGGGTGCAGCCGCGCCGGGGCCCCCTCGGGCACTGCCTCGACCAGGAAGACCAGCTTGGCCCGGCTCTCGATCGAATAGATCACCGGCGGAGTGAACTCGGCCGACGGCGCGACGTAGCTGACCCGCGCGGTCATTCCGCTCGCGCAACCGTCGCAGGCGATGGCGACCCGTTCGCCGACCGAAACGAATCCCAGCCTGGGCTCCGGCACGAAGAACCGGACCTTGACGTTGCCGGGCGGCAGCAGCGCCAGCACCGGGGCGCCGGCGGGCACGAACTCGCCGGGCCGGAAATAGGTGTCGAACACCAGCGCGTCGGCCGGCGCCGGCGGCGCGATCTCGGCCAGCCGGCGGGCGGCGCGGCTGACCTCCGCGTTCGCCATCTCGACCGCCATCGCAGCGGCCTGGACCGCGTCGGTGCGCCCGCCCAATGTCGCGGTGCGCCATTCGGCATTGAGCTCCGCCACCCGGGCGCGGTCGCGCTGGGCGGCGGAGCGCGCCTCGTCCAGGCTCGACTTCGCCGCGATGTTCTGCGCCGCCAGCACCTCCTGCCGCCGGAGCTGCGATTCCGACAGCCGCAGGGCGGCCTCGGCCTGGGCGCGCTGCGCCTCGATGGCGCGCATCTCGGTCTCGCGCTTGCCCTTGCGCAGGTCGGCGAGCTGCGCCTCGGCCTGCTGCAGCCGCGCGACGCTCTCGTCATAGGCGGCGCGTTCGATGGTGGCGTTCAGCGCGAACAGTGGCGCGCCGGCCGCGACCGTGTCGCCGCGCCGCACCGACAGCGTCTCCAGGGTGCCGCCGACCGGCGCGGCCGGGCGCACGAACTCCGCCTCCGCGTAGCCCTGGAAGCGCAGCGCGCCGGTGTCGCCGCCGGCGAGGCCGGCCCAGGCGGCCGCCGCGGCGAACAACGCGCCGATGGAGTCAAGGACGCTCATCGCCGTCCTCCGTGTCGGGGCGGGCGGCGAGGCCCGCCAGGATGATCGAGGTGCAGGTGCCCACGAAGCCGTCGACGTCGAGCGGCTGGGCGTCGGTCCGCTCGAAGGAATGCCGCCAGATGGCGACGAACAGCAGCGGCGCGATGACGGTGCGGGCGGCGTGCAGCGGGTCCACGGCGCGGAACTCGCCGCGCTCGACCCCGCGCCGGACCAGGGCGGCGACCAGGCCGAGCCCGCGATCGATCACCTCGGCGCGGTAGAAGCGGGCGATGTCGGGGAAGTTGGCAGCTTCCGCGATCACCAGCTTGGGGATGGCGCCGGCCGGCGAGGTGGCGATGAGGGCGACCAGGCGGCCCATCAGGGCGGCGACGAGGGCCGGGGTGGGACCGGCGAAACCGGCCGCCGCGGCCTCCGCCTGCGCCAGGATGGGCAGCAGCGTCTCGCGCACCACCGCCTTGAACAGCTCCGCCTTGTTAGGGAAGTAGAGATAGAGGGTGCCCTTGCTGACCCCTGCGCGGGCGGCGACGTCGTCCAGCCGCGTCGGTGCGAAGCCCCGCTCGGCGAACAGCGCCAGCGCCGCCTCGACGATCTCGCCGGGCCGGGCGTCCTTGCGGCGCTGCCAACGCGGTTCGGGGGGAGCCATAGGCACCTCATTAATAACTGACTGGTCAGTAATATAAGATCGTCCGCATCGCGGTCAAGCGTCGTCTTGCCGCGGGCCTCCGGCCCCGCCATGGTGCCGGCCGGACGGCGGAGGGACGGAAATGGCCACGATCGATGGCGGCCGGCGGCGCGGCATGACCGGCCTCAAGTGGCTCGGCACCGCGACCGGGCTGGCCGGAGCGCTGGTGCTGGCGCTCAACCTGCCGGTCAGCGGGTGGGGCTGGGTGTTGTTCGTCGTGTCATCGACGTCGTGGACGGTTGCGGGCGCGCTGATGCGCGAGCCCAGCCTGGTGCTGCTGCAGGGCGGGTTCCTGGCGGTCGACCTGGTCGGGGTGTGGCGCTGGCTGATCGCCTGACGGCCGCGAACCCCTTGGAAAATCGCCGCGAACGGTTCCATATAAGAGGGCGATCGCGAAGGAGGGAGCCATGGACGAAAAGACCCGCACCGAACTCGAAGCGGCGGCGTTCCGCGCGCTCGTCGATCACTTGCGCACCCACACCGAGGTGCAGAACATCGACCTGATGAACCTGGCCGGGTTCTGCCGGAACTGCCTGTCCAAGTGGTACAAGGCGGCGGCGGAGGAGCGCGGCGTCGCGATGGACTACGAGGCGGCGCGCGAGATCGTCTACGGCATGCCCTATGCCGAATGGCGCGCCAAGTACCAGAAGGAAGCCTCGGCCGAGCAGAAGGCGGCCTTCGAAAAGGCGCAGCCGGCGACCAAGCACTAGTCCGGGCTCAATCGGCTCCAGGGATGGCTTTTCGCCATCCCGACCAGGAGGTCGAGCGCCGGCGGATGGCGCCGGCCGCGCACGGTCGCCAGGCTGACCTCGCGGACGATCTCGGGCTCGACCACGACGCGGCTGCGGATCGCCGGGAACATCGGCATGTATTCGGGCATGAAGGCGCAGCCCATGCCGGCCAGGATCATCGCCTGGATCCAGTCCTCGCGCTCGCTCTCGTAGCGGACGTTGAGGCCGACCGTCCAGTCGCCGGCCTGCGCCCGGAAATGCTCCGGGTACTCGCAGTTCAGCCGGCGCAGGTAGTTCTCCCCTTCCATCGCCGATACCGGCACCGCGTTCATCGCCTCGAAGCGGTGGCCGGGGGCGAAGGCGACGACGTAGCGCTCGCGGTAGAGCGGCTCGGCCCGCACGAGATCGGGATAGTCCGGCAGGCCGACGATGGCGGCGTCGACCTCGCCTTTCAGCAGCGCGGCCACGATCTGGCGGCCGGCGCCCTCGCGTAGCTTCAGCTCCAGGCCGGGCACCCGGTTGGCGAGCAGGCCCACCAGCGGCGTCAGCCGGGTCGGGCCGATGGTGCACATCACGCCCAGGGTCAGCGGCGCGCGCTCCAGGTTGCGGAAGCTTTCGGCCTCGCGCTGCGCCGCCTGCGCCAGCGACAAGGTCTGCTCCAGAAAGGGCTTCATCCGGCGGCCGAGCTCGGTGAGCCCGGTGCGCTCGCGCTCGCGCCGGAAAAGGGGCCCGCCGAGCTCGTCCTCCAGCTTGCGGATCGCGCGGGTCAGCGACGGCTGCGCCACATGGCACGCGGCGGCGGCGCGGGTGAAGTTCAGCGCCTCCGCCACCGCCAGGAAATAGCGGATCTGGTGCATCTCCATCGCGCAGCGCTCCGGCCCGTCCCGGCGCGATCATAGCCGGAAGCTATAGAAACGGGAGTCCATCGGTATTGGAGCGCGCACGCCCCGCGGCCGTAGCGTCCGCCTGCGATTGACGCACACCCGGACCGATGGAGACACCGCCATGAACAAGCTCTGCCTCGCCGCCGCCCTGACCTTCGCCGCCCACGGCGCGCTGGCCGCCGACACGGCCGCGACCTACACCGCCACCTTCGACGGCACCTGGTCGGCCGCGACCCACCCCAGGGACTACCCGCCGGGCGCCCACTTCTCCGGCCTGATAGGCGCTACCCACGGCGACCGCTACGTCCTGTTCCGTGCCGGCGGCATCGCGACCGACGGGCTGGAGCGGCTGGCGGAGGCGGGGTCGCACAGCCCGCTCAACCGCGAGATCAAGGACGCGGTCGACGCCGGCAAGGCCGGTGCGCTGATCGAGAGCCAGCCGATCTTCGGCCCGCCGGGCAGCGCGACCGTCACCTTCACGGTCGATCCGATCTACCCGATGGTGTCGCTGGCGGCGATGATCGCGCCCAGCCCCGACTGGTTCGCCGGCATCGCCGACGTCGACCTGCGCGACGGCGCCGGCTGGACGGCGCGCCGGACGATGACCGTCTACGCCTGGGACGCCGGCACCGACGACGGCACGACCTACCGCGCCGACGACATCGACGTCCGGCCGCACCGCGCCATCATGCTCAACGCGGCACCGCATTTCATGCAGGACGGCCGCATGGTGCCGGTCGGTACCATCACGTTCGAGAAGCGGTCCGAGATGCCCGCGCAGGTGTCGAACCGGTAACCGCGCCCGGCGCCGCGGCGACCTTGTCGTCGCAGCGCCGCCGCCCGCTTGGGAGATCACGCCATGCTTCGCCGTTACCTTCTCGTCGCCATCGCCGCCGGGTTGCTCGGTGGCATCGCCGGGTTCGCGACCGGCATCTTCGTCTATCCGTTCTGGTTCCTGAACGACGTCGCGATGGAGACCGTCGCCGACCGCGCCGCCAAGACCGCGGTCGCCGGCGGCACGTTCATCCATCCCGACCCGAACGACCCGGTGCACTGGGGCCGTGGCACGGTCAGCGTGCTGGCCGGGCGCGATTCTCGCGTGGTCCACCTCGGCGCCGACTTCGCGGTCGGGCCGGGGCCGCGCTTCCACGTCTATCTCGCGGACCGGGCCGACGTGCAGAGCGCCGCCGACTTCCGCGCCGCCGCGATGACCGACCTCGGCCGCCTGCGCGCGTTCCAGGGCAGCCAAGTCTACGACATCCCGGCCGGCGTGGACCTCGCGCGCGCGAAGAGCGTCGTGATCTGGTGCAAGGAGTTCGGCGTCCTGATCTCGCCGGCCACCCTGAAGCCGGCCGACGCCGCCCCGTCGGCGTGAGTTCTGTACACGCTATCCACACGCCTTCCACAGCCGATTCGGCCCGGCGGCTTGCGAGTCGCCGGGCCGGGGTCTATCGGTTGAGATCTTGAGTATGGCGAGGGGCGCATGAGCGGGATCGACCAGACGGCACAGGAGCGCTTGCGCTCGTTCGTCGCGCGCATCGAGCGGCTGGAGGAGGAGAAGGCCGGCCTCGGCGCCGACATCCGCGACGTCTACGCGGAGGCCAAGAGCGCCGGCTTCGACCCCAAGATCATGCGCCAGGTCATCCGCCTGCGTAAGATGAAGATCGAGGATCGCCGCGAGCAGGAGATGCTGCGCGACACGTACCTCGCCGCGCTCGGCATGATCGAGGCGTTGGCGGCGGAGTAGGCGCGCCGCATCACCCCCGCTACGTCATGGCCGTGCCTGTCACGGCCATCCACGTTTTCCTTCTTTTCTTGCCAGTCGCCCTCCGGTTTCACCGGCAGAGAGCGGTTCCAGGTGGCGACGTTCTGTAGCGGCGGGTTTCAAACCCGCACTGTTTTTGCTTTTTTTTGCTTTCCATGCCGGTGCCGGACCAGACGCCGCGGGCGGGTCTGAGACCCGCCCCTACGCAACGTCGATGCGCGCCGAGGTCAGAACGTCTCCACCCACGGCCTGACCTCGATCTCCCACGTCCACGCGTTGCGCGGCTGGCGGTGGAGGTAGAGGTAGGTGTCGGCGATCGCGTCGGGGTCGAGCAGGCCGTCGGGGCCACGGTCGCGCACGCCGCGCGGGTCGTCCGACGGACGCGCGATGCCGCCGTCCACCAGCACCTCGGCGACGTGGATGTTCTTGGGCGCCAGCTCGCGCGCCATGCTCTGGCACAGCCCGCGCAGGCCGAACTTGCCCATCGCGAACGGCGCCGAGTTGACGTAGCCCTTCACGCTGGCCGACGCGCCGGTGAAGATGATGGTGCCCTTGCCGCGCGGCAGCATGCGCTGCGCCGCCGCCTGGCCGACCAGGAAGCCGCCATAGCACGTGATCATCAGCGCCTTCAGGGTCTCGTCGCGGTCGACCTCGGCGATCGCGCCGCGGGCGCGGTAGCTCGGGTTGTAGACGACGAGGTCGGGCGCGCCGACTTCCTTGGCGAAGGCGTCGAACAGCCTGTCCACGTCGGCGGGCTTGGAGGCGTCACACGACCACGCCCGCGCGCCGGTCTCCTGCACCAGCGGGCCGAGCTTGCCGGCGTCGCGCGCGGCGAGGCCGACCTGCATACCCTCCTTCGCGCAGAGTCTGGCCAGCGAGGCGCTGAGCCCGCGGCCCGCGCCGACGATCAGGACGTTCTCATGCTCGGACATGACCGGGCTCCCTTGCCGCCGGCGCGGCCTTGCCGCCGGCATCCCCATACAATGCGTCCAGCGCCGGGCCGTAGACGGCCCGGATCGCGTGGCGTCGGATCTTCAATGAAGGCGTCATCATCTGGTTGGCGGTGGTGAACTCCTCCGCCGTCAGGATGAACCGGCGCACCCGCTCGATCACTGACAATGTGGCGTTGACCCGCTCCACCGCCTCGCCGACGGCGGCCTTGAACGCCGGGTCGTCGACCAGGACGGCGAGGTCGGCCGGCCTGCCGTTCGCCTTCGCCCAGGTCTCGGCGTACTCGCGGCTCGGCACGATCAGCCCGACCAGATGCGGCCGCTTGTCGCCGATCACCATCGCCTGCGCGATCTCCGGCTGCAGGGTCAGGAAGCCCTCGACCCGCTGCGGCGCCACGTTGTCGCCGCCGGAGTTGACGATGATGTCCTTCTTGCGGTCGGTGATGCGGATGCTGCCGTCGGCGTCGATCTCGCCGATGTCGCCGGTATGCAACCAGCCGTCCTGGATCGCCGCCGCCGTCGCCTTGGGGTCGTTCCAGTAGCCCTGCATGACCAGCTCGCCGCGCACCAGGATTTCGCCGTCCGGCGCGATCCTGACCTCGACATCGACGAACGGCGTGCCGACCGTGTCGATGCGGTTTCTGCCGACCGTGTTGCAGCTCACGATCGGCGCCGATTCGGTCTGGCCGTAGCCTTGCAGCAGGCGCAGACCCAGTGCGGTGAAGAACACGCCGACGTCGTAGTTCAGCGGCGCGCCGCCCGACACCAGCGCCTTCAGCCGGCCGCCGAAGCCCGCCTTGACCTTGCGCCGGACCAGGATGTCGAGCACGAAATCCATGATGCGCTCGCCGATCGTCAGCGTGCCCGGCGCCTCGTAGCGCTTGCGGCCCAACTCGACCGCGCGCATGAACAGCTTCTCCTTCTTGCCGCCCGCCTTTTGCACGCCGCGCAGCATGCGCTCGCGCATAAGCTCGTAGAGCCGCGGCACGGCGGTCATGATGGTGGGCTTCGCCTCCACCATGTTGGCGGCCAGCTTGTCCACGCCCTCGGCGTAGTAGATCTGCGCGCCGATGGTGATCGGGAACATCAGCCCGGCGGTGTGCTCGTAGGAATGCGACAGCGGCAGGAACGACAGGAACACCTCGTCGTCGAGGCCGAGCCCGTTGAGCAGGTGCCACGCGCCCTTGCAGTTGGACAGGATCGCGCCGTGGCTCAGCATCACGCCCTTGGGCACGCCGCCGGTGCCCGACGTGTAGATGATGCAGGCGGTCGAATCGCGCCGTATCTGCGCCGCGGCGGCGGTCACCTCCGCGACCGGCACGGCGTGCGCGCCGATCAGCGCATGCCACCGGTGCAGCGGGACGCCGGCGTCCTGCCCGAGGTTGAGGTCGTCCATCGCCACGACGAAGCCGATGCCGGCGCGCTGCGCCGCCGGCAGCAGGCGGTCGGCCAGTGCGCGGGTGGAGACGATGGCGCCCCGGGCGCCGCTGTTCTCCAGGATGTGCAGGTGGTCGGCGACCTGGTTGGTGACGTAGGCCGGCACGGTGACGGCGCCCGCGGCCATGATCGCGACGTCGGCGATCGGCCATTCCGGCCGGCTCTCGGACACCAGCACCACGCGGTCGCCTGCCGCGATGCCCAGCGCCTTCAGGGCGGCGGCGAGGCCCGCCGCCTGGCGCGCCGCCTCGGTCCAGGACGTCGCCTGCCATTGCTTGCCGCGCTTGGCCCAGGCGAACGGCCGCGCGCCGCGCAAGGCCGCCTGCTCGAAGAACATCAGTGCCAGATTCGGCCAGGCGTCGTAACGTTCGGGACCCCCCACGTCGTCCTCTTGCTTGGTGAACGTACCGCGCCACGGTTGGCGCCGGACCACCGCGACATTATATCCTGTGGCGAGAAAAGGAACCTGTCGATGCAGAAGTCAATCGAGCCGACGGCGCTGGGCCAGCTGCCCGCCTGGGACCTCTCCGACCTCTACCCGTCGCCCGATGCGCCGGCGCTGAAGGCCGACCTCGACCGGCTTGATGCCGATGCCAAGGCATTCCGCGAGCGCTATGCCGGCAAGCTCGCCAAGATGGACGGCGAGGCGCTCGGCCAGGCGGTGGCGGCGTACGAGGCGCTCGACGAGCTGATGGGCCGCATCATGAGCTTCGCACAGCTCTTGCATGCCGGCGACCTGTCGGACCCGGAGATCGGCAAGTTCTACCAGACCATGCAGGAGCGGGTGAACGCCGCCTCGGCGCAGACGATCTTCTTTACCCTGGAGCTCAACAAGCTCAGCGACGAGGAGACGGCGAAGAAGCTGAAGTCGCCGCGGCTCGCCCACTACGCGCCGTGGCTGCGCGACGTGCGCGCCTTCCGCCCGCACCAGCTCGAAGAGGAGATGGAGCGGCTGCTGCACGAGAAATACGTCGCCGGCCGCGCCGCCTGGAACCGGCTGTTCGACCAGACGCTGGCCGGCCTGCGCATCCCGGTGGGCGGCGAGATCCTGACCGCGGAGGAGGCGCTGCACCGCCTGTCGGATGCCGACGCCGCTCGCCGCCGGGCGGCGGCGAAGTCGATCGGCGTCGTGCTCGGCCAGAACGTGTCGCTGTTCGCGCTGATCACCAACACGCTGGTCAAGGACAAGGAGATCGAGGACCGCTGGCGCCACTTCGCGCGCCCGCCGTCGTCGCGCAACCTCGCCAACCACGTCGAGGACGAGGTCGTGGATGCGCTGGTCGCGGCGGTGCAGGACGCCTATCCGCGGCTGTCGCACCGCTACTACGCGCTGAAGGCGCGCTGGTTCGGCGTCGAGCGGATGGACTACTGGGACCGCAACGCGCCGCTGCCCGAGGCGCCGGACCGCACCATCAAGTGGGAGGAGGCGCGGACCATCGTGCTCGACGCCTACCGCGCCTTCTCGCCGGAGATGGCCGACGTCGGGCGGCGCTTCTTCGACAACGCCTGGATCGACGCCGCGGCGCGGCCGGGCAAGGCGGGCGGCGCATTCGCCCATTCCACCATCCCGTCGGCGCATCCCTACTTGCTGCTCAACTACCTGGGCAAGACGCGCGACGTGATGACCCTCGCGCACGAGCTCGGCCACGGCGTCCACCAGGTGCTGGCCGGGCCGCAAGGTCAATTGCTGGCCGACACGCCGCTGACCCTGGCGGAGACGGCGTCGGTGTTCGGCGAGATGCTGACGTTCAAGTCGCTGGTGAAGGCCGAGACCGATCCCAGCCGCCGCCGCGCGATGATCGCGGCGAAGGTGGAGGACATGCTCAACACCGTGGTGCGCCAGATCGCGTTCTACACGTTCGAGCTGCGCGTACACACCGAACGCCGCAACGGCGAGCTGACCGCCGACCAGATCTGCGCCATCTGGCTCGACGTGCAGCGCGAGAGCCTGGGGCCGGCATTCCGCTTCGACGACGAGTACAAGTACTACTGGACCTACATCTCGCATTTCATCCACGCGCCGTTCTACGTCTACGCCTATGCATTCGGCGACTGCCTGGTGAACTCGCTCTACGCGGTCTACGAAGGCGCGCAGGACGGCTTCGCCGAACGCTACCTCGACATGCTGCGCGCAGGCGGCACCCGCCGCCACAAGGAGCTCCTGGCCCCGTTCGGCCTCGACGCCACCGACCCCGGCTTCTGGGCCCGCGGCCTCGGCGTGCTGTCCGGCATGATCGACGAGCTGGAGACGCTGAGCTGACGGCCGCTCCTCGTCCGACGTTTCTTCCTTCGTCATGGCCGGGCTTGTCCCGGCCATGACGGCTTAGGTGTGTGTTGTGGCTGACTCCGACGAACAGAACCGCCTGACCGGCCGGCTGCGGCGCTATGGGCAGGTCGGCACGGCGGTCGGCGGGCTGGCGGCGCGGCTGGCCGGCGAGCGCTACCTCGGCCTCAAGCTCGACCGCGACAAGCACGCGGCGGAGCTGGCGCGCGCGCTGGGCGGCCTCAAGGGGCCGCTGATGAAGGTGGCGCAGATCATGTCGACCATCCCCGACATGCTGCCGCAGGCCTACGTGCAGGAGCTGGCGCAGCTGCAGGCCGACGCGCCGGCGATGGGCTGGCTGTTCGTGCGCCGGCGCATGGCGGCGGAGCTGGGCGCCGACTGGCAGAAAAAGTTCGCGTCGTTCGAGCACGAGGCGGCGGCCGCCGCGTCGCTGGGCCAGGTCCACCGCGCCGTCGCGCCGGACGGGCGCACGCTCGCCTGCAAGCTGCAGTACCCCGACATGCAGTCCGCCGTGGAGGCGGACCTGCGCCAGCTCAAGCTGATCTTCGCGATCTACCGCCGCTACGACCGCGCCGTCGATCCCAAGGACATCCATGCCGAGATCACCGCGCGGCTGCGCGAGGAGCTCGACTACGAGCTCGAGGCGCGCCACATGCGCCTCTACGGCGCGATGCACGCGAAGGAGCAGGGCGTCCACGTCCCGGTGCCGGATACCGCGCTGTCAACGAAGCGCCTCCTCACCATGACGTGGATGGACGGCCGCCGGCTGCTGCATTTCGCCGACGCCGACCAGGAGTCGCGCAACCGCCTCGCCTTCAACATGTTCCGCGCGTGGTATGTGCCGTTCTACTTCTACGGCGTCATCCACGGCGATCCGCACCTCGGCAACTACTCGGTGCGGCCCGACCTCACCGTCAACCTGCTCGACTTCGGCTGCATCCGCGTGTTCCGCCCGCCGTTCGTGGACGGCGTGATCAACCTCTACCGCGCGCTGGAGACCGGCGACGAGGCGCTCGCCGTGCACGCCTACGAGACATGGGGTTTCAGGAACCTGCCGAAGGAAGTCATCGCCGTCCTCAATTTGTGGGCGGAGTTCGTCTACGCGCCGCTGCTGGAGGATCGTGTGCGGCGCATCCAGGAGACCGACGGCACCATGTACGGCGCCAACGTGGCGGAGAAGGTGCACCGCGAGCTGCGCAAGCTCGGCGGCGTGCGCCCGCCGCGCGAGTTCGTGCTGATGGACCGCGCCGCGATCGGGCTCGGCTCGGTGTTCCTCCACCTGAAGGCGGAGATCAACTGGCACCGCCTGTTCCAGGACCTGATCAAGGACTTCGACGTCACCGCCCTGGAGAAGCGCCAGACCGCCGCGCTGAAGAAGGTCGGCGTCCCGCTGCCGACTTAGCTCTCTCCCTCTCCACCCCGCGGGGGCGGAGAGGGTTAACTCAGCTCCTCCCCGATCGCCCCGGTCAGCGCGGACAAATCGTCCTTGGCGATCAGCAGCGCCGGCATCAGGTAGATCACGTCGCCGAACGGGCGGATGAAGACGCGGCGCTCGATGAAGCGCCGGCGCAGCGCCTCCACATCGGGGATGCGTTCCATCTGCACCACGCCGACGGCGCCCAGGACGCGCACGTCCACGACGCCGGGCCGGCCGCGGCAGGCGGCGAGGTCGCCCTCCATCTGCGCGGCGATGCGCGCGACCTGGCCCAGCCGGGGCTCCTTCTCGAACAGGTCGAGCGAGGCGTTGGCGGCGGCGCACGACAGCGGGTTCGCCATGTAGGTCGGCCCGTGCATCAGCGCCTTGGCCGGGTCGTCGGACAGGAACGCTTCGAACACCCGGGTCGTCGCGACGGTTGCGGCCATCCCCATCGCGCCGCCGGTCAGCGCCTTGCCGAGGCAGACGATGTCCGGCGTCACGGCGGCCTGCTCGCACGCGAACATCGTGCCGGTGCGGCCGAACCCGGTCGCGACCTCGTCGGCGATGAACAGCACGTCGTGACGCGCCGCCGCGCCGCGGATCGCGGCCAGCGTCTCGGCGTCGTGGAAGCGCATGCCGCCGGCCGCCTGCACCAGCGGCTCGACGATCACGCCGGCGATTTCGTCCTTGCGCGCGGCCAGCATCCGGTCGAAGCCGGCCAGTTCGTCGCGCGTGCGCGGCAGGGGCACGACGACCTGCTCCGGCAGCCAGCCGCGGAATGGCGCGTGCATGCCCTCGACGGGATCGCACACCGACATCGCGCCCAAGGTGTCGCCGTGATAGCCGTGCGTGAAGCAGACGAACTTCGTGCGGCCGGCGACGCCGCGGTTGATCCAGAACTGCACCGCCATCTTGAGCGCGACCTCGACCGCGACCGAGCCCGAGTCGGAGAAGAAGACGTGGTCGAGGTCGCCCGGCAGCAGCGCGACGAGCCGCGCCGCCAGGGTCTCTGCCGGCTTGTGCGTCAGCCCGCCCAGCATGACGTGCGGCATGGCGCGAAGCTGCTGCTCGACGGCGGCATAGATGTGCGGGTGGTTGTAGCCGTGGCATGCCGTCCACCACGACGCGATGCCGTCGATCAGCGCCCCGCCGCCGGCGACGAAGATGCGCACGCCGCGCGTCGCCACCGCCTCCACCGCCGGCGGCGCGGTCTGCATCTGCGTGTAGGGGCGCCACAGGGTCATGGGCCGGGGCATGTTTGCTTCGCGCGCGACCCGCGCGGACCCCTCCCCCCAACCCCCTCCCGCAAGGGGAGGGGGAGTCTAATCGCCCTCCCCTTGCGGGAGGGGGTTGGGGGAGGGGTGGATGCCGGCATCGATGCCTGCCCCGTCACGCCATCGGCTTCAGCCCCAGCCGGTCGAACAGCGCGCGGTCGGCGTCGGGGCGGGCGTTGGGGGTGGTGAGCAGGGTCTCGCCGTAGAAGATCGAGTTGGCGCCGGCCAGGAAGCACAGCGCCTGCACGCCGTCGTCCATGTCCTCGCGCCCGGCGGAAAGCCGCACGACGGACGCCGGCATCATGATCCGCGCGCACGCGATGGTGCGCACCAGCTCCAGCGCATCGATCGGATCGGCATCGGCCAGCGGCGTGCCCGGCGCGCGCACCAGCCGGTTGACCGGCACGCTCTCCGGGTGCTGCGGCAGGCAGGCGAGCGTGGCCAGCATCGCGGCACGGTCGGCGCGCGATTCGCCCATGCCGACGATGCCGCCGCAGCACACGTTCAGCCCCGCGTCGCGCACGTGGCCCAGGGTCTCCAGCCGGTCGTCGAACCGCCGCGTGGTGACGATCTCGCCGTAGAACGCGGGCGAGGTGTCGATGTTGTGGTTGTAGTAGTCGAGCCCGGCGTCCTTCAGCCGCCCGGCCTGCGCCGCCGTCACCATGCCCAAGGTGACGCAGGTCTCCAGCCCCTCCGCCTTCACCGCCTGCACCATAGCTGCCACGGCGTCGAGGTCGGCGTCGCGCGGGCTGCGCCACGCCGCGCCCATGCAGAACCGCTGCGCGCCGGCCGCCTTGGCGGCGCGGGCCGCCGCGACCACGTCGGCGACCGGCATCAGCTTGTCGCGCCCGACGCCGGTGTCGTAGTGGGCGCTCTGCGGGCAGTAGGCGCAGTCCTCCGGGCAGCCGCCGGTCTTGATGCTGAGGAGGGTGGAGATCTGCACCGCGTTGGGGTCGAAGTGGCGGCGGTGGACCGTCTGCGCCTCGAACACGAGGTCGTTGAACGGCCGGTCCATGAGCGCCAGCGCCTCCGCCGCCGTCCAGTCGTGGCGGAAC
>JBFWQM010000137.1:0-14685 GCA_050249455.1 Rhodospirillaceae bacterium | reverse complement strand
GAGATCCGCCGCCGCAACCTGATCGGCCCGGCCGAGATCCCCTACGACAACGGCCTGGGCATGACCTACGACTCGGGCGACTTCCCGCAGATGGTCGACCGCGCGGTGGCGCTGGGCGACTGGGCCGGCTTCCCGGCGCGGCGCGCGCTGTCCGCCGCGCGCGGCCGACGGCGCGGCATCGGCATCTCGACCTACATCGACCTGTCCACCGGCGCGCCGCAGGAGCGGGCGGAGATCGACGTCGTTGCGGAAGGCGACGACGGCGGCCGGCTCGACGTGGTCATCGGCACCCAGGCATCCGGCCAGGGCCACGACACCTCGTTCGGCCAGGTGGTCGCCGACCTGATGCAGGTGCCCTACGAGCGCATCCGCCTGATCTACGGCGACACCGACGTGGTGAAGGTCGGCGGCGGCTCGCATTCCGGCCGGTCGATGCGGATGGGCGCGATCGTCCTCAGCAACGCCGCGAAGGAAGTTTTGGATAAGGGCGCCGAGGCAGCGGCCGCGATGCTGGAGGCGGCGCCCGCCGACATCGCCTACCGCGACGGCCGCTACACGGTGGTCGGCACCGACCGCTCGGTGGGGCTGTTCGAGGTGGCGGCGCGCGAACACTTGCGCGGCGTGTCGCAGATCCACACCCCGATCGCCGCGTTCGGCAATGGCTGCCACGTCTGCGAGGTCGAGGTCGACCCCGACACCGGCGCGGTCGAGATCCTGCGCTACGCCGCGGTGGACGACGTGGGGCGGGCGATCAACCCGCTGCTGATCGACGGCCAGACCCACGGCGGCATCGCGCAGGGCATGGGCCAGGCGCTGCAGGAACGCTGCGTCTACGACCGCGACACCGGCCAGCTCCTCAGCGCGTCGTTCATGGACTACGCGCTGCCGCGCGCCGACCAGCTGCCGTTCTTCGCCACCGAGATCGCCGAGGTGCCGGCGCCGACCAACCCGCTGGGCGTCAAGCCGGGCAGCGAGGGCGGCACCGCCCCGGCGCCCGCCGTGATCGTCAACGCCATCGTCGATGCGTTGGCCGCCGACGGCGTCGCCCACATCGACCTGCCGGCGACGCCGGAGACGGTGTGGCGGGCGATGCGGGCAGCGCTGGCAAGCCGGGCGTAGCCTTTTCTTTTTTGTCGCCCTCCGGCTTGACCGGAGGGCCCATGCCGGCCGCGTCGTGGTATCTGGTGACGCATGGGTCCTCCGGTCAAGCCGGAGGACGACAATATCTCTTGGTTTGCCGCCCGCCATGCCCCCCTACCGCCGCAACCCCGTCACCGGACGCGCGTCGATCGTCGCGCCGGTGCGGCGCGGGCGGCCGAACGACTTCCTGGCCGGCGGCGATCACGCCTGCCCGTTCTGCCCCGGCAACGAAAGCGCGATCGAGCGGGTGATCGACAGCGTGCCGGCGCCCGCCGCGCCCGGGTGGCTGGCGCGCGCGGTCGCCAACCGGTTCCCGATCGTCGCCCCGCCCGACGGGCTGCACGAGGTGATCGTCGAGACGCCGGAGCACGACCGCGACCTCGCCGACCTCGACGACGCAGCGCGCCGCGCGGTGGTCGCGCTGTACCGCCGCCGCTTCGCGGCGCTGGCCGCCGCGCCGGGCATGGCGGCGGTGATCCTGTTCCGCAATCGCGGGCCGCGGTCGGGCGCGTCGCTGGCGCACCCGCACGCGCAGATCATCGCGCTGCGGCGCGCCCCGCCGGAGACGCTGCGGCGCGACCGGACGGCGCGCGGCCAGGTCCGGCGCCAAGGGACCTGCCCGATCTGCGCGCTGGCGGCCGGGGAGCGCGCGCAGGGCGGACGCATCGTCGAGGACGCCGGCGGCTTCGTCGCGCTGGTGCCCGAGGCGGCGGAAGCGCCGTGCGAGACCTGGATCGTGCCGGCCCGCCACGGCGGCGACTTCGGCGCCATGACGGACGCCGAAACCGACGCCTTCGCCGGCCTGCTGGGGCGCAGCCTGCGCCGTCTGCGCGGCGCGCGCGGCGACCCGGACTACAACCTGATGGTGCTGGCCCCGCAGCACCCCGCCGTCGCGCGGCCGGAGGCGCACTGGTTCGCGCGCATCCTGCCGCGCACCGGCGGCCCGGCCGGGTTCGAGATCGCCGCGGGCCTGGCCGTCTATGCGTCCACGGCGGAAGCCGACGCGCGGCTGCTGGCCATGCAGCCGGCGGATGCCCGCTAACGAATTGCAAAGTTTCGCGACGCTACTATCCCTCGCCGCAATCGCAACACCGGGCCAGGCACAGCGTCATGTCCAGCGATCCCGCGCCCGCGCGCATCCTTGTCGTCGACGACATCGAAGCCAACCGCGCCATGCTGTCGCGACGCCTGGCGCGGCGCGGCTACGAGGTGGCTGAAGCCGCCGACGGCTACGCCGCGCTGGCCGCGGTGGAGGCATCCGAGTTCGACCTGATCCTGCTCGACATCATGATGCCGGGGCTCAGCGGCCTCGACGTGCTGGAGCGGCTGCGCCAGACGCACGCGCCGGCGCTGCTGCCGGTGATCATGGTGACCGCAAAGACCGAGAGCGAGAGCATCGTCGAGGCGCTGGGCAAGGGCGCCAACGACTACGTGACGAAGCCGGTCGACTTCCAGGTCGCGGTCGTGCGCATCCAGACCCAGATCGCCCGCCGGCGCGCCGAGATCGCCCTGCGTCGCGCCAACGAGGACCTGGAGCGCCGCATCGCCGAGCGCACCCGCGACCTGAGCTCGATGAACGAGAGCCTGGTGGAGGAAGTCCGCCGCCGCCGCGAGACCGAGGAATCGCTGCGCGACGCGACCGCACGCGCCGAGGCGGCGAGCGAGGCCAAGTCCGTCTTCATCGCCAACATGAGCCATGAGCTGCGCACGCCGCTGAACGCGATCATCGGCTTTTCCGAGATGATCAAGGACACCGTCCTGGGCGCCAGCGCGGTGTCGCGCTATTCGGAGTATGCCGGCTACATCCACGATTCCGGCACGCATCTGCTCAACGTCGTGAACGACATCCTGGACTTCTCCAAGGTCCAGTCGGGCAAGACGGCGCTGCACGAGGACGACGTGTCGCTGCCGCATCTGGTGCGCAGCGCGACCTCGCTGGTCGAGCCTCAGGCGGCCAAGCGAACCATCGCGATCGAGGTCAACTGGCTGAGCCAGACCCGCATCGTCGTCGCCGACCAGATCCTGCTCAAGCGGGCGTTCCTCAACATCCTCGCCAACGCGGTCAAGTTCTCCCACGACGGCGGCACGGTCGTGGTCTCGATCGAGTCCGACGGCTCCGGCAGGATCCGGCTGATCGTCGCCGACCGCGGCGTCGGCATGAACCCCGACGATATCCCGCGCGTGCTTCAGCCGTTCGTCCAGGCCGAGACGAAGCTGTCGCGCAGCTTCGAAGGCACCGGGCTGGGCCTGCCGCTAGCGAAGTCGCTGATCGAGCTGCACGGCGGGTCGATCGAGATCGACAGCGAGCCCAACGTCGGCACCACCGTGTGCCTGGTGCTGCCCGCCGACCGCACGGTCGAGGAGCCGCCGTCCGCCGCCGTGGCCTGATGCGCAAGCCGGCGACCGCGCGCATCCTGGCGCTTGCCGCCGCGCTGTGGGCGGCCTTCCTCGGCTTCGTCGCGCTGGACGCGCAGGCCGCCGACGACGACACGGGGCCGCTGCTGGTCATCGTCGCGCCGTGGTCGCGCGATGCAGTCGAGCTGGCCGCCGCGTCGGACGGACTGATCACCGGCACCGGCTGGGGCGGCCTTTCCGCCACCGTCTTCTCCACCCATCCCGGCTTCGCCGGCCGCCTGCGCGATTCGGGCGCGCTCGCCGTGTTCTACCCGCCCGGCCTGGTCGCCTGCGTCGCGCTGGGGCTGTCGTAGGACGAACGGCGAAGCGGCACGGTTGCGATGCTTGGAGAGGTCGGCGGGCGCGCGGTCACGCCGCGCCGCGGCGGGCGGTCAGGAGCTCGATCTTCTCGACCAGGCTGGCGAAGTTGATCGGCTTGGCCTCGTACTCGTTGCAGCCGGCCTCGAAGCTCTTTTGGCGGTCGAGGGCCATCGCATGCGCCGTGAGCGCGATGATCGGCAGCTCTTCCAGCGCGTAATGACCGCGGATGGCGCGCGTCGCGTCCCAGCCCGAGACCTTCGGCAGGTCGATGTCCATCAGCACGAGGTCGGGCTTGTCGGCGAGCACGCTGGCGATGCCGGCCTCGCCGTCGGCCGCGAACGCCACGGCGTAGCCGCGGCGCGCGAGCCGGCGGCCGAGCATGTCGCGGTTCGCCTCGTTGTCCTCGACCAGCAGGATGCGCATCGCGCCGCCCCTTACGCCGCGCGTTCCCGGCCGCCGGCCTGAAGCGCCGTGCGCACCGCATCGGCCAGCGCCGACGCCGACATCTCGCTGCGCGACAGCACGTGGGTGACGACGCTGCGCAACGCCGCCGCATCGGCGTTCCCGGTGTCGGCGGCGATCGCGATGACCGTGGGCGGCGCGGCCCCGGCGCACAAGCGGTCGACGGAGGCCAGCAGCGCCGATCCGGGCGATACGAGGTCGAGCAGCACCGCGTCCGGCGCGGCCGACTCCAGCGCGGCAAGCGCGGCCGCCTCGTCGGCGCAGTGCTCGACCGTCCAGCCAAGGCTCGCGATCGACTGCGTCAGGAACCCGGCGAGCGCGGAGTCCGCCGCGGCAATGACGATGCGCCGCCGCGGCGACTGGCGCGCCAGCTCGTGCAGCTTCTGCAGCAGGTAGGCGGTGCTGACCGGCTTGGTCATGTAGGCCTCGGCACCCAGCGACAGGCCGCGGGTCGGCTCGTTGACCATCGACATGATGACGACCGGGACGGCGCGCAGATCGGGGTCCGCCTTGAGCAGGCGCAGCACCTCCCAGCCGTCCATGCCCGGCATCATGATGTCGAGCAGGATGACGGCCGGGCGCTCCCAGCGCGCCAGGCGCAGGCCCTCCGGGCCGGAGCCTGCCGTCACGACCGAGAACCCGCTGCGCAGCAGCAGCCGGTGCGCGATCTCGCGCGCGTCCGGATCGTCGTCGATGACCAGGATGGTCGGGCTGTCCCGGTCCACCGCGGCGTCGACTGCCGCGCCGGCATCCTCGGGCGCGGCCGCCGCGGCGACGCCGTCTTCCAGCGCCGCCTGGTCGTCCGCCAGCGTGATGGTGAAGGTCGAGCCCTTGCCGGGCGCGCTCGTGACCGTGACGTCGCCGCCCATCATCCGGCACAGGTGACGGGTGATGGTCAGCCCGAGGCCGGTGCCTTCGAAGCTGCGCGTGGCGCGGTCGTCGGCCTGGGCGAACGCCTCGAACATGCGTTCCTGCTGCGCGGCGTCCATGCCGATCCCGGTGTCGGCGACGGCGATCACCAGCCGGCGTCCGGCGCGGCGCAGCGTGAGGCTCACGGTGCCGCCGCTGGTGAACTTCCCGGCGTTGCTGAGCAGGTTGAAGACGCACTGGCGCGTCTTCTGCACGTCGATCACCGCATCGCCGACGTCGGGGCAATCGACCCTGAAATCGTTGCGGTTCTTCTCGATCAGCGGCTCGACGGTCGCGGCGACGCCGGCGACCAGCTCCGCCACGCTGACGGCCTCCGGATGCAGGGTCATGCGACCGGCCTCGATCTTGGCGAGGTCGAGCACCTCGTTGATCAGGCCGAGCAGATGGCGGCTCGCCTTCTCGATCTTGTGGAGATCCTCGACCGACTGCGCGTCGCCGGCGTCTTCGTGATCCTCGATCAGCATCTCGGTGTAGCCGATGATGGCGTTCAGCGGCGTGCGCAGCTCGTGGCTCATGTTGGCGAGAAAACGGCTCTTGGCGACGTTGGCGGTCTCCGCCGCCTCCTTCGCCTCCTGCAGCTCGCGGGTGCGCGCGGCGACCTTGCGCTCGAGGTCGGCGTGCGCGCGCTCCAGGGCCTCGGTCGCGGCGCGTCGCTCGCTGATGTCGCGGGTGATCTTGGCGAAGCCGGTGAGCGCGCCGTCCGGGCCGAACACCGCCTGGATCACGACGTGGGACCAGAACACCTGGCCGTTCTTGCGCCGCCGCTGCACTTCGCCCTCGTAGCGGCCGCGGGTGCGCGCGATCTCCAGCGCCTTGGTCGAATCGTCGGTCTGCGACCACGGGACGTCGAACGCCGACAGGCTCTGGCCGACGATTTCCGCCTCGCTGTATCCCTTGATCCGCTCCGCGCCGGCGTTCCAGCTCACCACCCGCCCCTCGGCGTCGAGCATGAAGATGGCGTAGTCCTCCACCGCGTTGACCAGCAGGCGGAACCGTTCCTCGCTGCGGCGCAGCCGCTCGGCTTCCTTGCTGGAACGCCGCGCCATGTGCTGGTCGACCAGCGCCGAGGCGAGGCCGAGGCCGAGGATCAGGATCGTCGCCGCGCCGATGCCGATCGCAAGCATGGTGGGCGATATGGCGGACGGCGCGTCGCTGTAGGCCGGAATGTAGATCGTGAAGGTCGCCGCCGCCATGCCGGTGTAGTGCATGCCGGCGACCGCCACCGCCATGACGATCGCGCTGATCACGCGGGTGGCCAGGGTGTTCAGGTTGAACGAGAGCCACAGCGCCACCATCGAGGCGGTGACCGCGATCAGGATCGACAACGAGAACAGCGCCGGGTCGTAGGCGATGCGGATCGGCATCGCCATCGCCGCCATGCCCATGTAGTGCATGCAGGCGACGCCCAGGCCCATGAACATCCCGCCGGCCAGCAGCGGCCGGAACCGCGTGCCGAAGCGCAGGGTCACCGCGAGGCCCGTGCCCGTGAAGCCGATGGCGACCGCCATCGAGCCCAGGGTCAGCGCCGCGGCATAGGCGACCGGCAGGTCCGCCAGCGAGAAGGCCAGCATGGCGATGAAGTGCATCGACCAGATGCCGCCGCCCATCGCCACCGCGGCGGCGGCGATCCAGAAGCGGGCCGCGCGGCCCGCCGCCACGCGCGCGCGGGCGGCGAGGTTGAGGGCGGGGGAAGAGGCGAAAAATCTTACGATAAAGGCGAGCGTGACGATCGCCGGGTCGTGCTGCGAGTGCAGGAACAAGGGCCAACGCTCACCAAGAGGCGCAGGACATCACGGCAACGGTCAATATTCGGCTAACGGGCGCCGCCCGGGCCGGATCGCCGGCGTTGGCCGGGCGGTGCCGCTGTCCTATGATCCGGCCCCGTTTCGCCAGCGACGGGTGGGGAGAAAGAACGCATGGGCCAGTTCGCCATCGGCCAGGCGGTGCCGCGCACCGAGGACCCGCGGCTCCTGAAGGGCCTCGGCCGGTATGTCGACGACATCAGCCTGCGCAACCAGGCGTGGTGCGCCATCGTGCGGTCGCCGCATGCGCACGCGAAGATTGTGTCGATCGACGCGGCCGCCGCGCTTCGGCTGCCGGGCGTGCTGCTGGTCCTGACCGGCGAGGATTTCGCGCGCGAGGGGCTGGGCGAGCACCCGGTCGAGATCCACCGCAAGCGGCGCGACGGCGCGCCGATGTTCCATCCGCCGCACCCGGCGCTGGTCAAGGACCGCGCCCGCTTCGTCGGCGACACCGTCGCGGTGATCGTCGCCGAGACGGCGGCGCAGGCCAGGGACGCGGCGGAGGCGCTGCCGATCGAATACCAGCCGCTGCCCGCGGTCACCGACACCGCGGCGGCGGTGGCGCCCGGCGCGCCGGCGGTATGGGACGGCTGCCCCGACAACGTGAGTTGGGTCGCCGAGGTGGGGAACAAGGCCGCCGTCGACGCGCTGTTCGCCCAGGCCGCGCACGTCACGCGCCAGCGCCTCCTCATCCCGCGCATCACCGCCAACACGATGGAGCCGCGCGGCTTCATCGGCGATTACGACGCGCATGAGGACCGCTACACCGTCTACGGCAGCTTCCAGAATCCGCACCAGCAGCGCCAGCAGCTGGGCGAGATCCTGCGCGTGCCGGAAACCTCGTGCCGCGTCGTGCCGGCCGACATCGGCGGCAGCTTCGGCATGAAGGGCGGCTGCTACCACGAGATCGCGCTGGTGGTGTGGGCGGCGAAGAAGGCCGGCCGGCCGGTGAAGTGGGTCAGCGACCGCACCGAAGGCTTCATGACCGACGACCAGGCGCGCGACAACGTCACCGACGCCGAGCTCGCGCTCGACAAGGACGGCAAGTTCCTCGCGCTGCGCGTCAAGACCTATGCCGCGATGGGCGCCTATCTCGGCATCCGCGGCACCATGGTGCCGGTCAACAACCTGGGCACGCTCGCCGGCGTCTACACGACGCAGGCGATCCACGTCGAGGTGACGGGCGTGTTCACCAACACCAACCCGACCTCGCCCTATCGCGGCGCCGGGCGCCCGGAAGCCGCCTATGTCATCGAGCGGATGATCGACAAGGCGGCGTTCGAGCTCGGTTTCGACCGCGTCGATCTGCGGCGCAGGAACACCATCCCCGCGTCGGCGATGCCGTACAAGACCGGCCTCGTCTTCACCTACGACTGCGGCGAGTTCGAGAAGAACATGGACACCGCGCTCGGCCTCGCCGACTACGCGAACTACCCGGCGCGCCTGGCGCAATCGACGGCGCGCGGCCGGCTGCGCGGCATCGGCATCACCAACACCATCGAGCAGGCGGCCGGGCCCAACCTGGAGAGCGCGGAGATCCGCTTCGACCCGTCGGGCACGGTCACGCTGCTGACCGGCACGGTCAGCCACGGCCAGGGCCACGACACGATGTTCAAGCAGATCCTGTCGGACCGGCTCGGCCTCGACTCCGACCTGATCCGCCACGTCCAGGCCGACACCGACAAGGTGACCTACGGCCGCGGCACGTTCGGCTCGCGCTCGGCCACCATCGGCGGCACCGCGGTGGTGCGCGCGGCCGAGAAGATCGTGGCCAAGGCGAAGAAGATCGCCGCCCACGTGCTGGAGGCCGCCGAGGGCGACATCGTGTTCGAGGCCGGCCGGCTCGCCATCGCGGGCACCGACCGCTCGATCGCGCTGACCGAGGTGGCGAAACTCGCGTTCAACCCGGCGAAGCTGCCGCCCGACGTCGAGCCCGGGCTCGACGAGACGGCGCAGTTCGCGCCGAAGACGCCGAACTTCCCCAACGGCTGCCACGTCTGCGAGGTGGAAGTCGATCCCGACACCGGCCAGGTCGAGATCATGAACTACGCCGTGGTGGACGACGTCGGCACCGTGATCAACCCGCTGCTGCTGAAGGGCCAGGTGCACGGCGGCATCGCGCAGGGGCTGGGCCAGGCGCTGATGGAGCGCATCGTTTGGGACGCCGAGACCGGCCAGCTCGTCACCGGCTCGTTCATGGACTACGGCATGCCGCGCGCCGACGACATCTGCGCGATCGAGGTCGTGGCAAACCCGGTGCCGACCAAATCCAATCCGCTCGGCGTCAAGGGCGCCGGGGAAGCGGGCACGGTCGGCGCGCTGCCGGCCGTGATGAACGCCGTGATCGACGCGCTGCGTCCGTGCGGCGTCGCCCATGTCGACATGCCGCTGACGCCGGAGACGGTGTGGACGGCGATCCGCAATGCAACGAAGGAGAAGGCGGCATGACCGCGATCGACCTGTCGGGAAAAGTCTGCATCGTCACCGGCGGCACGCGCGGGCTGGGCCGCGCGATGACGCTCTCGCTCGCCGGCGCCGGCGCGCGCGTGGTGGCGGCGAGCCACATCGAATCCGATGCCCCGAAGATCCGCGCGGAGGCAGCGGGCCTTCCCGGCCGCGTGCACGCGATGACCGCCGACGTGCGTCGCGAGGACGACTGCGCGCGGGTGATCTCGGAGACCATCGCAGTGTTCGACAAGGTCGACGTCGTGATCAACAACGCGGGCGTCGGCATGCTGCTGATCAGCGACACCTATACCAAGGCGGCGCCGAAGTTCTGGGAGGTCGGGCCGGCGCCGTGGCGCCAGATCATGGAGACCAACGTCAACGGCCCGTGGCTGATGGCGCGCGCGGCGATGCCGCACCTTTTGAAGCAGGGCTGGGGCCGCGTCATCAACGTGACCACCAGCATCCTCACCATGCAGCGCAAGGGCTACTCGCCCTACGGCACCTCGAAGGCGGCGCTTGAAGCGGCGAGCGCGTCGTGGGCCGGCGACGTGGAGGGCACCGGCGTGACCGTCAACATCCTGATCCCCGGCGGCGCCGCCGACACCAACCTGCTGCCCGGCGAGGTCGGCGACAAGTCGCGCTCCGGCGCCGACGGCAACCTGCTGGACCCGCAGGTGATGGCCGCCCCGGTCCGCTGGCTCGCCTCGGCCCATTCCGACGGCATCAACGGCCGCCGCTTCATCGGCCGGCTGTGGGATTCCTCGCTGCCGTTCGCCGAGGCGGCGCAGAAATGCAGCGCGCCGATCGGGTTCGAGGGCAAGAAGGACTGAGCGGCGCGGACTCGCCGGCGGCCCGTATCGACTCTATATTCCATTCGACCCCCCTTTTCGGCGACACGGCCCAAAGGGGTCGGCCAGACTCGCGCGCCATCAACCGGACGGCGGGTGATCGCCATGCTGGAAACGGATAAGCTGTTCGCCGGCTCGATCCCGGAGAACTACGACCGCTTCATGGTGCCGTTGATCTTCGAGCCGTTCGCGGCGGACCTCGCCCGGCGGGCGGCGGCGCTGTCGCCCGGCGCGGTGCTGGAGATCGCCGCGGGCACCGGGGTGGTCGCCCGCGCATTGGCGCCGATGCTGTCCGCGGGCACACGCTATGTCGTCACCGACCTCAACCAGCCGATGCTCGACTACGCCGCTTCGCGGCAACCGCCCGACAACCGGATCGAGTGGCGCCAGGCGGATGCGCTGGCGCTGCCGTTCGAGAACGCGGCCTTCGATGTCGTCTGCTGTCAGTTCGGGGCGATGTTCTTCCCCGACCGCCCCGCGGCCTACCGCGAAGCGAGACGGGTCCTGCGGCCCGGCGGGCATTTCCTGTTCAGCGTCTGGGACCGCATCGAGGAGAACGTGTTTGCCGACGACGTGACGAGCGCGCTCGCCAGGATGTTTCCGGACGATCCGCCGCGCTTCCTGGCGCGCACGCCGCATGGCTACCACGATACGGCGCTGATCCGCCGGGAGCTGGACGAGGCAGGCTTTTCCGGCGCCGCGATCGAGACGAAGGCCGAGCAGAGCCGTGCCGCCTCGCCCCGCCTTCCGGCCGTTGCCTATTGTCAGGGCACCGTGCTCCGCAGCGAGATCGAAGCCAGGGCCGCCGGAAAGCTGGAAGCCGCCACCGACCATGCCGCCGCCGCGATCGCGGACAGGCATGGCGGCGGGGCGGTTGCGGCCAAGATCCAGGCGCACGTCATCGTGGCCGCCGTCTAGGCTCCGGGGTCTGACCTCCCGGCACATCGCGACCATGCGCGGCGAGCGCGTCGCTTCCGGCGCGCATCGGATGGCTGTCACGCGGTGTGCATTGCACACAACGCATCCATCGGCTATTCAGGCCGGTCGGGAAAATCCATTCATATAGAGGGTCGAGATGGCCAAGTTCGGTATGGGTCAGGGCATTCCGCGCTCCGAGGATCCGCGCCTGCTGCGCGGCGGCGGGCGCTACGTCAGCGACATCGTGCTGCCCAACGAGGCCATCGGCTACGTCGTCCGTTCCCCCCACGCGCACGCGAAGATCAAGTCCGTGGACACCGCCGCGGCCAAGGCGGCGCCGGGGGTGGTCGCGGTCTATAGCGGCGAGGACTACGCGGCCGACAAGCTGGCGGCGATGCCGATCGCCATCCTGCGCAACAAGCGCGACGGCTCGCCGATGTTCCAGACGCCGCAGCACGGCCTGATCCGGGACGAGGTCCGGCTGGTCGGCGACCCGGTCGCCTTCGTGGTCGCCGAGACGCTGGCGCAGGCCAAGGATGCGGGCGAGCTGATCGAGATCGACTACGAGCCGCTGCCGGCGATCGCCGACACCGCCGCGGCGGTGGAGCCGGGCGCGCCGGCGGTGTGGCCGGAGGTGCCGAACAACGAGGCGTTCTATTTCGAGGCCGGGCCGCGCGACAAGGTCGAGGCGGCGTTCAAGGCCGCCGACCACGTCACCCGGTTCGACTTCGTGGTCACCCGCATCGCGGTCAACGCGATGGAGCCGCGCTCCAGCCTCGCCGTCTACGACGAATGGACCGGCCGCTACACGCTCTATGCCGGCGTGCAGAGCCCGCACGGCATGCGCACGATCTGCGCGGCGATCTTCGGCCTGCCGGAGGACATGTTCCGCGTCGTCAGCCCCGACATGGGCGGCGGCTTCGGCATGCGCTCCAGCGCCTACCGCGAATATGCGCTGTGCCTGTGGGCGGCGAAGAAGCTCGGCCGGCCGGTGAAATGGATCTGCGAGCGCTCGGAGGCCTTCGTTTCCGACGACCAGGCGCGCGACAACGTCTCCTCCGCCGAGCTCGCGCTCGACAAGGACGGCAAGTTCCTCGGCTTCCGCATCAAGACCCTGGCCAACCTGGGCGCCTATTGCGGCATCATGGGCGCGCTGCCGCCGGTGGTGAACCTGGGCGGGCTGTCTGGTGTCTACACGACGCCCGCGATCCTGGCGCAGGTGAGCGGCGTCTACACCAACACGCCGCCGACCACGCCGTATCGCGGCGCCGGGCGGCCGGAGGCGACCTACGCGCTGGAGCGCATCATCGACCAGGCGGCGCGCGAAATGGGGCTCGACCGCATCGAGATGCGCAAGCGCAACATGATCCCAACCAGCGCGATGCCGTACAACACCGGCTTCCTGTTCACCTACGATTCGGGCGAGTTCGAGAAGAACCTCGACGACCTCGTCAAGCTCGCCGACGTCGCGGGCTTCCCGGCGCGCAAGGCGGCGGCGGCCAGGCGCGGCAAGCTGCGCGGCCTCGGCGTCATCTGCGCCATCGAGCAGTCGGCCGGCGGCTTCGAGGAGACGGCGGAGATCCGCATCGACGCCACCGGCTTCGTCACGCTGCGCCTGGGCACCCACAACCACGGCCAGGGCCACGACACCGCGTTCCGCCAGCTTGCGTGCGAGCTGCTCGACGTCGAGTTCGAGAACGTCCGGCTGGTCCAGGGCGACACCGACCAGGTCGTGCACGGCCGCGGCACCTACGGCTCGCGCTCGTCGGGCCTCGGCGGCGCGGCGATGAAGATGGCAGCCGAGCGCATCATCGCCCGGTGCAAGAAGATCGCCGCCCATCGGCTGGAAGCGGCGGAGGCCGACATCGAATACAAGGACGGCACGTTCTCGGTGGTCGGCACCGACCGCCGCCTCAGCTTGGCCGCGGTCGCCGCGGCCGCGCACAACCCGATGATGCTGCCCCGCAGCATCGAGACCGGGCTGACCGAATACGCCTCGTTCGTGCCGCCGGCGCCGACCTTCCCCAACGGCTGCCACGCCTGCGAGGTGGAGATCGACCCGGAGACCGGCACGTTGTCGCTCGACCGCTACTTCGTGGTCGACGACGTCGGCACGATCATCAACCCGGTGCTGGTCAAGGGCCAGCTCCACGGCGGCATCGTGCAGGGCATAGGGCAGATCCTGACCGAGAACGTCATCTTCGACGCCGATTCGGGCCAGGTGCTGTCCGGCTCGTTCATGGACTACGGCATGCCGCGCGCCGACGACCTGTGCTCGTTCGAGATCGCGACCAACGTGGTGCCGTCGCCGACCAACCCGCTCGGCATCAAGGGCGCCGGCGAGGCCGGCTGCGTCGGCGCGCTGCCGTGCGTGATGAACGCGATCATGGACGCGCTGGCCGACGTCGGCGTGAAGGAGTTCGACATGCCGGCGACGCCCGAGCGCATCTGGGCGGCGATCCAGGACGCGAAGCAGGGCAAGGCGGCGTAACGGCCGGACCCGGAGGCGCCCCCTCCCCCCACCCCCTCCCACGAAGGGAGGGGAAGATTCTAGACCCCTCCCCTCGTGGGAGGGGGTTGGGGGAGGGGGCCTCTCCGCGCGATAAACCTCACACCGCACACGTCCGGAACCCCGCGAACAGATCCCTTCGGTGCGGCTTGTAGAAGTTGCGCCAAGTGTTCCACACGACGCGCCCGCGCGTCACCCACGACCCGCCGCGCAGCACCTTGTGGTCGTAGAACCACGGCGCGGAATATTCGCGGTAGGCATCGGCAGTGAAGCCCGGATACGGCGTGAACACGTCCGCCGTCCATTCCCACACGTTGCCCAGCATCTGGCGGCAGCCGAACGCCGAATCGCCGCGCGCGTGCGCGGCCACGTCCACCGTGCCGCCGGCGCGGCCGTCCAGGTTGGCGTGCGCCGGCCCCGGCGCGTCGTCGCCCCACGGGTAGCGTCGCTTGCCGGGTGCGAGCGTGCCGCCGGCCGCCGGCGCGCGCGACGCCGCGACCTCCCACTCCAGCTCGGTCGGCAGGCGGCGGCCAGCCCAGCGGCAATACGCCTCTGCCTCGTGCCAGGAGACGTGGACCATCGGCGCGTGCGGGCGCAGTCGCTCCCAACCGTCGAAGCGGCGGACCGCCCAGCCGGCGCCGTCGCGCCGCCAATAGAGCGGCCGCGCGACGTCCTCCTTGTTCCGCCAGGCCCAGCCGACGTCGGACCACCAGCCGCGCCGCACGTAGCCGCCGTCGTCGACGAAGGCCGCAAATTCAGCGTTGGTCACCGGGGCGCGGGCGATGTGGAACGGGGCGACGGGCACCGCGTGGCCCCACTTCTCGTTGTCGAATACGAACGGCGCATCGGGGGCGGCGCCGAGGACATGGACGCCGCCCGGCACGTCCGCGTCGCCGGGTAGCGGGCCCGCGCC
>JBFWQM010000136.1:0-14749 GCA_050249455.1 Rhodospirillaceae bacterium | reverse complement strand
CGATCGAGGGGCGCAGCCGCGGCGCGCTGATCGCCAACGGCCAGGGCGAGGCGGTGGCCTACGCCATCTGGAACCTGGAGGACCGCGGCGCCTTCTTCATCGACCCCGGCGCGCGGGTCTATGCCGGCATGATCATCGGCGAGCACAGCCGCGACAACGACCTCGAGGTCAACCCGCTCAAGGCCAAGCAGCTCACCAACATCCGCGCCTCCGGCAAGGACGACGCCATCCGCCTGACCCCGCCGCGCCGGCTGACCCTGGAGCAGGCGATCAGCTACATCGCCGACGACGAGCTGGTCGAGGTGACGCCGAAGTCCATCCGCCTGCGCAAGCGCCTCCTCGACCCCCACGCCCGGAAGCGCGAGGCCCGCAAGGAAGAGGCGACGGGCTAGGCCGGCGGCGCTTCCTCGCCGAACGTCGCTTTTGCCTTTGGCCGGACGTGATCCTGGATTTTGGGACAGGGCTGGCCGAGTTCCGACGACGAGCGGGACAATGACCGAACCAGTCCGAAGGCCGCCGGCGGAAAACCCTCTCCGGGAGGAAGCGCGATCCGGCGGTGTTCGGCCGCGCGGCAATCGACTCCGCGAAATCGCCAAGCACTGCGTGTCCCTCCCGGTCTTCCGCGACCGCTGCGAGGACGAAATCCTGGGCTATGAGGATCCCGCGCCGACGCGGTGATACCTGCCGCCGTAAAAAGGTCACGGCGACAAGCGGGCGAGGGAGGTGGCGCTTAATCGCTTGTTAACCGGCAGCGGCGAGTTTGGGGACGCATTAAGGTTAAGCGATTCCCTGGGGCCGTGGTCGGGAAAATGGTTGGTTTCATCGCGCGTGCCGTCGCCGTGGCGTTGCTGATCGCGGCGGGCGGCCTGATCGCCCCGCGGCCGGCCGGCGCCCTTTCCATCACCCACGACGGCTTCGGCACGGGCGGCGTCATCGCCGCCGCCGCGGAGCTGCTGGACGTCGAGCTGATCGACATGGCGGCCGATGCGCCCGGCACCGCTTACGCCGAACCGTGCGCCTCCGGCCAGGCTGACGCCTGCCTGCTGAAGTCGTGGTTCGTGACAGGCACCCATACCATGGTCGTCACGCCGGGCGGGCCTTCGACGGTGCTGGCCGAGTTCGTGTTCAATTTCGGCGAGACGCGGTGGACCGACTACCACCTCGCGGTGACCGGCGCGGCCGCGGGAAGCTTCGACTTCGGCTATTTCGAGTTCGACGACGAGGGCGATCTGGTCGGTTTCACCAGCGCCGGGATCACGTCGGTGATCGACGGCAGCTCCCTGTCGCTGTTCTTCGCCCAGGAGTTCTCCTCGCTGGTCGCCGAAGGCACCGTCCTCGCGCTCGGCATCATCTTCGAGGCCGACGGCGACGGCACCTTCACGATCGAGCAGTACCCGACATTCGGCGCCGTCGCCGAGCCCGGCATGCTGGCGCTGTTCGGCCTCGGCGCCGCCGGCATAGCCCTGCTGCGCCGCCGCCGACGCCGATAGGCGGTTGCGCCTGTACGTCGACTCGTTCTGCGGTCATGCTGCCGGCGACCGCGATGATCGACGATTGCCGCCGATGCTTCCCAGCCCGCTGACAGACGCCGTGCCCGAGGCCGCATGGTGACGCCCGCGGCCGCCGCGCGCGGCAGAAGCTGGCTCGCCTCGCTCGCGGTGTTCCGCGACCGGCGCATGCTGGTGATCCTGGCCATGGGGTTCTCCAGCGGGCTGCCCCTGCTGCTGACATTGTCGACCCTGACGGCGTGGCTCGCGACCTCGGGCATCGACAAGACCACGATCGGCATTTTCGCGCTGGTCGGCGTGCCGTACTCGTTCAAGTTCCTGTGGGCGCCGCTGATCGACGGCCTGCGCATCCCGTTCCTGACCGACCGTCTCGGCCGACGGCGCGGCTGGGCGGTGCTGACCCAGATCGCTCTGATCGCGGCGATCCTCGCGCTGGCGCAGACCGACCCAACCGCGGACCCGGTGCTCACCGGCCTGGCGGCGCTGGCGCTCGCCTTCTGCTCGGCCAGCCAGGACATCGTCGTCGATGCCTACCGCGTCGAGATCCTGGCGGAGAACGAACAGGGCGCCGGCGCGGCGGTGACCCAGATCGGCTACCGCTTCGGCATCCTGGCCGCCGGCGCCGGCGCGCTGTTCATCGCCGACGCCTACGGCTGGCCGGCCGCGTTCGCCACCATGGCGGCGCTGATCGCGACCGGCATTGCCGCCGTCCTGTGGAGCCGCGAGCCGGCGCCGCCGCCGCGCGAAGCCGCGGCGCGCGGCTCGTTCGCCGGCTGGATGAAGGAGCACGTCGTCGCGCCGCTGGCCGACTTCTTCGCCCGTCCGGGCTGGCTCGCGGTCATCCTGTTCATCGTGCTCTACAAGTTCGGCGATGCGCTGGCCGGCGTGATGGCCAACCCGTTCTACATCGAGATGGGCTTCACCCTCAGCGAGATAGCCGGCGTCAGCAAGATCTTCGGGCTGGTCGCCACCCTGGTCGGCCTGGTGCTGGGCGGCGTCGCGGTGGCGCGGCTTGGCATCATGCGCGCGCTGCTCGCCTGCGGCGTGCTGCAGCTCCTGTCCAACCTGATGTTCGCGGCACAGGCGATGGTCGGCCACGACCTCGGCTTCCTCGCGCTCACCATCGGGCTGGAGAACCTGTCTGGCGGAATGGGGTCGGCGGCCTTCGTCGCCTACATCTCCAGCCTGTGCACGGTGGCGTTCACGGCGACGCAGTATGCGCTGCTGTCCTCGCTCGCCGCGGTCGGGCGCACCATGCTGTCGGCGAGCGGCGGCTGGCTGGCCGACCACCTTTCCTGGGTGGTGTTCTTCGCCGCCACCGCGACGGCTGCGCTGCCTGGGCTCCTTCTGCTAGTGTGGATGACGCGGCGGTTCCCGGTGCGCGCTCCCGGCTGAGGAGTCCCCCGATGGACGACAGGATCGAGATCGTCGAGGCCGACATCACCACCCTCGCGGTCGATGCGATCGTGAATGCGGCGAACGAATCGCTGCTCGGCGGCGGCGGGGTCGACGGCGCGATCCACCGCGCCGCCGGCCCGGCGCTCCTCGACGAATGCCGCACGCTCGGCGGCTGCGCCACGGGCGACGCCAAGCTCACCGCCGGCTACCGGCTGCCCGCGCGCCACGTGATCCACGCGGTCGGCCCGGTTTGGCGGGGCGGCGGCCGCGGCGAGGATGCGCTGCTCGCGCGCTGCTACGGCCGCGCGATCGAGATCGCGGCGGCGCGCGACCTGCGCTCGCTCGCCTTCCCGGCGATCTCGACCGGCGTCTACGGCTTCCCGCCCGACCGCGCCGCGCCGATCGCGGTGGGCACCGTGCTCGACGCGCTGGCCGCCGGCGCGCCGGTGGAGCGGGTGGTGTTCGCCTGCTTCAGCGCCGCATCGGCGGCATTGCACCGCGCCGCACTGCTGCAACGCGGCTGAGGCAGGGTCGCCGCCATGACGATCCGCAACCTCGACCGCATGTTCCGCCCCGGCTCCGTCGCGCTGATCGGCGCCAGCCGTCGCGCCGGCTCGATCGGGGCGCTGATCGCGCGCAATATCGTCGACGGCGGCTTCGACGGCCCGATCTACCCGGTCAACCCGAAGGCCTACGAGGTCGAGGGCCTGCGCTGCTGGCCCGACGTCGCCAGCCTGCCGGAGCCGCCCGACCTCGCCGTCATCGCGACGCCGCCCGCCACCGTCCCCGAGCTGGTGGCGGAGCTCGGGGCGCGCGGCACCCGCGCCGCGGTGGTGATCACCGCGGGCTTCGCCGAAGGCCACAACGCCGAGGGGCGGCGGCTGCAGCAGGCGCTGCTCGACGCCGCGCGGCCGCATCTCCTGCGCGTCGCCGGGCCGAACTGCGTCGGCATCATGGTGCCCGGCCACGGCCTGAACGCGAGCTTCGCCCACATCGCGCCGCGCGCCGGCGACATCGCCTTCGCGGCGCAGTCGGGCGCGGTGCTGACCGCCATCATCGACTGGGCCGAAGGCCACGGCATCGGCTTCTCGCACCTCGTGTCTCTGGGCGACATGGCCGACGTCGATTTCGGCGACATGATCGACTACCTGGCCGGCGACCCCGGCACTCGCGCAATCCTGCTCTACGTCGAGGCGGTGACGGAGGCGCGCAAGTTCATGTCGGCGGCGCGCGCGGCCTCGCGCATCAAGCCGCTGGTGGTGATGAAGGGCGGCCGCCATGCGGAGGCGGCGCAGGCGGTCGCCTCCCACACCGGAGCGCTCGCCGGCGCGGACGCCGTCTACGACGCCGCATTCCGCCGCGCCGGCGCGCTGCGCGTGTTCGACATGGCGGAGCTGTTCGACGCGGTGGCGACACTCGCCAAGATCAAGTCGATCCCGGGCGACCGGGTCGCGATCCTGACCAACGGCGGCGGCATGGGCATCCTGGCGACCGACGCGCTGCTCGACCGGCGCGGGCGGCTCGCCGCGCTGTCGCCCGACACCATCGCGGCGCTCGACGCCGCGCTGCCGCCGACGTGGTCGCGCGGCAACCCGGTCGACATCATCGGCGACGCGCCCGGGTCGCGCTACGCGGCGGCGCTGGAGGCGCTGCTCGCCGATCCGGGCAGCGACGCGGTCATCGTGCTCAACTGCCCGACCGCGGTGGCGTCGGGGATCGAGGCGGCGCGCGCCGTCGCCGACACGGTTGCCGCGCGCGCGTCGCGCAAGCCGGTGCTGACCAGCTGGGTCGGCGAAGCCGCGGCGGCCGACGCGCGGGCGTTGTTCACCGAGCGCGGCATCCCGACCTATCGCACGCCGGACGAGGTGGTGCGCGGGCTGATGCACCTGGTCGAATACCGCCGCAACCAGGACATGCTGGCGGAGACGCCGCCGTCGCTGCCGCCGGGCCTGTCGGTCGACCTCGACCGCGCGCGCCCCGTGGTCGATGCCGCGATGCAGGCCGGCCAGGCGTGGCTGACCGGGCCGGAGGCGCAGGCGCTGCTCGGCGCCGCCGGCATCCCGACCCCGGGCGCCACGGTCGCGCGCACGCCGGCCGATGCCGCCGCGGCCGCCGCCGCGCTGCAGCGGCCGGTGGCGCTCAAGATCCGCTCGCCCGACATCCTGCACAAATCCGACGTCGGCGGCGTCGCGCTGAACCTGGCCGCGCCCGACGACGTGCGCCGCGCGGCGGAGGCGATGCTGGCGCGCATCGGCGCGGCGAAGCCGGACGCGCGGATCGACGGGTTCACGGTGGAGCCGATGATCGCGCGCGCGCATGCCCGCGAGCTGATCGTCGGCATCGCCGACGACGCGCAGTTCGGCCCGGTGATCCTGTTCGGGCACGGCGGCACGGCGGTGGAGATCATCGACGACAAGGCCCTGGCGCTGCCGCCGCTCAACATCGGCCTGGCCTACGCGGCGATGAAGCGCACGCGGGTGTGGCGCCTGCTGCAGGCGCACCGCGAGCAGCCGGCGGCGGCGCTCGACGAGGTCGCGGCGACGCTGGTGCGCGTGTCGCAGCTCCTCGTCGAGGTGCCGGAGATCGTCGAGCTCGACATCAACCCGCTGCTCGCCGACGCCGACGGCGTGATGGCGGTGGACGCGCGCATCCGCCTCGCGCCGCCGCGCCGGCCGGGGGCGGCGCGGCTCGCCATCCGGCCCTACCCGCGCGAGCTGGAGGCGCCGCTGACCCTGCCGGGCGGCGCGCAGTACCTCGTGCGTCCGATCCGGCCCGAGGACGAGCCCGCGATCCACGCCATGTTCGCCCGCCTTTCGCCGGATGCGATCCGGCTGCGCTTCTTCTCCGCCATGCGCGCGCTGCCGCACCATCTGGCGGCGCGCCTGACCCAGATCGACTACGACCGCGAGATGGCGTTCGTCGCCGTGCCGCCGCACGCCCATGACGACCTCCACGGCGTGGCGCGCCTGGCCGCCGATCCCGACAACGAGCGGGCGGAGTATGCGGTGCTCGTGCGCACCGACCTGGTCGGCCGCGGCCTCGGCTCCGCCTTGATGGAGAACTTGATCGCCTATGCGCGCGCCCGCGGCATCGGCGAGGTCTACGGACACGTGCTGCGCGAGAACGCGGCGATGCTGGAGCTCGCCCGCAGCCTCGGCTTCGCCGCGGAAGCCGACGGCGACGACTCGACGGTGGTAACGACGCGGCTGCGGCTGCGCTGAGGCCCGGAACTACCAGTTCCGGCGCGCGTTCTGGGGGCATGACCCACGAACTCGCCATGGGCGTCGGCGCCGTATTCCTCGCCGCCACGCTGATCCCCGCCATCCGTAGCGGCGCGTGGTACATCCGAATGTTCGACTACCCGCGGCTGCAGGTGGCGCTCGGGCTCGCGGCCGCGCTCGCGGCATTCACCGCCACGATGGATTTGGGCGCGTGGACCGATTGGGCGCTGACCGCGGCGATGGTGGCGGCACTGGTGCATCTCGCCACCTTGATCGTGCCCTACACGCCGCTGGTCCGCCGGCCGGTCATCGCGGTCCGCGAGCCCGGCGGCGAGCGCGTGCGGGTGCTGATCGCCAACGTCCGCGTCGGCACCCGCGACGCCGCCCCTTTCCTGCGCGCGGTGGACGCCGCCGATCCCGACATCATCCTGACCGCGGAGACCGACGACTGGTGGGACCGCGCGCTGGAGCCACTGGCGGCGCGCTACCCGCACGCCGTCCGCCTGCCCAAGGACGACGGTTTCGGCATGCACTTCTTCACCCGGCTGCCGGCGGTGGACGGCGCGATCGAGCACCGCTGCCTGGTGGAGACCGGGGTGCCTTCGGTGCGCGCGCGGCTGCGGCTTTCCGGCGGCGGCGAGATGTTGTTCTACGGCCTGCATCCGCAGCCCCCACTGCCGTTCTTCGAGCCGACCGAGCCGCGCGACGCCGAGCTCCTGCTGGTCGGGCGAGAAGCCAAGCGGCTCGGCTTGCCGGCGATCGTCGCCGGCGACCTCAACGACGTCGCGTGGTCGGCGACGACGCGGCTGTTCATGCGCTCCAGTGGCCTGCTGGACCCGCGCATCGGGCGCGGCATGTACGCCACCTTCCCGGCGGCGCTGCCCGGCCTGCGCTGGCCGCTGGACCACATCTTCCACACCGTCCATTTCGGCCTGGCGGACCTGCGCCTCCTGCCGTCGATCGGCTCTGACCATCTGCCGGTGCTGGTGGAGCTGCGCCGCCATGTCCGCGCGGAGACGGCGCAGGAGCCGACGCCGCCGGCGCCCGGCGACCGCGCCGAGGTGCGCGAGACGATCCGCGCCGGACTCGCCAAGGCCGACTAGCGTCGTGCTGGACCGCATCGCGGCGTTCGTCGGCGAGTCGGGCTACGCCGGCATCGCGCTCTTGATGCTGGCCGAGAACCTGTTCCCGCCGATCCCGTCGGAGCTCATTATGCCGATGGCGGGCTATGCCGCGGCGCGCGGCGAGCTGAACCTTTATCTCGCCATCGCCGCCGGCACGGCGGGCTCGCTGCTGGGGGCGGCATTCTGGTACGGCGTCGGCTGGTGGGTCGGCAGTGCCCGCCTCAAGCGCTGGGCGGCGCGCCACGGCCGGCTGCTGACGGTGACGCCGGAGGAGATCGACCGCGCCTGTGCCTGGTTCGACCGCCACGGCGGCGCGGCGGTCCTGGTCGGCCGGGTGGTGCCGGGGGTCCGCACGTTCATCTCCGTGCCGGCCGGGATCGCGGCGATGCCGGCGGCGCGGTTCGCCGCATGGACGGCGCTGGGGACCGCGGCGTGGACCTCGGCGCTGGCCATCGCCGGCTACGTGCTGGGCGAGCAATACGGCACGGCGGCGCGGTGGGTCGACCGGGCCGCGGTCGCGGTGGCGGGTCTTTGCGTCGCCGGCTACGCCTATCGGGTGGCGACGTTCGGCCGCCGCGCGGCCTGACGGCCGGTCACGCCGCGTTCGACGTCTCCAGCGCATAGCCGGCGGCGCGCACGGTGCGGATCAGGTCGTCGTCGCCGTCGGCGTTCAGCGCCTTGCGCAGGCGGCGGATATGGACGTCTACCGTGCGTTCGTCCACATAGGCGTCGTGGCCCCACACCGCGTTGATCAGCTGGTCGCGCGAGAACACCCGGCCCGGGTGCTCCATGAAGAAGCGCAGCAGCCGGAACTCGGTCGGGCCCAGCGCGATCGCGCGATGGCCGCGGCGCACCTTGTAGGCGGCGAGGTCCATCTCGATGTCGCCGACGCGCAGCAGCTCCTCCGACATCGCCGGGCGGGTGCGGCGCAGGACGGCGCGGATGCGCGCCACGATCTCGGCCGGCGAGAACGGCTTCGCCACGTAGTCGTCGGCGCCGGCATTGAGGCCGCGCACGCGGTCGCCCTCCTCGCCGCGCGCGGTCAGCATGATGATCGGCAGGGTCCGCGTCTCCGGGCGCCGGCGGATCTGCCGGCACACCTCGATGCCCGAGAGATAGGGCAGCATCCAGTCCAGCAGCACCAGGTCCACCTGGCGCTCGGACAGGATCATCAAGCCTTCTTCGCCGTCCTTGGCGTCGATGACCTCGAAGCCTTCCTTCTCGAGGTTGTAGCGAAGCAGCGTGACGATCGCCGCTTCGTCCTCAACGATCAGGATCGCCGGTTTCATTGTTAATCCGCGATATTCTGCGCGAGGTCGCTCAAGTCGAACTCTTCCGTGCTCGGCCCGCGCGGGCGCTCCTCCAGGAGCCGCTTGCCGGACACCATGAAGTAGATGGTCTCGGCGATGTTGGTCGTATGGTCGCCGATCCGCTCCAGGTTCTTGGCCACGAACAGCAAATGCGTGCACGAGGTGATCGAGCGTGGATCCTCGATCATGTAGGTCAGGAGCTCGCGGAACAGGCTGGTGTACATCTCGTCGACTTCCTCGTCGGCGTTCCACACCGTCATCGCCTTCTCGATGTCGCGGGCGATCAGCGCGTCCAGCACGTCCTTGATCATGTTCTGCACCAGCCGGGCCATGCGCGGGATGGCGAACACCGGCTTGACCGGCGGCGACTGGGTCAGGGTGATCGCGCGCTTGGCGATGTTGGCCGCGTAGTCGGCGATGCGCTCCAGGTCGACCGAGATCTTGACCGCGCCGATGATGGTGCGCAGGTCCTCCGCCATCGGCTGGCGCAGCGCCAGCAGCTTGGTGGTCATCGTATCGACTTCGTGGTCGAGGCGATCGACCTTGGCGTCCTCGCGGATGATCGTGGCGGCGAGCGCCGGGTCGCGCCGGATTATCGCCTTGATCGCGTGGTCGAGCTGGCTCTCGGCGAGCCCGCCCATCTGCACCAGCGTGTTGTGCAGGCGGGTCAGCTCATCGTCATACGCCTTGACGATGTGGGTGGTCATGGCGGGGCCTCCTTCGTCTGGCGGCCGGTTCAGCCGAACCGGCCGGTCACGTAGTCCTGGGTCTGCGACATCTGCGGCGCGGTGAACACCTCCTCGGTGTCGCCGTACTCGATCAGCCGTCCCAGCAGCATGAAGGCGGTGTTTTGTGACACCCGTGCGGCTTGCTGCATATTATGTGTCACAATTACGATAGTGAATTGACCGCGCAGCTCGTCGATCAGCTCCTCGATCTTCGAGGTGGCGATCGGGTCCAGCGCCGAGCAGGGTTCGTCCATCAGCAGGACCTCCGGCTCGGCGCAGATGGCGCGCGCGATGCACAGGCGCTGCTGCTGCCCGCCCGAAAGCCCGAGCGCGCTGTCCTTGAGCCGGTCCTTGGCCTCGTCCCACAGGGCGGCGCCGCGCAGCGCCTTCTCGCAGGCTTCGGCCAGGTCGGCGCGGTTGGTGATGCCGTCCACCCGCAGGGGATAGACCACGTTGTCGAAGATCGACATCGGGAACGGGTTGGGCTTCTGGAACACCATGCCCATGCGCTTGCGCAACGCGATGACGTCGACCTTGGGGCCATAGATGTCGGCGCGGTCCAGGGTGATGCGGCCCTGGGTGGTCAGCCCGTCGATCAGGTCGTTCATCCGGTTCAGGCAGCGCAGCAGCGTCGACTTGCCGCAACCCGACGGGCCGATCAGCGCGGTGACGAGCCCGGCCTCGAACTCGAGGTTGATGTCGTACAGCGCCTGGCTCGCCCCGTACCACAGGTTGAACCCGGCGATGCCGATCAGCGGGCCGTCCGGGCCCTTGCGGACGTGGTAGGCGGTCGGCCCGCCGAGGGTGCTCGATAGCGTGTCAGGCGGCATCGTCGACCCTACAGGTTGCTGCCGATCGAGAACTTGCGCTTCAGCCGGTTGCGGACGACGATCGCCCACAGGTTCATCAGCGCGATCAGCGCGATGAGAAGCATCGTGGTGACGAACACCATCGGCTTGCCGGCTTCCGAGTTGCGCGACTGGAAGCCGACGTCGTAGATGTGGAACCCGAGGTGCATGAAGCTGCGCTCGAGGTGGATGAACGGGAAATACCCGTCGATCGGCAGCTCCGGCGCCAGCTTGACGACGCCGACCAGCATCAGCGGCGCCACCTCGCCGGCGCCGCGCGCCATGGCCAGGATCAGTCCGGTCATGATGCCGGGCATCGCGCGCGGCAGCACGATGTTGCGGATGGTCTGCCATTTGGAGGCGCCGCAGGCGAGCGAGCCTTCGCGCATCGAGCGCGGCACGGCGGCCAGCGCCTCCTCGGTCGCGACGATCACCACCGGCACGGTCAGCAGCGCGAGCGTCAGCGACGCCCACAACAGCCCGCCGGTGCCGAAGGTCGGCGACGGCAGCCGCTCGGGGAAGAACACCTGGTCTATGGTGCCGCCGACGATGTAGGCGAAGAAGCCCAGCCCGAACACGCCGTAGACGATCGACGGCACGCCGGCCAGGTTGTTGACCGAGATGCGCACGATCGACACCAGCCGCCCTTGCTTGGCGTACTCGCGCAGGTACAGCGCGGTGATGATGCCGAACGGGGCCACCGCGATGACCAGCAGCAGGGTCATCGCGAAGGTGCCGAAGATCGCCGGCAGCACGCCGCCCTCGGTGTTGGCCTCGCGCGGCTCGGTGGTCAGGAACTCGGCCCAGCGGCCGAAATAGACGCCCAGCTTGTCGGCGAACGACAGGTCGTTGGCGGCATAGAAACGGACCAGCGACGACAACGGCTGCGCCTTCTCCTTGCCGCCGATGTCGGCCAGGACGACGCGGTCCTTCGAATCTTCGGCGCGCAGCGCGGCGGCCTGCGCGCCCAACGCCTCGTGCCGCGCCTTCAGCTCGACCGACAGGCGCTCGAAACGGGCTGCCGCGGCGCGGTACTCGGGGGACTGGTCGCCCGAGTCGAGCGCGACCCGCCGCAGCTTCAGCCTTTCCTGCTCCAGCGTGTGGTTCACCGCGCCGATCTCGCCGCGCTCGATGCGGCGGATCTCGGCCCAACGCTCGCGGGCGCGACGGTGCGCGCCGGCAAGCTCGGCGGCGGGGATCGATCCGGACTGCCAGGTCCGGCCGCCGGCTTCCAGCGACTTGATGGTGCCGATGAACGGTCCCCATTCCAGCCGCTCGATGAAGAACATCTGCGCCGGGCGGTCGCGCCGGGCCGCCTCGTAGTCCGCCACCCAGCGGAAGTCGTCGCCGTATAGGTCGTAGTTGCCGATGCGGTAGAGCGTGCGGTCGGCAAATCCCTCGGCCGCGGCGATCGCGGCGCGCGCCGGCGCGGGCATCGCCGCCAGGGCATTGGCCGGGGGACGGAAGGTCTCGGCGCGCGCCGGCTCGCCGGCGATCCGCTCGCCCGAGTGCAGGGTCACGACCTCGATCGGCTTCGGCCAGAACGTGGCCAGGCCGTTCCAGAACACCAGCAGCAGGAAGCCGACGATCATCAGGACGCCGAAGGCGAGCCCGCCGCCCAGCGCCCAGAGGAACGGCTCGCCGCGCGCCGTCAACGCGGTGCCGCGCACCCGCGCGGCGGCGCGCCGGGCGGTGCGCTCCTCGGCCAAGGCGATGCTGGTGGGCATCCTGTCGTCCATTCCCTAGAGCTGGGCCGCGCGCTTGCGGAACCGCAGGCGGATGATCTCGGCCGCCGTGTTGATGACGAAGGTCATCACGAACAGCGACAGGGCCGCCAGGAACAGCATGCGGTAGAGGGTGGAGTCGCGAACCGCCTCCGGCAGCTCGACGGCGATGTTGGCCGACAGGGCGCGCAGGCCGTTAAAGACGTTCCAGTCCAGCAGCGGCGTGTTGCCGGCCGCCATCACCACGATCATCGTCTCGCCGACCGCGCGGCCCATGCCGATCATGATGGCGGCGAACACGCCGCTCGCGGCGGTCGGCAGGATCACCGCCGTCGCGGTCTGCCACGGCGTCGCGCCGCAGGCGAGCGAGGCGGCGCGCAGGTGCTCCGGCACCGAGTTCAGCGCGTCCTCCGCGATCGTGTAGATCAACGGGATCACCGCAAAGCCCATCGCGAAGCCGACGATCAGGGTGTTGCGCTGGACATATGTATCGACCACGCCGCCGCGCGGGTCGTAGCCGACGGCGGCGAGCAGGGTCGCGACCAGCCATGCGAGCACCGCGGCAAGCACGAGGTTCGCCCCCCAGCGTCCGAGCGCGAGCCCGCCGGCGCGCAGCCGGTCGAGCCGGCGCAGCGCGCCCTGGAAGTGCTCGCCATAGACCGCCGTGCCGGCCATCGCGACGGCGGCATAGGCCAGCGGGAACAGCACCAGGGCGAGGAACGGCGCGCCGCTGCCGACGTCGCCGTTGGCCCATCCTTTCAGGTCGCCGGCGAAGATGACGCGCTCGAACGGCCCGGCCAGCGCGACCGCCAGCCAGCCGGCGAGACCGATTGCCGCGAACATGAAGACGAACTTGGGCACGCCGTCGAGCTGCAGCGACGTCCGCTCCGGGATCATCTGCCAGACATGGGCGGCGGCCAGCAGAACGAACGGTATGGCGACGAACAGCAGCAGCACCGCCGCGATCCAGGTCTCGACGAACGGCGCCAGGATCAGCGCGGCGATGAAGCCCAGCACCACCGACGGCAGCGACGCCATCATCTCCATCACCGGCTTGATGACGGCGCGCACGCGGTGGTGCAGGAACTCCGACGTGTAGATCGCGGCCAGCAGCGCGACTGGCACGGCGAACAGCAGGGAATAGATCGTCGCCTTGATGGTGCCGAAGATCAGCGGCACCAGCGACAGCTTGGGCTCGAAGGCGTCGTTGCCGGACGACGACTGCCAAGTGTAGCTCGGGCCCGGGTAGCCCTCGTACCACACCTTGCCGAAGATCGACTGCGCCGTCGTCTCCGGATGCGGCACCGAGATGTCCCAGGCATAGACCTTGCCGTTCTCGCCGATCGCCAGCACGCCGTCCTCGCGCGGCGACAGCACCACCGTCTGGTAGCGCACCCGGTCGGCGGACGGCGCGAGCTTCAGCAGCGTCTGCTCGCTGGTGGAATGGCGCAGCCACACCCCGCCCTGCGCGTCGGCCGTGACGAACATCTTGCCGCGCTCGCTGGCGGCGAAGGCGGTGACCGGCGCCGGATGCGGCTCGAGCGTCTTGGCCCTGACCATCGCGTAGCCGTCGGCGGTGCGCGCGCCCGGCTGCTGCAGCCGGAAATAGACGTTGACCGAGCCGTCGGACCCGGTGGCGACGATCGACTGCTCGCCGATCAGGAAGCCGAACGCGGAAAGCTGCACCCCGGCGGGCAGCAGCGCGGCGGTCTCCGCCAGCACCGGCTTGGAGAAGTCGCGCGTGTCATAGCGCACCGCGCGACCGCTGCGGTCGGCCAGGTAGACCTGGTCGGCGTGGCCGGTCAGTGCGGTCGCCATGACCTGGAACCCGTCCGGGGTCGTCGGCAGCGTGGCGGTCGTCACCGTCTCGGTCGTCTGGCGGGTCAGGATGTTGACCCGCGATTCGGTGCGGCTCAGCCGCGGCGTTCCGTTGGCGTCCACCGTCACGAACGCCCGGCTCGGCCGCTCCACGGTGCCGCCGATGCGCAGGTCGATGGCCTGGATCGGCGTGCCGTCGTCGGCGATCCGCTGCGGCGGCTTGAGCCCGATCTCGACGCTCAGGCGGCGCACCTGGCCGCCGGGGACCGGGGAATAGATCGCCTTGCCGTCGGTGCGGTCGGCGGCGCCGAGCGGCCGCGCGTCGGCCGGCACCCGGTCGGCCGGCAGTACCGCCGCCGCGATCGCCAGGTTGCCGAACCGCACCGTGCCGTCGGCCATCCCGAACGCGAGGTCGCGTCCGTCGAGCGTGTGGGCGAAGGCGGTGACGCGCTGGCCCGCGAAATCGAAGTCCGGCGCGTCGATCTCGGCGCCGGTCGCGATGTGGAAGACGGTCACCTTGCCGGTGTCGGCCACGGCGACGGAGATCGTGCGGTATTCATCGACGCGGTCGATCAGCGTGCGGCCGCTCAGCGGCTTCGGGCCGATCTCCCGGGTGGCCACCACGCCGCCGCCGGTGAACAGCGGCACCACCACCTCGGCCAGGAACGCCATGATGCCGAACACGGCGACGATGACGAAGATGCCGCCGACCGAGATCGTCCAGTCGGCGATGCGGTCGGTCACGATGACGCTGCGCCGGGTCTCGAACTTGCGCTGCCGCCGCAACGTCTTCGGCGCGTCGGGGGCTTGCCGGTTCGGATCGACGACTGTGGCCATCGGGCTCTTTTGATCGGACGGGGGAAGCATCCGGCCGGCCCGCCGCGGCGGGCCGGCCGTCGCGTCGCGCGCTACATCAGCTTCATCATCTTCAGGTCGTCGCCCGCGATCGCGCCGGTCACCGGGAAGAACCCGTCCTTGATCACGACCTGCTGACCTTCCTTGGAATAGATGAACTTGATGAACTCGGCCCGCAGCGGGTCGATCTTCTCGTTCGGATTGATGTTGACGTA
>JBFWQM010000135.1:0-14768 GCA_050249455.1 Rhodospirillaceae bacterium | reverse complement strand
GAGCGGGTCAAGTGGTGGGGGCCGGACCGCCACATCGTCAGCTACATGACGACGCCAAACCGCGACCACCTCTATTACATCGCAGCGGTGCCGGAGCCCGACTTCACCTTGGAGTCGTGGTCGGCGGTCGGCGACCTGGGCCAGCTCCTGGCCGCGTTCGAGGGCTTCCACCTGCAGGCCCGCGCGCTGCTGGCCGCCGCCACCGACGTGCGCAAGTGGGCGCTGATCGTGCGCGACCCGATGCCGTCGTGGGGCGCGGGCAACGTCGTGCTGCTGGGCGACGCCTGCCACCCGATGCCGCCGACGATCGCGCAGGGCGGCGGCTCGGCGATCGAGGACGCGATCGTGCTCGCCCGCTGCCTCGCCGCGACCGGGCGCGACGGCGTCGCCGAGGCCTTCGCCCGCTACCAGGCGCTGCGCCGCGACCGCACCGCGCGGATGCAGGTCGCGGCGATCGAGAACACCTGGATGCGCTTCAAGACCGACGCCGACTGGGTCTACGGCTACGATGCGTGGGAGACGCCGCTGCGCGAACCGGCGCCGGCGCACTGACGGGAAGCGGAGGATGCCGCGATGACCTTCGTCCTCAATGCCGGCGGGCTGCGCCACATCGTCGACGACCCGCAGCGCGGCCTCTTCCGGGTCAACCGCTCGGTGCTGGCGGAGCCGGCGGCGTTCGAGGCGGAGATGCGGCGCATCTTCGACCGCGTCTGGCTCTATTTCGGCCACGAGTCGGAGGTGTCGGCAAACGGCGACTTCGTCGCGCGCACCCTGGCGCACCGGCCGCTGCTGATGTGCCGCGGCCAGGACGGCGTGCTGCGGGTGTTCGTCAATTCCTGCCCGCACCGCGGCGCCGAGGTGTGCCAGGAGCCGCGCGGCAACCGGCGCTCGTTCCAGTGCCCCTATCACGCGTGGACGTTCCGCACCACGGGCGAGCTCACGGGCGTGCCGGGCCAGGATGCGTTCGGGCCGAACTGGCAGCGGCGCGACTTCGATCTGGTGCAGGTGCGGGTCGAGAGTTACCGCGGCTTCGTGTTCGTGTGCTTCGACGCGGGGGCGGTGGACCTGCCGGCCTATCTGGGCCGGGCGCGCGACTATCTCGACTTCATCGCCGACCAGTCGCCGGACGGCGGCATGGAGGTCATCGGCGGCACCCAGCTCTACAGCGGGCGCGCCAACTGGAAGCTGCTGGTCGAGAACAGCATCGACTTCTACCACACCGTGCCGCTGCACCAGACCTACTTCCGCTTCCTGCAGTCGCTCGGCGCCGACATCTCGCGCGGCGTTTCGGGCAACGGCTACGACCTCGGCGGCGGCCACGCGGTGGTGGCGTTCGAGGCCGGCTGGGGCCGCCCCGTCGCGCGCTGGGAGCCGTCGTGGGGCGAGGCCGAGCGCGAACGCATCGGTGCGATGCGCGCCGCACTCGACAAGCGGCTGGGGCCGGAGCGCGCGCGCGTGGTCTGCGAGGTCGACCGCAACCTGATGATCTTCCCGAACCTACTGATCAACGACATCCTGGCCACCGTGGTCCGGCAGGTGAACCCGGTCAGCGTCGACTACATGGAGATCACGCAATGGGCGCTGGCGCCGGCCGGCGAGCCTGACGACGTGCGCGCGCGGCGGCTGCACAGCTTCAACACCTTCCTGGGCCCCGGCGGCTTCGCGACGCCCGACGACATCGAGGCGTTCGAGGGCGCGCAGCGCGGCTTCGGCGCGTGGCGCGAGGTGCCGTGGTCGGACTATTCGCGCGGCTACGCCGGCGAGGCGGACCGGCCCGACGACGAAGGCCAGTCGAGCTACGAGCGCCAGATCCGCGCCTTCTACCGCCGCTGGGCCGAGCTGATGGCCGACGACGGCCGCGGCGCGCGGCGGGAGGCGGCGGAGTGACCGATCGTGCGGCCGTCGAGGACTTCCTGTACCGCGAGGCGGCGCTGCTGGATGCGTGGCAGCTCGAGGAATGGCTCACCCTGTTCCTGCCCGATGCCCGGTTCGAGATCCCGCCGACCGATCGGCCCGACGCCGATGCGCGCCAGCACCTGTTCATCGTCGCCGACGACATGACGGTGCTGCGCGGGCGGGTGCAGCGGCTGCTGGCCGACGATGCGTATGCCGAGCACCCGCATTCGCAGACGCTGCGCATCGTCGGCAACGTGCGCGTGGCGCCGGCCGACGGCGGCGACGTGGCGGCGACCGCCAACTTCAACGTCACCCGGTCACGCAAGGGCGCCACCGACACCTTCGTCGGCGCCTACCACCACCTGCTGGCGCCGCAGCCCGACGGCACCTTGCGCTTCCGCCGCCGCCGCGCCGTCCTGGCCCAGGACGCGCTGCGCCCGCACGGCAAGGTCAGCATCATCCTCTAGCCGTCATTCGGCTGTGTGCGCCTTTCTTCCCAGTTGTCGTCCTCCGGCTCGACCGGAGGACCCAGGCTTGGGCGCGTCGATGCACGGGCAGATGGGTTCTCCGGTCAAGCCGGAGAACGACAAGAAAAGAAGGAAGGCCGAACGAATGTCAGGAGCCGACTCGGGGGCCCGGCGTGACATCCGCGGTGTTCTCAACGAAGATGGGCCATCGAGGCTGGAACAGGGAGAAACCGGATGAGCACGGGCGAGACGTCGTGGGTCGAGGCGCAGACCGAGGACACGGGCGACGCGATCGTGGCGGCGATGGCCGCCGGCGGCATCGACCACCTGTTCTTCACCTCAGGCTCGGAGATCGGCTTCTTCCAGGAGGCGACGGCGAAGGCCCGCGCCAAGGGCCATAATGCGCTGATCCGCCTGATCACCGTGCCGCACGAGCACGCCAGCCTGAACGCCGCGCTGGGCTTCGCCGCGGTCGCCGGCCGGCCGGCCGCCACCGCCGCCCACGTCGATTGCGGCACCATGCACTACGGCGGCGCGATCCACACCGCGTGGCGCAGCGGCCTGCCGGTGGTCATGACCGCCGGGTTCCCGCCGACCGCCTATGCCGGCACCATGAAGGGCAGCCGCGACGAGGGCGGGCACCTGTGGATGCAGGAGACCTACGACCAGAACGGCATCGTGCGGAACTACACCAAGTGGGACCACCGCCTGGCGTGGCAGGACAACCCCGGCATGATCGTCAGCCGCGCCATCCAGGTGGCGCGCAGCGAGCCGTGCGGGCCGGTCTACCTGTCGTTCCCCAAGGAGCTGACCTTCCTGCCGGCGAAGAACGCGCGCTTCCCGTCGGCCGACCAGCTCGGCATCCCGCGCCCGGCCGCGCCGGATGCCGACGCGATCGCCGAGATCGCCGAGCGGCTGGCGCGCGCGCGCCATCCGGTCGCCGTGGTCTCCGGCTCCGGCCGCAACCCGGAGTCGGTGCCGGCGCTGGCGGCGCTGTGCGAGCTGGTCGGCATGGCGGCGGTGGATTCGGTGCAAAAGGGTTATCTGTGCCTGCCGCTGCGCCACCCGATGTACCAGGGCCAGCCGTCGCTGTCGCAGGCCGACGTGGTGCTGGTGGTCGACGCCGAGGTGCCGTGGGTGCCGAACCGCAACGCGCCGCCGGCCGACGCCTGGATCGCCGCGATCGGCCAGGATTCGATCAAGCTGCGCACCCCGTCCTACGAGTTCACCGCCGACGTTCGGATCAACGCCGATCCCACCCGCGCCATCCGCGCGCTGACCGCGGCGGTGAAGTCGGCGCTCACCGCCGAAGACCGCAACCGAATCGCCGAGCGGTCGGCGAAGCTCGCCGCCGCGTCGAAGGCGCGGTTCGAGGAGTTCGACCGCGACGCGGTGGCGCGCGGCAGTTCGAGCCCGATCGACCCGCTGTGGGTGAGCTACAACGTCAACAAGATCCTGGACGACAACTGCATCCTGCTGGACGACACCTTACCCGGGCCGCGGGTGCGCGACTTCGTCGGCTGCTCGCGCCCCGGCTCGTACTTCGCCAACCCCGGCTCCAGCGGCGGCTGGGGGCCAGGCGCGGCGCTGGGCGCCAAGCTGGCGGCGCCCGATCGCGACATCATCGTGACGTCGGGCGACGGCTTCTACATGTTCGGCACGCCGGCGCCGGCGCTGTGGTCGGCCGCGCATCACGGCGCGCCGTTCATGGTCGTGGTCTACACCAACCGCAGCTACACCACCGGCACCACCCGGGTGAAGGGCGCCTACGGTGAGGGCAGCTATGCTGCCAAGGCCGGGTTCGAGGGCGGCTATTTCGACCCGCCGATCGACTTCGCCAAGGAAGCCGAGGCGGCCGGCGCCTATGGCGAGACCGTGCGCGATCCGGCCGAGGTGGCGCCGGCGCTGAAGCGCGGGCTCGCCCAGATCCGCAACGGCAAGCCGGCCGTGATCTCGATCTGGATGAAGCGGCTGGAAGGCGAGGACTGAAGCCGGCCTGACGGCGGCGCGGGCCGGTCTTCGGCGCCCGCGCCGCCGCGGTTCAGTCCAGCATCGCCGCGGTGAAATCGCCGGCGGCGACGCGGCGGGGACGGTCGCGGCGGACGATGCGCCAGGCGGTCGGTGCGAACCCCAGCACGAGGGCAACGAAGATCGCCGCCTGCCACGGGAAGTCGCCGTCGATCAGCGCCACGACCGACAGGACCGATACCGCGACGATGCCGGCCAGGATGGCGAGCCAGACCAGCCACATCGCCCAGGACTGGCCGACGATTACGGCGAGTTCCGGGTTGGCGGCCGCGGCGCGGCGTACCAGCGTGTCGACGAACGGCCCATAGGCGTCGCGCCGGTCTTCCGTGACGCCGAGGCGCACGTAGTGGGTGCCCTGAAGCACGATCCGGCCGCCGCGCCGGCTGCGCACCACGCAGCGGCGAAGCGGCAGCCCCGCGACGCCGAGCGGCGCGGTGTAGACATTGAGCCGCGTCACGTCCGCATAGGCGATCCCGTTGTCGCGGCCGCCGGCATCCCACACCAGCGCGCCGGGGCCGAGGCGGAAGTGCCGTTCCTTTGCGAAGATGTTGGGCCGGAACGACAGCGCCGGCTCGGCGGGCAGGGTCAGAGCAGCGCCTCCTGCGCCAGCGCGCCTTCGCGGCAGGTGGTGCGGCGCATGTCGCGCGGATGGCGCGTGTCGTCGAACGGCGTCGCGCGGTGCATGGTGCACAGGTTGTCCCAGATCACGATCTCGCCGACCTGCCAGTGGTGGCGGTAGACGAACCGCGGCTGGGTGGCGAACGCGGTCAACTCCTGCACCAGGGCGCGGCCTTCGTCGTCCGGCATGCCGAGGATGCGGGCGATGTGCGAGGCGAGGTAGAGCGCCTTGCGGCCGGACGGCGCATGCACGTGCACCAGCGCGTGGTGCGCCGGCGGCCGCGACTCGCGCTCCTCCGCCGTCGGCTCCGGACCGCCGCCGAGCACGCGCGAATGCCAGTAGGAGTGCTCGCCGACCAGCCCGTCGAGCCGCGCCTTCGTGGCGTCGGGCAGAGCGTCGTAGACCGCGCGCATGTCGGTGAACTCGGTCGGCGCGCCGCCCGGCGGGATCAGATGGCACGAGAAGACGGAATAGGTCGCGCGCACCGGATGGAACGACACGTCGGTGTGCCACAGCCGGTTGGCGCGCTTGAACGCGAGCCGGCGGTCGTCCTCGCGGAAGATCGCGCCGTTCTCGTCGAGGTTGCTCTGGTCGATGATCTCGAAATGGGGGATGCGCGGCGGCTTGCCGCCCGACCAGGTGAGGATCGGCTTGCGCTCGATCGGGCCGAGCCGCGCGGAGAAGGCAATATGCTCCTCGTCGGTCAGCGGCGTGTCGTGCGGCACGACGCAGACGCCGTAGCGCGCCATCATGTCGAGGATCGCCGCGACGTCCCCGTCGTCCGCCCGGCGCAGGTCTGCGCCGTCCAGCCGGGCGGCGAACAGCGGGTGCAGCGGCGTGGCGGCGATCGGCATGGCGGGGCCTCCTGCGCTATCCTAGCACCGGCTCACGGCTGGCCGTCGATCAGGATGGCGGCGATGCGGCAGGGTTCGGTGCCGTTGTTGACCCAGTTGTGCAGGGTGCCGCGCTGCACGATCACGTCGCCCGGGTTGAGGTGCACGGTGCCGGTTTCCAGCACCATGTCCATTTCCCCGGACATGACGATGACGTAGTCCACGGTCTCGGTCCGGTGCATCTCCGCGGTGCAGCCGGGCCCGATGTCGATCACGCGGAAGACGGTGCCCCTGGGCGGCGGCGGCCGGCCGACCTGGCGCGCGCCCTCGTCGGCCGAACCGGCATATTTCGCGGGTGCAGAATCGGTGACCCAGATCAGCCGCGACTGGTGGCCGGGGCGCCGCGAGGTCGCGTTGGACGCGAGGTCGTCGATCGTGACGGTCGATTTCCCGGCGGCGTCGTGGCCGGTGATGATGCGGCGGACCTGCATGGCGTTCTCCCCGTTCGGCGATGCACCGCCAGTCTACGCGGCCGCCGCGCGCGAATCGATGCGCATGCTAGCGTGGCGGCGGGCATCAGGGAGAGACCGGCCATGAAGGAGCTGGAGCGCGCGTTGCGCGACCTCGTCGTCGCCAACCGCATCCTCGCCAACGAGGATGTCGTGGACGCCTATGGCCACGTCAGCATCCGCCACCCCGGCAACCCGCGGCGCTATTTCCTATCGTGCTCGCGCAGCCCCGAGCTGGTAACGCGCGAGGACATCATGGAGTTCGAGCTCGACGGCACGCCGGTCGGCGGCGACCGGCGCAACCCGTATTTGGAGCGCTTCATCCACGGCGCGATCTACGAGAGCCGGCCGGAAGCCCAGTCGGTGGTGCACAGCCATGCCGAGGAGGTGCTGCCGTTCACCATCGCCGCCAAGCCGCTGAAGCCGGTGCTGCATTCGTCGGGCGTGATCGGCCACAAAGTGCCGGTGTGGGACATCGCCGACAGGTTCGGCACGGCGACCAGCCTCCTGGTCGCCAACATGGCGCAGGGCCGCGACCTCGCCCAGCGGCTGGCCGACGGCCGGGTCGTCCTGATGCGCGGCCACGGCTTCGCCGCGTGGGGCCGCACGCTGTCGGAGGCGGTGCGCGTCTCCGTCAACATGCCGCGCAACGCGCGGGTCTATACCATCGCGATGCAGATGGGCCGGGTAAAGCCGCTGCACAAGGGCGAGATCGACCGCCGCCTGACCGCCGACCCCGACGCGCCGGAGATGTACCGCGCCTGGGAATACTGGGCGACCCGCGCCGGCTGCGGGCACCTGCTGGAGAAGGCGGGCCGGCGGAAGAAGCGGTGAGCGCGAAACCGCCTCCGCCGGCTTTTAGCGCGATCTCACGCGTCTTCCTCTTGTTGTCGTTCTCCGGTTTGGCCGGAGAACCCATTCTGCCGCACGTCGACGCGTCGCATGGGTCCTCCGGTCAAGCCGGAGGACGACAATAGAAGGAATTCGCCGCCTACGCCGGCAGCGGCGTGGCGGCGCCTTCGGGCAGCGGCGCCTCGAACGTCACCAGGATCATCGCGATCATCGCGTAGAAGGTCGCGATGGTGACGAGCTCGATCAGCATCTGCTGGCCGAGCGCGGCCTTCGCCGTCTCGTAGGTCGCGGGGCTGACCGCCTTGGTCTGGTAGAGCTCGGTGCAGATCGCGTGCACCGCTGCCTCGTCGGCCGCCTTGAACGCGGGTGCGCGGCGGTGGCGGATCGCCTCGATGATGTCGTCGGCGACGCCGGCATCGCGCGCCGCGGTCTCGTGGGCGTACCATTCGTACTGCGCGGTCCAGTGCCGCGCGGTGATCAGGATCGCGAGCTCCGACAGCCGCCGGGGCACCGAGGTGCCGACGCGCAGCAGGCTGCCGAACCGGCTCGCCTCGCCCGCCAGCTCGGGGTTGCGCAGCCACAGCGCGAACGGGCCGCGCACCACGCCGCCGCGGCCGGCGGCGATCTCGGCAGCGACCTTGCGCTGGACGTCGGAGAGCTCGTCGGGCTTCAGGTCCGGGACGCGCGCCATCTCTGTCTCCTCACGCATTGCCCTGGGGCGCCACGGCGTGGCCGATGCCGAGCGGCTTGGCGTCGATCAGCACGAAGGCGACCCGCGCCGGCGCCGCGCTGCGGTTGACCCAAGCGTGGTTGGTGCCGCGCTGGACCATCACGTCGCCTGCCTTCAGGTGGACGGTGGAATCGTCCATGTCCATGTCGATCTCGCCCGCGAGCACCAGGACGTAGTCCACCGTCTCGGTCCGGTGCATCCGGCTGGGCGCGCCGGGCGGGAAGTCGATGATGGCGAAGCGGGTGCCGTGCGGCGGCGGCGGCGTGCCGAGGACGCGCGTGCCCATGTCCTCGAACGTCTCGCCGACCGGGATCTCGGCCGGCGCGCCGTCGGTGCACCAGATCATGGTCGAGACGACGCCATTGCCGGGAAACTTCGCGTTGGTCGCCGGCCCGTCCGTCATCACCTTCGCCACGTTGTTGCCGTCGTGGCCGGTCACCACGCGGCGGATCGGCTTCGCCGCATCCGTCATGCTGCCTCCCTGGACTTATGATAGCTAGAGCGCGTCGCGGCCAGTCTCGCCGGTGCGGATGCGCATCGCCTGCTCGACGTCGAGCACGAAGATCTTGCCGTCGCCGATGCGGTTGGTGTGGGCGGCCTTGCAGATGGCGTCGATGGTCGTGTCGAGCCGCGCCTCCTCGACCACGATCTCCAGCTTCACCTTGGGCACGAAGGCGACGTGGTACTCCGCCCCGCGGTAGATCTCGGCCTGGCCCTTCTGGCGGCCGAAGCCCTTCACTTCCGAAGCCGTCATGCCTTCGACGCCGACGGCCGACAGCGCCTCGCGCACCATGTCGAGCCGCGCCGGCTTGATGATCGCGATGATCAGCTTCATGACGCACCTCTCGTCCGCCGCTGCCGATGACTATAGGATGCAGCCGGGCCGGTTGGAAGGCGGCTAGGTCCGGCCCGGCGCCGCCAGCGCCGCCTGCACGAGCTCGTCCGGCACGTCGTCGAACGAGGCGTAGTTGAGCGAATAGAGCCGGGCGTAGAGGCCGCCGGCGGCCATCAGGGCCTCATGCGTGCCGGTCTCCACGATGCGGCCTTCCTGCAGCACGACAATGCGGTCGGCGCCGCGGATGGTCGCCAGGCGATGGGCGATGACGACGCCGGTGCGGCCTTCCAGCAGGCGCTTGAGCGCGACCTGGATGCGGCGCTCGGTATAGGAGTCGATGTTGGCCGTCGCCTCGTCGAGGATCAGGATGCGGGCGTCGGCCACCAGCGCGCGGGCGAACGACAGCAGCTGGCGCTGGCCGAGCGACAGGTTGCGCCCCTGCTGGTCCAGCACCGTGTCGTAGCCGTCGGGCAGCGATTCGATGAAGTCGTGCGCGCCGACGGTGCGGGCCGCCCGCTCCACGTCGGCGCGGGTCGCCTCCCCGGTGCGGTAGCGGATGTTCTCGAAGATCGTGCCGGTGAACAGGAACGGGTCCTGCAGCACCATGGCGATGTGGCGGCCGAGCGCGTCGCGGGCATAGTCGCGCACGTCGCGGCCGTCGATCAGCACTTGGCCGTCCCACACGTCGTAGAACCGGTGCAGCAGCGCAGTGATGCTGGTCTTGCCCGAGCCGGTCGGGCCGACCAGCGCCACCGTCTCGCCCGGCGCGACGGCGAAGCTGATGTCCTTCAGCACCGGCTGGTTCCGGACGTAGCCGAAGGTGACGTGGCGCAGCTCGATCGCGCCGCGGATCGCCGGCGGGTCGAGCGCGTCGGGCTTGTCGGCGATGGTCTTGGGCACGTCCAGCACCTCGAAGATGCGGGTGCCGGACGCCATCGCGCGCTGCATGACGCTGTACTGGATGGTCAAGGTGCGGATCGGGTCGAAGAAGCGCTGCACGTAGAACAGGAACGCGACCATGACGCCGACGTCCAGCGTGCGGTCCAGTACCATCGCGCCGCCGAGGACCACCACGGTCGCCATCGCCGCGCCGGTCAGCGTATCGACGATCGGCACCATCACCTGCGCGTAGGCGGCCGAGCGCAGGTGGGCGCGCAGGTTCTCCTGCGCCTTCTCGGCGTAGAGCGTGAAGTTGACCGGCTCGCGCCGCATGCCCTGGACGGTGCGTACGGCGTGGATGCCTTCCGCCAGCGCGCCGTTGGCGATCGAGTTGGTCTCGCGCGCGCGGCGGAACACCACCCGCGCCCGCGGCAGCCAGATCATCCGCACCACGAACAGCGCCGGCACCACGGCGAGGGTGAGGAGGCCGAGCTGCAGGTCGAGCGCCACCATGATGACGATGATGCCGACCAGGAGCAGGAGGTCGCCGAAGGCGGCGATCGTGTTCTCCAGGAACTCCTGCAGCGCGTTCACGTCGCCCTGCAGCCGCGACATCATTCGCCCAACCTCGGTGCGGTCCATGAAGGCGAGCGCGACCTCCTGAAGGTGCGCGAACATCGACCGGCGCAGCTCGAAGATCACCCGCTCGCCGGTCAGCCCGACTAGGCGGTCCTGGATCCAGCTCGCGGCGTGGTTGACCACCACCAGCGTGAAGAACGCCGCGACCGCGAGCGACATGACATCGGGCCCGCCGCCGCCGACGATCGCGTCGTCGATGGCGTGGCGGATCACCAGCGGAATGGCGAGCTGCGCGGCGGTGAACACCACCACCGCGGCCAGCGCGACGTAGATGCGGTGGCGGTAGGGACGGACATAGGACAGGAAGCGGCGCACCACGCGGCCGTTGAAGGCGGCGCCGAACATCTCCTCGTCGCGGCTGATCTGCGAGCCGACCACCGCGCGCGGCGGCATCGCATCGTTGGGCAGCGCGGTCATTTTGCCGCCTCGCCGACCAGCACCGGCGACGGGTCGCGGCTCTGCAGCGCGAACAGGGCGGCGTAGCGGCCGCCGGCGGCGATCAGCGCCTCGTGGCTGCCCCGCTCCACCACCTGGCCGTCTTCCAGGAACAGGATCTCGTCGGCATGGGCCAGCGCGCCGAGGCGGTGCGAGATAACGACGGTCGCGCAGTCGGCGGCATGGGCGCGCAGCGCCTGGCGGATGCGCCGCTCCGTGCCGGCGTCGATCGCGGCCATCGAATCGTCGAACACCAGGACCGCCGGGCGCAGCATGGCGGCGCGGGCAATGGCGACGCGCTGGCGCTGCCCGCCGGACAGCGACACGCCGCGTTCGCCGACCAGGGTGCGGTAGCCTTCCGGCAGCGCGCCGACGAAGCCGTCGATCTGGGCCAGCGACGCCGCGTCCTGGACGGTCTCGTCGTCGGCCCACGGCTCGCCATAGGCGATGTTGTTCTCCAGCGACGCGGTGAACAGGAAGGTGTCCTGCTGCACCACGACCACGGCGCGGCGCAGCGATTCGAGCGTCACGTCACGGATGTCCTGGCCGTCGATCGCGATGCGTCCGCCGGTCGGGTCGTAGTAGCGCGGCAACAGGTGCGCGATCGTGGACTTGCCGCTGCCGGGCGGGCCGACGATGCCGAGCGTCCGGCCGCGGCGGACCTCGAACGACACGTTCCGCAGCACCGGCGGGCCGCCGGCATAGGCGAAGGACACGTCCTCGAACCGCACCGTGCCGCCGGTCGTGGCGAGCGGCCGCGCGCCGGGACGGTCGCGGATCTCCGGCTCCAGGTCGAGCACGGCGAACAGCCGCGCGCCGCACGAGGTCGCCCGCGCGAACGAGTTGACCACCAGGCCGAGCTGGCGCACCGGCGCCTGCAGGATGGTGATGTAGGTCAGGAACTCGGTCAGCTTGCCGACCGTCATCGCGCCGTCGATGACCCGCATGCCGCCGACCCACAGGACCAGGCCCATCGCGACGAAATAGGCGAAGCTCATCGCCGTGGTTGAGGCGACGCGGATGCCGATGCGACGGTCGGACAGCGCCATCGCGTCGTCGGCCGCCGCATCGTAGCGCGCCATCTCGTGCCGTTCGGCGCCGAAGGCGCGCACGACGCGGATGCCGGTCAGGTTCTCGTCCATGATGCGGCCGAGGACGCCCATCTTGTCCTGCAGCAGGTTCCACAGGTAGCGCAGGCGGAGCCGCACGGTGAACGAGTTCCAGGCGACGAACGGCACGAAGCTGAGGCTGAGCAGGCCGAGCACGGGATCGGCCGAAATCAGCAGCCATGCGCCGACGCCGACGAGGATGGCGAGCAGCAGCACGCGCAACGGCCCGGTGTTGACGAACATCCGCACGCCGTCGAGGTCGAGCATCCCGCGGGTGATCAGCTCGCCGGTGTGGACGCGGTCGTGGAAGCCGAAGCTGAGGTGCTGCAGCTTGTCGTAGAACGCGAGCCGCAGGTCGTAGGCAACATGGTGGCCCACCGACTCCCCGACATAGTTGTGGACCAGGGTGAACGCCCCGCGCGCCACCGAGGCGCCGAACAGGAGGAGCGCGGCGTGGAACAGCGCCGCCTGCGCCGCCTCGCGCGAGGCCGCGCCGCCCTGCAGGAGGCCGAGGGCGTAGTTCACCGATTCGCCCAGCAGCCGCGGGATGACGAGCTGGAACAGCGCGGCGATGACCGTGGCCGCCACGGCGATCGCGATCCGCCAGCGGTAGCGCAGCGCCAGCCGGCAGATCCGCCACAGGATGCGCGCGTCGCCGCCGACCCCCGCCTGGGCGCCGTCGGGCAGTCCGTCGTAGGTCCGGGCGTAGGCACGCGGCCGTTCGCTCCTGGTCGTCTCGCCCGGCGGCGACGTGCCGTTCGTCACGCTGTCACTCTCTGCGCCCAGTTGTCGCGAGCCTGCCCCGGGCGCGATCATAGCCAACCCGGCCGGCGGAATTCTCGCAGAATCGGGCGGCAGGCGAATCGGGGCGGAATGATTCCGATATAGGGTCGCGGCCCCGTCCCGGCGAGGCGATTATTGCGCCGCGACGCGATTCCAGGGCATGCGGCGCAGCAGGCTGGCCATCCCGCAGGTGCCGGACACCCCCGCGAAGACCAGCCCGGCCCCGACCGCGACCGGCAGCCAGAACCACGCCGGATCGACCAGGAAGCCGAGCGCGCCGCCGGCGACGATCAGGCTGCCGGCGGCGATCTGGACCTGGCGCATGATGTCGATCGGCTGGCGGCGGTCCACCTTGGTCGGCAAGCCGGCGGCGCGCCAGGCATCGATGCCGCCGCCCAGGATATAGGCGTCCGCCCCGGCCGCAGCGGCCAGGCGGTCGGCGTTGGCCCGCGTGCGGCCGTCGCTCTTGCAGTGGAAGACGACCGCCGGCGCGCCGGGCGCGACCGGGCCGCCGTCCAGCGTGCCGAGCGCGCGGTTGACGGCGCCGGGAATGTGTTCGCGCGCGTACTCGGCGGGCTCGCGCACGTCGACCAGGACGGCGCCGTTCTCGATCAGGCGCCTGGCGTCTGCGGGGGTGATCAGGGGCAGCGGCATGGCAGGGCTCCTTCGCGTGGCCGGCGGTCAATCGCCACGGCAATAGAGGTCGTGCAGCAGTTTCAGGATGCGGGCGATGCGCGGGTCGGCGATGCGGTACCACAGGGTCTGGCCGTCGCGCCGGTAGGCGACGATCCCCTCCTCCCGCATCTTCGCGAGGTGCTGCGAGGTCGCCGACTGGCCCAGTCCGATCTCCGCCGCCAGCGTGTTCACCGACGCCTCCCGCCGCTCGACCAGCCGGCACAGGATCATCAGCCGCCGCTCGTTGGCGAGCGCGCGCATCACGGCGCCGACTTCCGCGGCGTTCGCCTCGAAGGCTTCCAGGGAGGGCGCGGCGGTGGGCATCGAAGCTCCAATAAATTAGTTGAAGCTAATTTAGTGTATGCTTATATACGTGTCAAGAGCCACCAGCGAGGGGAGTTGCGACATGACCGGGCGCGCCGCACCCGTGATCCGGGCCTTCTTCGACGAGCCGACCAATACCGTCAGCTACCTGGTTTCCGACCCCGCGACGCGACGCGGCGCGGTGATCGACCCCGTGCTCGACTTCGAGCAGCGGTCGGGCAAGGTGTCGACCCGCAGCGCTGACGCCATCCTGGCCGCCGCGCGCGAGGCCGGCATCGCCATCGACTGGGTGCTGGAGACGCATGCCCACGCCGACCACCTGACCGCGGCGCCGCACATCCGTGCGAAGACCGGCGCAAGGGTCGCGATCGGCGCCCACATCCGCGACGTGCAGCGCATCTTCCGGCCGGTGTTCAACGCCAAGGACGTATCGGGCGAGGGCGCCGAGTTCGACCGGCTGCTGGAGGACGGCGCGCGGTTCGCGATCGGGGAGCTGACCGTCGAGACGATCCATACGCCGGGCCACACGCCGGCCTGCGTCGCCTACAGGATCGGCGACGCCGTCTTCGTCGGCGACACGCTGTTCATGCCCGACTACGGCACCGCGCGGGCCGACTTCCCGGGCGGCGACGCGCGCACGCTCTATCGCTCCATCCGCCGCCTGCTGGCGCTGCCGCCAGAAACCCGCCTTTTCATGTGTCACGACTACAAGGCCCCCGGCCGCGACACCTTTGCGTGGGAGACCACGGTGGCGGCGGAGCGGGCGGGCAACATCCACGTGCACGACGGCGTCGGCGAGGACGATTTCGTGGCGATGCGCGAGAAGCGCGACGCCACCCTGGCGGTGCCGACGCTGCTACTGCCGTCGATCCAGGTGAACATCCGCGCCGGCGGTCTGCCGCCGCCGGACGACGACGGCACCCGCTACCTGCGCATCCCGATCAGGGAAGTCCCCTGACCGCGGCCGGCGCCGTCCGGGAACGATGCGGCGGCGCCTGCGTTCCGTTCGCTGGAACAGGCAGCGAGGAAACGATGGCAGCCGAGACGGTTCGCGAGATGACGGCGACGTTCCAGTCCGCCGAATCGCTTGAGGCGGCGGTCAACGAGCTGACCACGCACGGCTGGGACCGCGCCGACCTGAGCATGCTGGCGCAG